>JBHENM010000069.1:0-1356 GCA_046262035.1 Acidimicrobiales bacterium | reverse complement strand
CCCTCGGACGTTTCTGCTCAGCCTGGCCGACGCCTTCGAGGTCGGCCGCCGGTTCAACGTCCGGCGCCTGGGAGCGGCTCTCGATGCCCGCGACCCCGGCGCGTAGACATCTCACCCGATTAGCCGTATCATTCGGTTATATCGATCACAGAAGGAGAGAGCACTATGCCCGGTGGTCGTCCCGCCATCGTCGAGACCGAGCCGGTCGTGCTGGCCGACGGTGAGTTGCTGGCCCGGCTGTTCCGGGCCCTGGGCGACGCCACCCGACTACGGGTACTGGAGCTGCTGCTGGAGGAGGGTGAACTGCACCAGATGGAGCTGGTCCGGCGCCTGGGCGCCACCCAGAACCGGGTCTCGGAGCACATGAGCTGGCTGGTGTGGTGCGGCTTCGTCCAGAGCCGCACCAAAGGTCGCCGCACCCTCTACCGGGTGACCAACCGCAAGGTCGGCTCGCTGCTGGGCCAGGCCAAGCGGTTCCTCGAAGCCAACGAAGCCCAGATCGCATGCTGCCGCGTCATCGACGCCACCCCCAAGGAGAGCTGATGCCCAGAGTCGCCATGGCCGTCGAGGGCATGACGTGTGAACACTGCGAGACCTCGGTGACCGCGGCACTGCAAGCAGCCGGGGCTACTGCCGTCCAGGCCGATTTCCGCCGAGGTCGGGCCAGCGCCGGCTTCGACGGCAACCCGGCCGTGCTGGGCGACGCCATCCGGGAGGCCGGCTACACCCTCACCGCGGAGACCACCTCGCCCACTCTGTCGAGCTCCGCGGGCGCATACGACCTGGCCATCATCGGCTCGGGAGGCGCCGCTTTCGCCGCCGCCATCCGGGCCACCAACCTGGGGGCCCGGGTCGTCGTGATCGAGCGGGCCACGGTGGGCGGAACGTGCGTCAACGTGGGGTGCGTCCCCTCCAAGACCCTGCTGGCCGGCGCCGACGCCTTCCACATCGCCGCATCCCACCCCTTCGCCGGCCTGCCCACCGAGGCCGGAGAAGCGGACCTGGGTGCTCTGGTGGCCCAGAAGGACGAGCTGGTCGGCCAGCTGCGCCAGGCCAAGTACATCGACGTGGCCGACGCCTACGGCTTCGAGATCATCTCCGGAGAGGCCAGATTTACCGGTCCCGACACCCTCGAGGTCGACGGGCGGCCGCTGCGGGCCACGTCCTACCTGGTGGCCACCGGCGCCGAGCCCAAGGTGCCCGACCTTCCCGGGCTGGCCGAGGCCGGCTACCTGACCTCGACCACGGCCATGGAGCTGACCGATCTGCCCGCCCGGGTGGTCACCATCGGCGGTGGGTTCGTGGGCATGGAGCAGAGCCAGCTCCTGGCCCGCCTGGGGGCCAAGGTCACCGTGG
>JBHENM010000068.1:0-15947 GCA_046262035.1 Acidimicrobiales bacterium | reverse complement strand
CTCCACATCCACCATCTCCGGCATTGGGAGGACGGAGGCACCACCGACACCGAGAATCTGCTCGCCCTGTGCGCCCATCACCACCGATTGCATCACCGGGGAGGGTTGGGCATGGCCGGAAATGCCGACGACCCCGACGGGGTCGCCTTCACCGACGAACGGGGACGACCCCTCGCCGTCTGTGGAAGACCCGCGCCTCCCAAGCGCTCACTGGCGGCCGCCGTGTCAGAGCTCGACCTGCCCCTCGCCGTGGCGAGCGGGTACTAGGTCCAGGGGGGCGGGTTCGCCTTGATGGTGTCGAGGGTGAGGATCATGGGGCGGCCGGGTCACCAGAGGTGGCGGCCGGCCAGGGGGTGGCTGCGACGGGCGGAGGAGATCCGCTCTTCCCTCAGCTCGGTGACCTCGGAGTCCTCCAGGGGCTCGAGGGGGCCCACGACCCACGAGAGGATGAGATCGGCCAGGGCCGGGTTGCGGGCCAGGACGGGACCGTGCAGATACGTGCCCACGATGCGCCCGGCGACGACCCCCTCGGTGCCGTCACCGTGGTCGTTCCCGTGGCCGACCACGACCCGGCCCAGGGGGTGGACGGACGGGCCGAGACGCGTGATCCCGGCGTGGTTCTCGTACCCGGTGAGCTTGGGCAGCTCCAGCTCCGTCTCCGGCTCCACCACCAGCTCGCCCACCCGGCGGGCGCCAGGGCCGCGGTCGGTGGAGCAGTCGAGCAGCCCCAGCCCGGTGTGGGGTCGGAGGTCCGGCCCCAGGAACTGGCGGCCCAGGAGCTGGTACCCGGCGCACACGGCCAGGACGGCGGAGCCGCCGTCCACGGCCCGGTTCAGAGCCCGGCTGGCGCGCAGTTCCCGGACGGCCGAGGCCTGGGGGCCGTCCTCGCCGCCACCCATGAGGTACACGTTGCAGGACGTGGGGACGGTCTCCCCGGCGGTGATATCGATGATCTCGGCGGGGATGCCCCGCCAGCGGAGTCGCTGGGCCAGGACCAGGGCGTTGCCGCCGTCGCCGTAGGTGCCCAGCAGCTCGGGGTACAGCAGGGCGATGGAGACATCGTCGGTCATGGCGCCTCCAGTCCTGCTCGCCGGTAGTCGAAGGGCAAAGGCTCGATGTTCCCCTCGTCGATCTCCCGCAATCGGGCCTCGGTCAGCGGGTAGCCGAACTGGGCGTTGCGCATACGGATCCGGAGCCGCATCTGCTCGACGGTGAGCGCTCGGAGGAGGGCCCAACCCTCGGGGTCCAGGCCTTGATCCTCGAGGCCGGCGATGCCGTGGAGCATGTGCTCCCACTCGTCGTCGTAGACCACGGAACACGCCTTGGCGATGGGGTCGTCGGGCCCCAGACGCATGCCCTCGGAGTAGAGGGTGCAGTAGCCGCCCTCGGTGAAGGCCTGGGCCCGGGCGCCGATCTCGCCGTGGTCGCGACGGTGCCGGGCCCGGAGGGCGCCCAGCTCGGCGTTCTCCTTCCAGTTGCTGAGGATGTCGAGGTCGAGGGGCGGCTCGTCGCCCCGGACGGCGTCGTAGGCGTCGGCGAAGGCGCAGTAGTGAGCCAGCTCCTGGTAGACGCCTTCGGCCGCCTCCAGCACCATTGCCGGGGTCCGCCCCCGCTCGATCTCGCCGAACTCCCGGCTCAGCTGGTCGAGCCGGGGCACGAACCCGTCGTACAGCTCCTTGTAGCACTGGCCCGCGATCCAGCGGAGGTCGGTCTGGCGGGTCCGCCCCGACCAGTCCCAGTAGGTCCGGAAGACCTCGGCCTCGCCCGCCCACAGCGGGGCGTTGGCCGCGATGAGCTCCTGCAGCTCAGTCACGACGGGCCACGATCTCGGCGTAGGTGGCCGTCTGGTTGGTGCCCTGCCCGGCCCCGCCGCGGCCGGCACCGCCTGCACCGCTGCCCCCGAGCGAGCCCGCCACCTGGCGAACGTCGAGCCGCTCCAGCACGAACCCGGCGTCCCCAAACAAGGCCGCGACATCGTGGAGCGACCGGGTGGGGTGGGCCACGATCCGCTCGGCGTAGCGGCGGGCGGCCTCGGCCAGCTCCTGCGGTGTTTCCTCGAGCACGGCGGCGCGACGTTCGGCCTCGGCCCGGACCTGATCGCAGAACGATTCCGTCAGGGCCGGGGTGAAGACCTGCGGCCCGTCGGGGGCGCCGGGGGCGATGCGGGTGGTGGTGACCACCTTGCCGCCGGGTCGCAGCAGCGCGTGCCAGCGAGCCAGCAGCGAGGGCCGGGCCGGGGGCGGGAACTGGGACAGGAACGAGTGGGTGCAGATCACGTCGAACGTGCGACCGGGGTCGTAGTCCAGGACATCGGTGGTGGCGGTGGCGACGGGCAGACCGACCAGCTCGCCGTACCACCGGCAGAGCACGGTCGGCGTCTCGCACCGGTCGATGACGGTGGCCTCGGGGGCGGTGGCCAGGGCCCGAGCGGCCCTCTGAGCGGGAGGTCTCGCGCGGTAGGCCCGCACCACGTGGGCCAGCATCGAGTAGTCGGCCGCTCCCGAGACCAGCACCCGGGGGTACCGGTCGGTGGCGGCCAGGGCGCCCAGGGCGTCGAGGAAGAAAGGACCGTCACGCTCGGGGGCGGCGGCCACCCCGAAGAGCCGGAGGTAGGGCCAGATGCCGTGGTACCAGGAGCACGCCGGGGTTCCGTCGACCGGGCGGCAGAAGGTCTCGGCCAGCCTGCGGGTGAGGGGGGCGGTCTGCTCGAGGGGTTCGTAGAACTCGTAGTCCATTCAGCCCGCCGCCGGCGCGGCTTCGACGCCCACTTCCAGCCGGCCGACGCAGTCGATCTCCACCGTCACCCGGTCGCCGGGGGCGAGGGGACCGACCCCGGTGGGCGTGCCCGTCGACACGACGTCTCCGGGCTCCAGAGTCATGACGTGGGAGACGTAGGAGAGGAGGCGGGCCACGCCGAAGATGAGGTCGGCGGTGGAGGCCTCCTGGCGAAGGTCGCCGTTCACCCAGCACCGGATCAGCAGGGCGTCCGGGTCGGGGACCTCGTCGGCCGTCGTGATCCACGGCCCCATGGGGGTGAAGGTGTCGAACGACTTGCGCCCGGAGCGGTCCTCGGGGCCGCGCAGGGTGACGTCTACCAGGCAGGTGTAGCCGAACACGGCGTCGAGGGCCTGGTCGACGCCGACGTGGCGAGCCCTCCGGCCGACGATGACGGCCAGCTCCCCCTCCTGGTCGGTTCGCCGGTCGGGGTAGGGGAGGACGATGGTGCCCCCGGGCCCGATGACCGAGGAGTTGGCCTTGAGGAAGATGCCCTGCTGCTCGATGGTGTGCTCGGCGCCCATCTCCGCGGCGTGGGCCCGGTAGTTGACCGGTGCGGCGACGATCTTCCCGGGCCGGGGCAGGGGCGCGCTCCACGCCGCCCGCTCGGGATCGACTTCGGGGAGCGCCCCCCCGCCGTCGAGCGCCGCTCGCACGTCGGGCCAGTGACGGACGAGGGCCAGCATCCTCTCGGCCGCCGTGGCCGTCGGGGAGAGGGGCGGAAGCAGGCTCGTGAGGCGGTGGCCGCCCGTCCCCTCCAGCAGCGACGGCTCCCCGTCGAGGCAGGCGATCCGGCTCACGCCGAGCGGTACAGGCCGAGCGACCTCAGGACGGGCTCGTCGGTCATGGAGAACAGCAGCGCGGGCTGGGCGGCGGTGTTGGTGTGCACGGCGGGAGCCCACCCCGGGACCACGAAGATGTCGCCCTGGGACCAGGTGACCTCGGTGTCGCTGATCAGCGAGGCGCCCTCCCCGCTGACCACGTGGAAGATGCTGCTGGCCGTCTCCCGCCGCTGGTGGCTGGTCCGGTGGGGAGACAGCAGCGAGGCCCGGCACCCGATGGTCCGCGTCACCGGGCCGCCGGTGGACGGGTGCACGTAGTCCACGGTGACCATGTCGCCGCCGTCGACCCGGTCCTGGGCCAGGGACGACAGCGCTTGGGCGACGGAGGCCCAGGGGTACTGGACGGGGCGGCGTCCCTCGGCGGTCACCGGCCCCGTCACCGGCTGGCGCAGCTCGGCGTGCTGCTCGAAGAAGCCGGCCTCCATGGACCGGACCAAGGGGAGGTCGAGCCCGTCGAACCACAGCACGGGCTCGGCCGCCGCGCTTTCGTGGTCGTGCCACGTCCAGCTGGGGGTGAGGACGAGGTCGCCCGGCTCCATGGGCACGGGCACGCCGTCGGTCACGGTGCAGGCGCCCCGGCCCTCGATGACGAAGCGGACGGCAGCTGCGGTGTGGCGGTGGGCGCGGGCCACCTCTCCCGGAAGCAGCATCTGCACGCCGGCCAGCAGGTTGGGGGTGGTGGCCACGGTGGGGTGGAGGCCCGGGTTGAGGAGCATGAGCACGCGCCGCTCGGCCTCCTTGGGGTCGACCAGCCGACTGGCGTCGAGCAGGGCCTCCCGGACGGGGCCGTAGCGCCACCGGGACGGGACGGCGGAGGCGGTGGGCTCGACGGGTAGCAGCTCGCGGCCGTGGTGCCACAGGGGAGCCGCCCCCATGTCCGCGATCCGCTGGTAGAAGGCGACGGTGCTCACCTTTCCGGGACCAGGCTGACGAAGTCTTCGAACTTGAGGCTCCGGTCGCGCTCGATCCGGTCCAGGTACAGGAACGAGACCTTGAACGGATATCCCAGGCGCGCCGCCAGGTTGTCCCGGAACCGGCCCTCCTCCTCGGCCGTCATGGGGCGCGGCCCAACGATCCTGGCCTCGATGTGGTCCGGCTCACGCTGCACGAGCTGGAACTGCCGGATGACGTCCGTGTCGCGCCACGCCGCCCCGAAGGTAGGCCAGAACCGCCGGCCGGTGGGAAGGGTGAGCATGTTCCGCTGGCGGCCCATGATGCGGTTCAGCACGGGGAGCCCCCGGCCGCAGGGGCAGACGTCGCCCACCTCGGCGTAGTCACCGACCTCGTACCGGAACAGGGGCATGGCGAAGTTGTGCAGGGCGCTGACCACCACCCGGCCTGTCTCGCCCGGTCCGCACGCTCGCCCGTCCTCGTCGACCACTTCCACGTAGACCGTCTCCGCCTGCACGTGATAGCTGTCGTGGAGAGGACACTGGAGGGCGACGTAGCCCAGCTCCTGCGTGCTGTACATGTCCACCACTTTCGCGCCCCAGGCCTCCTCGCAGGCAGGCCGGACGCCGGAGCCGAGAACCTCGCCGTAGCTGCGCACCTCCCGGAGGCGGGGGAGGGTGCGGCCGGTGGCCAGGAAGTGCTGGGCCAGGGCCAGCAGGTTGGAGGGCAGGCTGAGGAGGTAGTCCGGGTCCTGGCCGGTGAGCCAGTCGGCCTGGACGGGCACGTCCTGCTCGACGCCGAGGACGGCGCAGGGGCCGGTTTCGAACACCAGGTCGGTGGCCGGCCCCCATCCGTTGTCGACCCGGCCCGTAGGAGGGACCGTCCCGCTGCGGTCGGGGCGGATGGCGGCCAGGGTGCCCGTGAGGTCCCGCCCGTGCCACTTGTGGTCCCTCAGGGTGATGGCCAGCCAGAACACGTGGGTCACGAGGGTGCCCACGCTGCGCAGCGGTCGCCCCGTGGACCCGGAAGTGAACACCTCACGGAGGGGCAGGTGGTCGGCGGGAATGTCCACGCTCACCAGGGTGTCGCCCGCGTCCTGGACGTCGGCCCGGGTCAGGATGGGGAGGTCGGCCCAGTCAGCGCGGGTAGGAGCCCGGCCGTGGGGCGCGCCGGCGTAGGCGGCGCCGTCCCGGTAGAAGGGCACGGTCCCGCGGGCGTGCTCCAGCATCCGGCCCAGGGCTTGGAACTGGCGTCGCTCGAGGTCGGCGGGCGGGAGCCACTGGCTCTGGGACAGCTGGTGCTGCACCGCCAGCAGGCACGCTGCCGCCGGCTCCGGCACCGCCGGCCACAGGATCCCGGAGGTCCCGGACCGCGGGATCAACGGCAGTTCAGCCGGCCAGACGGTCGTAGGAGTAGATGGTGGCGACGTCGAGCATGTCCTGGGGCGTGGCCGCCACGTCGGTGAACAGGGAGAACATGTCGTCCGCGATGCGGTGGCGCTTCAGGTCCTCGGGGCTGTCGGCTCCCGGCAGGTACCCGGCGTCGGGGTTCCTCGTCTGCCACATGGCCCAGATGCGGTCGACGTTGCAGTGGTTGAGGTAGAACAGCGGGTCGTTGGGAGAGGCGGCCGAGCCCATGTCCCCCCCAATGCAGACGTGGACCCGGTTGTGGAGGTTCGGCGCCGTCGTGGAGGGGACCCAACCCTCGAGGGTGTTGCGGAAGCCTTCCGAGTTGTTGTCCCACGGGTCGGCGTCGTAGTCGGGGAGCTCGAGAGCGAGCTTGACGTCACTGTTCGTGGGCAGTCCGATTCCCCGGGAGAAGGACTGGCGCCGCCGGAGGGGACGGTCGATGGCCACCGCCTGACCCTCGGCGTCCGACGTGATGCGCAGGTTGAAGCCGGCGCCCGCGCCGAAGGGCCCGGTCTCGAGCTCGAAGCTCCTTTCGGGGTTGCCGTCGCCACCCATGCAGTCGTCGGCCCACACGCGCGCCCGCGGCTGCTCGTCGATGGGCAGCTCACCGTCGGCGGCCCAGTCCCAGTAGGGGAGCCCGGCCTCGGGGTCGTCCAGCACGCGCTGGAGGTTGGCTTCGAGGAGCATGAGCATCCAGCGGTGCCAGGGAAGGAACACTGCGCCCATGTGGGCCGCGTTGCGGGCTCCTCCTCCGGGCGGCGTGAACTCGTTCATGGCCGCCAAGTGCCAGAGGACGAACAGGTCCCACGTGGCCAGGGGCTGGGCCGGGGCCCCGGCCACGGGCTCGATGCCGAGGTCGGTCGTGGTCAGGCCCGTGTCCTCGGCCTTGAGCAGGAGAACGCCGCGCACGAAGGTCTCCCGTGCCCCGTCGTCGGTCGAGATGTCACGCCGGATCGCCATGGTCGCCTCCTCCGTGGGCGTGCTCCCCGTGGGCGTGCTCCCCTTGGGCGCCGTGGGCCCCGTGATCGCCGTGGGCGCTGTGGTCCCCCTCCTCGCCGCACTGGCAGAACCGCTCCGGGAACGAGTCGATCAGCTGGTGGGCCAGCTCGATGGCCGACGTGAAGCTGTAGTTGGGCAGCGGGTGGTAGTGGACCCGGCCGTCGTTGCCGACGCCGAGGTGCCCGTTGACCGATTCGCCGTCGACCTCGATCTCGTACGAGGTGCGGACCACGATCTTGTGGCCCCGGTAGGTGTCGGTCCGGGTCGTCTGGATCGAGCGATGCCCGTGCCCACCGGTGGGGAGGACAGGGGCGTTTTCCTTGATGTAGGGAACGAAGACGGCGGGATCGGCCGCCCGGGCTAGCGTGGTCTTGTCCATTGGCGCAATTCTTCGGCAACGAGCGGGAAGGGTCAATGGTGCTAGCACCACCCGGCGTTGCCGGCGCGACTTCACAGCATTCGCAGGATGTCCTCGAAGCTCACGGGTGGGGCGTCGGCGGCCCGCCCCAGGAGCTGGTTCAGGGCGCCCTGGGCGCCGTTGGCCTCGGCCAGGAGGCCCTCGGTCAGGAGCCCGAAGGACTGCGTCCGGTCTCCCACCTGGACCCGGGAGGCGAACAGCTCCCTAGGGTCCGAAGCCTCCCCTCCCTGGACGAGGTCCTCGAGGATCACCTTGTAGTCGCTGAGGGAGCGGGAGAACCGGTCCTGCACCGTCCAGAACTGCCAAAGCGTAGGGAAGTCGACGAGCTCGCCGAGCTTGCTGTTGTCGGCGTTGCCGCCCTCGCCGGTGAGGATGACGGCGATGGTGCGCTCGATCAGCCTGGTGGGGGCGGCGCAGGCCCGCTGCGTCACGGGCCGGGAGAAGTGGCCCTCGGCCTCGGCGAAGGCCACCATCTCCGCCGCCGAGATGGTCCTCATGGGGTCGCCCTCGCGGTTGAGCAGGTCGACCGACGCCGAGTAGATGCCCCGGCTCGCCTTGCACAGCGAGGCGACGTAGGACGGGAGGCGGCCGTGGGGGTCGACCGGGTCCGGCCGCCGGTTGAACAGGACGAGGGGCAGGGTCACGCCCAGGGACGAGAGCTCGAAGAGCGCTCGGGGAGTGCTCCGCCGGCCCGGATGGGACTCGAGGTAGCACCGGGTGAGCCAGGCCAGCCCGTTCAGCATGTCGCCCACGTCGTGACGGAGCGCCTCGTAGGCCGAGATGTTGATGGCGTCCCCGTGCCTGCTGAGCGTGTCGGCGTAGGGGCAGGGGACCGTCTTCATGCGGACCCCGTTCCGGCGGGCGTTCTTGATCGCCCGCTTGGGCGCGGAATCCTCGAGGAGGAGACGGCCGGTGGCGTCCGTCTGGTCCTTGAGGGTCAACATCTCCGAGAGGCGGAGCCCGGGAGCTCGGAACACCTTGGCTGCACCCTACCCTCACGGGTCGCGGTGCAACTCCTCCCGTGCGTCCTGGAAGGCGGTGTAGTTGGCGGCCAGGTCGACGTCGGGCTGGCCGTCGTTGTTCCCCAGGCGGAGGGCGGTCCGGACCGCGTCCGGGTAGCCGGCCACGTGGGTGTGCTCGACGTCGGCGTACCGGAGGCGGACGGCCAGGTCGAGGGCCCGGTCGCCGGTCGCCACCACCAACCGACCGCGGAGGCGCTCGAAGGGCACGTCCCACAGCCATGACGGGTCGCGCCCGTCGGCCACCCGGGCGTTGATGCCGACGACGACGGGGACGGGGGCGGGGCGGATCAGGTCGAGCGTCTCGGCCCAGCCCGCCGGGTTCTTGGCCAGGAGCAGCCGCACCCGGGCCCCCTGCACGTCCAGCACCTCGTACCGCCCGGCCACCGTTCCCACCTCGGCCATGGCGGGCAGGGCCGCCGCCGGGCGCACGCCCAGGGCCATGGCCCCGGCCGCGGCCATGGCCGCGTTGGCCAGGTTGCACCACCCCGGGAGCTGGAGGTCGATGGGGAAGCGCTCTCCGTCGGCCGTCACCAGGTCCTGCCCGTCGAGCCAGAGGTCGGGCTCGTCCCGGCTGAACCCGCACACGACGCAGGCCCACGGGGCCCCTCCGGTGGCGGCGGGGGAGCTGGATGGGTCCCACCGGATGCGGCCGCCGCAGGCCGGGCAGGAGGCGGCGTCCGAGCGCCAGCGCTGGCCGGTGCCGACCCACGTGATCATCCGACCGGCGTGGGCGGCCCAGGCCACCAGGGGGTCATCGGCGTTGGCCACCACCCGGGTGGCGGGCACCCGGTCGAGGGCCCGGCGCCACGCCTCGGCGTGCATCCGCACCTCGCCGATGCGGTCCAACTGGTCCCGGCTGAGGTTGAGGAGGACCACGGCGGACGGGCGGACGGCGTCGATGGCCCGGGCCAGCAGGCCTTCGTCGACCTCAAGAGCGGCGTAGCCGGCGTCCTCCTCCCGGGTGAGGGTGTTGACCAGGCCGGACAGCAGGTTGGCGCCGGCCGAGTTGGTGGTTACCCGGCCCGCGGGACCGAGGGCGGCGGCCAGGAGCCGGGTAGTGGTCGTCTTGCCGTTGGTGCCCGTGACCAGGGCCACCTGGCGCCCGGCGGCCATGAGCTCCAGCGCTCGCGGGTCGAGGGCGAGGGTGACCCGGCCGCCGATGTTGGACCCCCCTCCGGCGCCCGCCCGGCGGGAGATCTCCGACGCCATCCGCCCCGTCAGGGCCGCCAGCCGGGTCCGGAGGGGGAGGTTCACGGGCCCATCTTCACATCGGGGCGCGTCGGAGTTGACCGGTGGAGGGAAGGGGCGTACTGTGGCTCAAAGTGGAGCGCAGGGGAGGCTGGGGGAGGTCCCCGGACGTCCTGAGCCCCATGTGTGGGTTATGACCGACCAGTTTCTCATTCAGGTGGCGCAGCATGTTCCTCGGGGAGCACAACCACTCCCTCGACATCAAGGGGCGGGTCATCCTGCCGGCGAGATTTCGGGACCAGCTGGCCGTGGCGTACATCACCAGCGAGGTCGACGGCTGTCTCGCTCTGTGGCCACCGGCCGACTTCGAGATGAGGGCGCAGGAGATGAAGGAGCGCTCCCGGGGCACGCCCGAGGACCGGTCCGTGGCCCGCTTCTTCTTCGCCGGAGCCCAGGAGTCGAGCCCCGACAAGCAGGGCCGGATCGCCCTGCCTCAGCACCTGCGGCAGTTCGCCCGCCTGGAGAAGGACGTCGTGGTCAACGGTGCCTACGACCATGTGGAGATCTGGGACGCCGCCCTCTGGCGGGAGAAGAAGCGCTCGGGCGAGCAGGCACTCTCCGGTGCCAGGCCGTCGCCGGGCACGACCGGGTGACCACGGAAAGCGAGGGACGAACGACTACTTACTGATCGACAGCCTCGCTCGTGCGCCGTCTCCCGGCCTGCACCCGGAGGAACCCCTCTTCGCCCCTTTCGGGATCTCGTCCGGAACGTGTGGGCCGGGGGACGGCGGATGAGCGAGGCGTCTGCGCACGAGCCGGTGATGGTCGAGGAGGTCGTGGAGCTCCTCCGACCCGTCCCGCCCGGGCTGGTGGTGGACGCCACGGTCGGGCTGGGCGGGCACGGACGCGCCCTGCTGGCTGCGCTGGACCACGTCCGGCTCCTGGGCATCGACCGCGATGCGGACGCTCTGGCCGCGGCGGCCACCGCGCTGGCCGACCTGGGACCGAGGGTCATCCTGCGACCCGCCCGCTTCGACCACATGACCGACGTTTTGCAGGAACTGAACCTAACTGAGCTCGGAGAAGGAGGGGTATCCGGCGTGTTGTTCGATCTGGGCGTCAGCTCCCCGCAGCTCGACCGCGCCGAGCGGGGCTTCAGCTACCGCAACGACGGTCCGCTCGACATGAGGATGGACCGCGCCCAGCGGTTGACCGCGGCCGACGTGGTCAACACCTACGACGAGGGCCGGCTGGCCCGCGTCCTGGCCGACTACGGCGAGGAGCGCTTCGCCCGCCGCATCGCCCGGGCCATCGTCGCCGCCCGGCCTTTGGAAGGGACGGTCCGGCTGGCCGAAGTGGTTCGGTCCGCCATCCCCGCCCCCGCCCGCCGCCGGGGCGGAGATCCGGCGCGCCGCACGTTCCAGGCCCTGCGCATCGAGGTCAACGGTGAGCTCGACGTGCTGGGGCCCGCCATCGACTCGGCCATCGCCGCCCTCGTCCCCCGGGGCCGGTGCGTCGTGCTGGCGTACCACTCGGGTGAGGACCGCACCGTCAAGGACCGCTTCCGCAACGCGGCCACCGGCGGGTGCACGTGCCCTCCTCGCCTGCCTTGCGTCTGCGGCGCCCAGCCCACCGTCCGACTGCTCGCCCGCGGCGCCCGGCGACCGTCGGCGGCCGAGGTGGAGCGCAACCACCGGGCCGGCAGCGCCCGGTTGCGGGCCGTGGAGAAGCTCCCGCCCGAGGGCGGTGACGCGGCATGACCGCGCCCCGTTCCGTGCGGGCCGGCGCCCTGCGCCAGCCCGTCCCGCGCCAACCAGCTTCTCGCCCGCCGGTTCGCCCCGACCTCCGCATCCTGCCCGAGCCCCCCAGCGTCCGGGCGCGGCGGCTGTCGCGCCTGATCACCGCCCTCGCGGGCGTGGCCGTGTGCTTCGGCCTGTTCGCCGTAGTCGGCGTCCACGTCCTTCTGGCCCAGGGCCAGGGCGAGGTCGAGCGCCTGTCGTCCGAGGTGGCCGAGCAGGAGCAGCAGCAGCAACGGCTTCGCCTGGAGGTGGCCGAGCTGGAGTCGCCCAGCCGGGTGGTGGCCGCCGCCCGTGAGCGCTTGGGCATGGTGACGCCCAGCACCGTCGTCTCCCTGGCTCCTGCGTCCCTGGGCGACCCTCCGGCCAGCGGAGCGCCGGCGCCATGACCGCGCCCACCATCAATCCGGACCGCCTGGCGCGTCCCCCTCGCCGGGCGGTCCGCGGTTCTCGTCCCCGGCCCCGTGCCGCGCCGCGGCGGCGCCGGGCCCAGCCCAACCTCGAGCGACGGCTCCTCTCCCTCCTCGTCGTGCTGGGACTGGGCTTCGCCGCCGTGGCTGCCCGCCTGGTCGACGTGCAGGGCATCTCCGCCGACCGGTATGCCGTGCTCGGCCAGGACCAGCGCCTCCACTCCATCGTCCTGTCCGCGCCGCGGGGCTCGATCCTCGACCGCAACCGCTCGGAGCTGGCGGTGTCGCTGCCTCGGTCCACGGTCTGGGCCGATCCCCAGCTGGTGCGGGACCCGGCGGCGGCCGCCCGCGCTCTCAGCCCCCTTCTCGACCTGGAACAGGACGATCTCCGGGCCAAGCTCTCGGCCACCGGCAACTTCGTCTACCTGGCCCGCCGGGTGGATGACGCCATCGCCGAGAAGGTGAAGGCCCTGGAGCTGCCGGGCGTCTCCCTGCTCGACGAGCCCACCCGGATGGCCCCGGCCGGAGACCTGGCGGCGTCGGTGGTGGGCCAGGTGGGGGTGGACGACGACGGCCTGTCCGGCCTCGAGCTCCAGTACGAGGACATCCTGGCCGGGAAGGCGGGCGAGGTGCTGGTGGAGCGCGATCCCAGTGGGCGGCTGATCGCCGGCGGCGAGCGGGACCGCAAGGCACCGGTCCGGGGCCGCCACGTGGTGCTCACCCTCGACCGGGACCTCCAGTTCTTCACCGAGCAGGCCCTCGGCGCCCAGATCCAGTCGTCCCGGGCCAGGTCGGGGATCGCCGTGGTGATGGACCCCCGCAACGGCGAGATCCTGGCCATGGCCAACATGGTCGCCGGCGCCGGCGGTTCCGGCGCCGGTAGTGCTCCCCAGCCGGCGACCTACAACAAGGCCGTGATCGACGTCTACGAGCCGGGGTCGGTCAACAAGCTGGTCACCCTCTCGGCCGCCCTCGAGGAGGGGACGATCACGCCCTCCGACGTGATGGCCGTCCCCGACCGCCTCACCATCGCCGACAGCCAGTTCCAGGACTCCGAGCCCCACCCCACGCGGATGTGGACGCCGGTCGACGTGATGGCCCAGTCGTCGAACGCGGGGGCCATCCTCATCGGCCAGGACCTGGGACGGGACGGGGTGGACAAGTACCTGCGAGCCTACGGACTGGCCGGCGATTCCGGCATCGACTTCCCGGGTGAGGCGTCGGGCATCGTCCCCGACGTCGACGAGTGGTCGGGCACGACCCTGGCCACCCTGTCCATCGGCTACGGCCTGGCCGTCACCCCGCTCCAGATGCTCACCGCCTACAACACCATCGCCAACGGGGGGGTCTACGTCGTCCCCCGGCTCGTGCGCAGCGAGATCGACTGGCGGGGCCGCGAGAAGGTCCGGCCGGACCCGGACCAGCACCGGGTGGTCTCGCCCGAGACGGCCCAGCAGGTGACGGACATGCTGGTGGAGGTGGTCCGCTCGGGCACTGGCAAGCTCGCCGCCGTCGACGGGTACACGGTGGCGGGCAAGACGGGGACATCCCGCAAGGTCGTCGAGGGGGCGGGTTACAAGGAAGGGGCCTATGTCGCCACTTTCGCCGGCTTCTTCCCGGCGGAGTCGCCCCGCCTGTCGGCCATCGTCGTCCTCGACGAGCCCACGCCGTACTACGGAGGGCTGGCGTCGGGGCCGCTCTTCGCCGAGCTGAGCCGCTACGCGGCCCGGCACTTCCAGGTGCCCCCCCGGGGGGCGGAGTCGACGGGGGCGGCGGCTACGCTCAACCTGTCATCGGCGACGAGGCCCTGAGCGACATGGGGCCCGCCCCGGCGAGTTCCTTGCCTCGGACGGGTTCCCGGATCCGGAGCCCGGTGCCGCTGGAGCGCCTGCTGGGCGGGATCGACGTGCTCCGGGCGCAGGGCGACTTCGGCGCGGCCATGGTCACGGCCGTGGTCCACGACTCGCGGGCGGTGGTGCCCGGGGCGCTGTTCTGCTGCCTGGTCGGTTCGCGCAGCGACGGCCACGACCACGCCGCCGGCGCGGTGTCGGCGGGGGCCGTCGCCCTGCTCGGCCAGCGTCCTCTCGACGTCGACGTCCCCCAGGTCGTGGTGGCCGACACCCGGGCGGCCATGGCGCCGGTCGCCGCCTCCTTCTTCGACCATCCGTCCCGCCGCCTGGCCGTGGCCGGCATCACCGGCACCAACGGGAAGACGACCGCCACCCACCTGCTGGGGGCGGTGCTCGAGGCCGCGGGGCGGCCCTCGGCCGTCATCGGCACCCTCACCGGCGCCCGCACGACTCCGGAAGCGCCCGAGCTCCAGGGACGGCTGGCGGAGATGGCCGGCCGGGGAGTGCAGGCGGTGGCCATGGAGGTGTCGTCCCACGCCCTGGTGCAGCACCGGGTGGACGCCACCTGGTTCGAGGTGGTGGCCTTCACCAACCTGAGCCAGGACCACCTGGACTACCACGCCAGCATGGACGAGTACTTCGCGGCCAAGTCGTCGCTGTTCGACCCCGATCGGGCCCGCGTGGGCGTGATCAACGTGGACGACCCGTGGGGCCGCCGCCTGTCCGAGGCGACCGCCCTTCCCGTCCGTCCCTTCTCCATGGCCGACGCCACCGACCTGGAGCTGAACCGCGACGGGTCCACCTTCCGCTGGGAGGGCCACGTCGTCCGCCTCCGCCTGGCCGGCGAGTTCAACGTGGTCAACGCCTTGGCCGCGGCGGCGGTGGCCCGGGAGCTGGCCGTCGCCCCCGACGCGGTGGCGGCCGGCCTCTCGGCTCTCGCGTCCGTCCCCGGCCGGTTCGAGCGGGTGGACGGGGGCGGGCCCATCGCCGTCTTCGTGGACTACGCCCACACGCCCGCCGGACTGGAGCACGTGCTGGAGGCGGGCCGCCCGCTGGGCCGGCGCGTGCTGGTCGTGTTCGGGTGCGGCGGTGACAGGGACCGGGGAAAGCGCCCGGCCATGGGGGAGGTCGCCACCAGGCTGGCCGACGTGGCCGTCCTGACGTCGGACAACCCTCGCAGCGAGGACCCCCTGGCCATCATCGAGGAGGTGCGCTCGGGGGTGAGGCGACCCGAGGTGCTGACGGTGGAGCCCGACCGGCGTACGGCCATCGCCCTCGCCCTGGCCGAAGCTGGCGCTGGCGACGTGGTGATCATCGCCGGTAAGGGCCACGAGACGACCCTGGTCAGCGGCGGCCGCGAGGAGCCGTTCGACGACCGGGCGGTGGCCCGCGAGCTGCTGAGCGAGATGTCGCCATGAGGCTCCTGGCGTCGGACGTGGCAACGGCCGTGGGCGGCTCCCTGGCCGGGCCCGATATCCATATCGATGGCGCCGCCATCGACTCGCGGCGGGTGAGCGGCGGGGAGCTGTTCGTCCCCGTGGTGGCCGAGCGGGACGGGCACGACTTCGTCGGGTTCGCCCTGGAGGCGGGGGCCGCCGCCTACCTCACGTCGCGGCCGGCCCTGCCGGACACGACGGCCGTCGTGGTGGGCGACACAGCGGCCGCCCTGGCCGCCCTCGGCCGGTGGGCCCGCGACCGCCTGCCCGACCGGGTGGTGGCCATCACCGGCTCGTCGGGCAAGACGTCGACCAAGGACCTGCTGGGCGCCGTGCTCCGGACGCTCGGTCCCTGCGCGGTGAGCGAGCGGTCCCACAACAACGAGCTGGGCGTCCCCCTGACCCTGGTCAACGCCCCCGACGGGACGGTGGCCGCAGCCGTGGAGATGGGCGCCCGGGGCGAGGGTCACATCCGCTGGCTGTGCGACGTGGCCCGGCCCACGGTGGGCGTGGTGACCAACGTGAGCCTCTCCCACACCGAGTTCCTGGGGTCGGTCGACGGCGTAGCCGCGGCCAAGGCCGAGCTGGTGATGGCCCTGCCGGCCTCGGGCGTGGCCGTGCTCAACGCCGGCGACGCCCGGGTGGCGGCCATGGCCCGGTTGACGCCCGCGCCCGTGCTCACCTTCGGCGTGGAGACGGGAGACGTGCGGGCCGCCGACGTGAGGGTGGACGGCGAGCTGCGGCCGTCGTTCGTGCTCGAGACGCCGTGGGGAAAGGCCGAGGTCCACCTGGCCGCGCGCGGGGCCCACCAGGCGGCCAACGCTGCCGCCGCCGCAGCCGCCGCCCTCTCCGTCGACGTCGACCTGGCCGACGTGGTCTCCGCCCTGGCCGAGGCCCCGTCGTCACCGTGG
>JBHENM010000067.1:0-15364 GCA_046262035.1 Acidimicrobiales bacterium | reverse complement strand
CCCAGCGTGGAGTAGGGATCCCACCGCTGGCCGGACGGCGCCCCTGAGCTGCCGAACTCAACCTCCTCCGTCTGCGTCGAGCCGCCGCCGCCCCCGGGCACGTCGTAACCGTACGGGCAGGCTACGGCGCCACCGTTGCGGCCTCCTCCACAGTCGCCGAAAATCGCCTGAGCGACCGAGACGAGGCGTGGCCCCGAAGACCACGATTGCCATCGCCACGATGGCGACCGAACTCAGGAGCCGGCGCACGGGTTGGGCGGCTCAGAGCGGTCGGGCATGAAGCCATCGACACGTAGATCCACGGCGTGGGGTTGTAGTGAGCCGGGTCGTTGACGGGCGTCGCTGGTCGGAGGCCCACCCACGCGACCAGGTTGCTCACCGTCCCGCCAACCGGACGGTAATCGCGAGCTACTTGAGCGTAGATGCAGGTCGGCGTGGCCGTGATCAGCCGGGTGACGGTGGTGATCCGGTTGCCGGGCTCCTGAGAGTAGGCGGCTTCCCTCTCAGCTTCTAGCTCACGCACCGACCGGTCATACTTCTCCTCGGTGCTATAGAGAGCCTTGATCCGGGCACTGATCTCCGGCGATATGCGGCGCTCGCGCAAGTAAAGCCTGAACACGTCGCCATCGACGGCGTCCAGCCCGGCCAAGACACGGTTGACATACCCGACATCGATGAGGTCTGGGACGGCATAGGGGTCAGTCGTCGTCGTGGTCGGCCCAGCGGTCGGAACAGTAGCGCCGAGTGGGGCGTCCTCTTCGTTCCTGTCGCATGCGGTGGCCGCGAGCGCCAGCACCCCTGCCACAGTGACCGCCAGCATGCGCCGCCCCACTTTCTAGGCTTATCATGCCCTTTCGTTCACAAGAAGCGCGCCGCCGAGATCGTGGAGCGATAAGAGGTCAGGGCCTGGCTGGTGGAGCACGCACCTCTCGGTCGGCATGGCGAGTGGGCCGCGAAACCTGCGGAAGTCTTGTGGTGGCCCGTCGAGGGTCGCGCTCTGACACATGAAAACGCGCAGAACCCCCTTTCCTTCGCGCCGCTTGCATAACTGGAGCACTTATGCACTATCACCCACGCAGGGGAGCTGGGCTACACGTCGAAACTCCTGAGGAGGGTTCGACAGCGCCCGCCCACCAGATCGGTGTTCCGGCGGGCGCCGCTAGCGTGCGCCGGTGGACGACGACGCCGCCATGGCCGTCGCCATCGAGGAGGCGGCGCTGGCCCTCGGCCACGGCGACGTTCCCGTCGGTGCCGTGGCCCTCGTTGATGGCGCGGTGATCGCCCGCCGCCACAGCGAGCGGGAGCGGCTGGGTGACCCCACCGCCCACGCCGAGCTTCTCTGCCTCCGGGACGCCGCCGCCCTCCTCGGCCAGTGGCGCCTTGGGAGCGTGACGCTTGTCGTGAGCATGGAACCCTGCCCCATGTGCGCCGGCGCCCTCGTCGCGGCCCGCATCGGCCGCCTCGTCTTCGGAGCCGCCGATCCCAAGGCCGGGGCGTGCGGTTCGCTCTACAACCTCTGTGCCGATCCCCGCCTCAACCACGAGCTGCCGGTGCTCGGCGGGGTCCGGGCCGAACAGGCGGCCTCCCTCCTGTCGGGATTCTTCGCCAGCCGACGTGACCGCTAGCCTCTCCCTCGGAGGGATGCGAGAGCGGCCGAATCGGACGGTCTCGAAAACCGTTGTGGGTACTGCCCACCGTGGGTTCGAATCCCACTCCCTCCGCCCCACCGGACCAGCGATTTTTGGTCCGGCATGCCTTCGCTGCCGCCACTTCGGTTCCCAACTCCCCACCTCCCAGAACGGATTTCACCGGGCTGAAATGCGCTCCACCGCCACGCACGGCCCGAGAAGACAACTGGCCGATAGCCTCTCGCACTGACGCTTCGAGGAGGTCCGCCATGGGGAATCGCTTCGACTGGCTCACGTTGGGAGCGCCTGGCGAGACTGTGGTCAGACCCGGTCAGCCCGGCTCGTTCCCATACGACCTCCTCAACCTCTCGCGCGCCAAGATCCTGCGCTACGGCGAACGGGAGTATGGGATCAACTTGGTCTGGGCCGATCCCGGCGGCGCCTCCAACATCGGCATCGTGCGGTCCTCGACCGACGTGACGCCACTCCAGGTCGGCGAGACCTGCGCCGTCGAGGTGCGTCGCGGTGGCTTCCTGCGCTACGCCGAGCGGGAGTACGGGATCAATCTTGTCTGGTCGGATGATCCGGTATTCGAATGGCGAGTGGAACTCGCCAGTGGCGCGAGCGGCGATGTCGCACTAGGCCAGCCGGTGGCCCTCTTCAACCTGACCCGAGGTGACTACCTGTTCGTCGACCCTCGGCGCTACGGGATTGATTTGAAGTGGCTCAGTGACGAGGGAAAGCACAACGACAGGCCGTGGTACGAGGATGCATGGAACGCTGCAACCGGAGTGGTTTCGGCAGTTGTCAACGCGGTCAAGGAAGTATTGAACCGTGTCCTGGGCCTGATCGACATGGTGCTCACGTTCTTCGGGATCATGCTGCCGAAGAAGCTACGCCTACGAGTAGTGATCCTCCGAGATGAGAACGGCCGGGCATTGCTGGGCGATGAGAATGCTACTGAGGAGGTTCGCGCCGACGAAAAGGCCCGTCTCAATGCTGCAATTCAGTTCCTCAAGGAGGTCTTTGCTGACCAGGTGAACACGTCGATCGTCGATGTCGACGACCGGCTGATTGTCACTCTTGACCACGCGGCACCGACGGCTGCGCTCGACGTCGGCTGCGACGGTGAGGCGCTCGGCGAATCCCTCGGGGCAGCCGGCGACTACTTCCGCAACAAGATGGCCGAGACCTGGCACGGGTCGCTAACCGGGTACGGGGCGCCCGTGACCGCTTTCGTTGTCCGCGACGTCGACGGCAAGCTCGGCTGCTCGCTTGGTCCGCTGACGGACTACGTGACGGTTGACCTGGAAGGGTTCGAGTACGACGCCCCCGCTCCGGTCGACCCCTTCGATGACGTCGGGAACGCCCCGGAGCCACCCTCGACGCTCGCCCACGAGATCGGACACGCCTGTGGGTTGTGGCACCCCGCAGACTGGCCCACGAAGGCGGCTGGCAACCTGATGAGACCCAGCACGGACGATCGAGGCCGCATCCTCGAACTCCACCAACGTTCCGTCCTGCGCGGCTCCCGCCACGTCACATTCCTGTAGCTACGGGCTTGGGGGCGACGGGGTCACTACCGGCAGCCTCGAAAGCACCCGCCCCGCTTCAGACACACCAAGGCATACCCTTGGGTATGGCGTCGAGCCGGATCGTGGACAGTCCGAGAGACCAGGGCCTGCATGGCCACCTGTCGTGGGTCTTCGATCGGCGTGATGATTTCGTCCGTGCGGCCGTCGAGTTTCTCGACGACGGGGCCACGCTCGGCCAGCGCCTTCTCTACATTGGCGACCGCCCTGTCAACGATCTACTCGGCGAGCTCGGGGCCCTCCCGGCCAGAGACCTTCTCCTGCAATCCGGCGGCTTGGCCGCGATGTCCCTCGGAGATCCAACCGCACCGGGCACTTCGATGACGCCCGAGGAGCGGGGTCGCGCCTACGACGCCGTGGTCGACGCTGCGCTCGCCGGTGGGTACGCCGGCCTCCGCGTGGCCATCGACACCACGGCCATGGCCGTGGACCCCGTCAGCCGGGACGAGCAGGCCCGGTGGGAGCGCCTGGGCGACCGCTACATCACCGAACGGCCCCTGGCTGTTCTGTGCGGGATCGACAGCTCCGTCCTCGGCGGAAAGGCGGCGTCCCACCTCGCCTGCCTTCACCCCACCGTCCACGCTCCGATCACGCTGGCACCGTTCTGCGCCTACGTCGAGGGCGACGGCATCGCTCTCGCCGGAGAGGCCGACGGCATGTCCGCCGAGCTCCTGGGGCTGGCGCTCGCGGCCACGCCGCCCTCGGGCTCCACGTTCACGGTCGACTTCAGCCGCCTCGAGTTCATCGACGGCCGGGCCTTCGCGTCGCTCCAGCGCTACGCCGGAGCCCTCAGCGCCAGGGGCGGCCAGCTGGTCATCACCGGCGCCCGACCCGTCGTCCGCCGCCTTGCTGCCCTCCTGGGTTGCAGAGGCGTGGCCTTCTCCTCCCTGGACGGTGGCGATTGAGCGCCCGCACCCTCGATCGACCAGCCACGTCTCCGGACTCGTTCCGCCATGACGCCCTGGTCTATCGGGGCGAGGAGGAGTTCGTGGACGCGATCTCCTCCTTCGTTCTCGACGGTCTCGAGGCCGACGAGCCCGTTCTGGTCGTGGTGAGCGCGAGGAAGATCGCCCTGCTGGAAGCCCGGCTGGGTGCGGCCACAGCCGCCGTGTGCTTCATCGAGATGGCCGAGTTGGGACGGAACCCTGCCCGGATCATCCCCGCGTGGCGGAAGTTCGTGGACAAGCACGCCGACCGCGGGAACCCCCCACGCGGTGTGGGCGAGCGATGTTCCCGGAGAGAACCCCGGCCGAGGCGGGCCAGCAAGTGGTCAGCCCCGACTACGTAGCCGAGACGAATCCGGTCTTCGACGATCCCTTGTCGGAGCCACCCGTCGGGAGTTTCGAGATGGACTTCGACGTCGCGTTGCCGCTCCAGCACCTCCGGCACGCGGTCTCGGTGTTCGCTGGCGACGCGGGGATCACCGCGGGTCGGACGGCCGATCTCATCCTGGCCGTCAACGAGCTGGCCACGAACAGCGTCCGTCACGGAGGCGGGCGGGGAATCCTACGCATCTGGAGCGACACGGAGAACGTGGTCTGCGAGGTCCGGGATCAGGGTAGAATCGGAGAGCCGCTCATCGGGCGGGAGCATCTGGCGCGCCACCAGGACGGTGGGCGCGCGGGCTCTGGCTCGTGAACCAGCTCTGCGACCTCGTGCAGCTCCGAACGCAGCCGGCGGGGTCAGTCGTCCGGCTGTACATGTCCCGCCCCCGCTGAAGCTGCGGGGTCCTCCCCGACGACCGCCGCGGCTTCCTCCGGCGGCTCCGGCGGCTCCGACGGCTCAAACGGCTCAGGCGGATCGGGTTCGTTCTGCCTCCGGTAGTGGCTGCCCACGCCCACGGCGATGGCCACCAAGGGGACTGATAGGAAGGCACCCAGCAGGCCGCCGATGACGAGTCCGGCGGCGACTGCCCACACGGTCACCAGAGGGTGCAGCTTGACCGCCCGCTCGAGGATCAGGGGCTGGAGGAGATTCCCCTCGATCTGCTGGACGGCAACGGTGGCGGCCACGACGAGGAGGCCGGTTCCCAACCCGTTAGCCACCAGGGCGACGACGGCGGCCACCAGCCCGGCCACCGTCGCTCCCACTAGGGGCACGAACCCGCCCAGGAAGGTCAGGACGGCCAAGGGAACGACCAGGGGGACACCCAGCGCCCACAGGGCGAGGCCGATGAGCACGCCGTCGATGAACCCGGTGGTCGCGGTGGCGATCAGGTACTGGCGCATGATCTGGCGAGACCGGGTGGTGAGCGCCACGGCGTCGTCCCGATAGGTCGTTGGGACGCGCTCGCGGAGCCAGTCGGTCATCCGGAAGCCGTCCTTGAGCAGGAAGAAGAGGGTGAAGAGCAGGAGGAGGATGCCGCCGAGCACCTCGCCCGCCACCTGGGCCCGGCTGGCGGCCTGCTGAGCCAGCCCCCCGCCCGCGCTGCGCGCCGTCCGCCTCAGGTCGGCTTCGATCGCGTCCACCCGCTCCCGGGTGAGGTTGAGGGGGTCACCCTGGGCCCACTGCTTGGTGTCCTCCACCGCCTCCTGGAGCTGCTCGCCGACATCCTCGAACTGGCCGGCCACGCTGGCCCCGATCCAGAACAGCAGGGCCAGGAGGAGGCACAGGGCGGTGATGAACACCGTGGTCGCGGCCAGGGCCGCGGGCCAGCGGCGGGCCCGGAGCCGGGCGGCGAGCGGCTCCAGAACGGCGGCCAGGAAGAGCGCCAGCACGACAGGGACGACCACCACGTACAGCTGGATCAGCACGAACGAGATCAGGGCCAGGGCTGCCGCCGTCACCAGGATGCGCCAGCCCCAAGCCGCGGCCCCGGCCAGGACCAGAGGCACGACTACCCGCTGGCCGCTCCGCCCCGTCTCCTCTTCCACCAGGCGAGCAGGCTAATGGCGTCCGTCGCCGTGCCGAGGTATGGGCACCCCAGCCGGAGGGTATGGAACGGACGTGGCGGCTCAGCGAATCGACGAGCAGCTCGTCGACGGTCGTTACGCCCGCAAGGAGCAGCTGGGGCGGGGCGGCTTCGGCATCGTGTGGCGGGCCCACGACACCCTCCTCCAGCGCGACGTCGCCATGAAGGAGATCGTGTTCCCCGCGATCCTGGACGAGCACGAGCAGGCGTCGCTGCGGGAGAAGGTGCTGCGGGAGGCGCGTGCGGCCGCCCGCCTGAGCCACCCGTCTCTGGTCACGGTTTTCGACGTGGTGGAGGACGACGGCCGTCCTTTCATCGTGAGGAGTTGGTGGCCGCCCCCACTCTGGCTGAGCGGGTCAACCGGGACGGGCCCCTCCCCGACCACGAAGTGGCGGCGATAGGCCGCGAGGTGCTGGACGCGCTGGCCGTCGCCCACGGCCAGGGCATCATCCACCGTGACGTCAAGCCGGCCAACGTCATGGTGGCGGACAACGGGCGGGTACAGCTGGCCGACTTCGGCATCGCCTCGATCATCGACGACCCCAAGGTGACCAGCTCGGGGAATCTGGCCGGGTCGCCCTCGTACATGGCGCCCGAACAGGCCCACAACCGTCCTGCGGGCGCAGCCACCGACCTCTGGGGCCTGGGTGCCACGCTCTACTTCGCGGTGGAGGGCGCCCCGCCCTTCGAGAAGGACGGGGCCATTCCCACGCTCACGTCGGTGGTCGCCGACGAGCCCCGGCCCATGGAACGGGCCACAACCCTCGCCCCCCTCCTCTCCGACCTGCTGCAAAAGGAGCCCCAAGCCCGCCCGACGGTGGAGGAAGTGCGCCGCCGGCTGGCCGAGATCGCCACTCAGCAGGCGGTGGAGCAGGGCCCGTCGCCGACCATGAAGCTCGACCCCGACCTGCTCCCCATCGCCGAGACCCAGGCCGACCATCCCGAGACGCTGATCGAACCCGAACCCGAACCCGAACCCGAACCCGAACGCGAACCGGAGCGGGACCCCGTCGAGGTCCGCCGTGCGGTCGAGTCCAGGCCGCGACCGCCCGTCGAGCGGAATGCACCCTTCAGCCCGCCCCTCGTGGCGGCCGTCGCCCTCATCATCGTGGTCCTGGTGGCAGTGCTGGCCAGCAGGGGTGGCGATGACCCGACATCGACGGAGGCGGGGCCGTCACCAAGCACGACTGCGGCCGCGGAGCCGGCGGCGGAAGAGCCGGCCGAGCCGGAAGCGACAGCCCAGGACAGCCAGCAGCCAGCTCCTACGACCGCCGCGGCACCGCGGGTAGAGGGCGTGCCCCGGAACTGGGTGGCTTACGAAGACCCGACGACGGGCTACACGATCTCGCATCCTCCCGGCTGGTCGGTGAAGCACGACGGGAGCCTGACCGACTTCCGGGATCCCCGGTCCGGCGCCTATCTGCGGGTGGACTACACCTCATCGCCGGGCCCGTCGGCGGAGCAGGCCTGGTACGACTTCGAGCCCAGGTTCGCAGCGGAGAACCCCAACTACCGCCGGATCCGCATCGAGCCCACCACCTTCAAGGGCTACCCGGCGGCCATCTGGGAGTTCACTTACGACGGCCGGGGCACCCCTCTCCACGCCGTCGATCTCGGCATGGTGACGGACCAGTACGGCCTCGCCCTCAACTTCCAGGCGCCCGCATCCGTGTGGGACGACATGGAGGACGAGTTCGAGGCGTTCAAGGCCTCGTTCCAGCCTCCTGCCGCCTGAGGCTGCCCCACCACCGGCGTTAGCGGTACAGCACCCCCTACCCTCGCGGGACGGTGAGAGGGTTCGGAACACGGGGGATCGGGGGTGGCTGGCACGAGGCCCTGTACGCGCGCGATCCGGACATGGTGGCCGGGGCCAAGCTGAGCCAGGCGGTCATGCGGCGGGTCTGGATGTTCGCCCGCCCATACCGGGGAATGCTGGTCGGGTTCGTCGCCACGATCCTGCTCAGCACCATCCTGACGATCCTCCCGCCCCTGGTCTTCCGGGCCATCATCGACAACCACGCCATCCCCCGCCGGGACGTCAGAGGCCTCAACCTCCTCGCTCTGCTGGCCGTGGCCCTGGCCGTCGGCGATCTCATCCTCAACCTCTTCCAGCGCTGGTGGGCGGCCAGGATCGGCGAGGGGCTCATCTTCGACCTGCGGTCGGTTCTCTACGACCACGTCAACCGGATGCCCCTGGCGTTCTTCACCCGCACGCAGACCGGAGCCCTGATAAGCCGCCTCAACAACGACGTCCAAGGGGCCCAGCGGGCCTTCACGTCCACCCTCCAGAACGTCGTCCAGAACATGCTGACCGTCGTGGTGACTCTGGCCGTGATGCTCCGCCTCGAGTGGCGGCTCACCCTCCTGAGCTTGGCCGTGGTGCCCGTCTTCGTGATCCCCGGCAAGCGCGTAGGGCGCCGGCTGCAGCGTCTGACGAAGGAGTCCTACAACCTCAACGCGGCCATGAACACCAACATGACCGAGCGCTTCAACGTCTCCGGAGCCCTGCTGGTCAAGCTCTTCGGTCATCCCGAGCACGAGGCGGCCGAGTTCGCCGAGAAGGCGGGGCGGGTACGTGACATCGGGATCAAGACCGCCCTGTTGAGCCGGGTGTTCTTCGCCGCCCTCGGCATGCTGGCTGCGGTCGGGACGGTGATGGTCTACTGGTTCGGCGCCCGCCAGGTGATCAACGGGAGCCTGACCGTGGGGACGCTCACCGCGCTCGCCCTGTACGTGACCCGGCTGTACGGGCCTCTTACCCAGCTGACCAATGCCCAGGTCGACGTGATGACGGCCTTCGTGTCCTTCGAGCGGGTCTTCGAAGTACTGGACGCTCGGTCACCCATCGTGGAGTCCCCGGGGGCGTACGACCTAATAGATGCCGAGGGTCGCATCGATTTCGACGACGTCTGGTTCCGCTACCCGGCCCCCTCGACCGTTTCCATCCCCTCCCTGGAGGCGGACGTGACCGCGCCACTGTCCGACGAGCCTTCGGGCGTGATCCTGAAGGGCGTGTCCTTCACCGCCGAGCCCGGCCAGATGATCGCCCTAGTTGGCCCCACCGGCTCCGGCAAGACGACCCTGTGCAATCTCGTCCCCCGGCTGTACGACGTCACTGCGGGCACGGTGCGGATCGACGGCCACGACGTCCGGGACCTCACCACGGGGAGCCTGGCCGCGGCCATCGGCATGGTCACCCAGGACCCCCACCTGTTCCACGAGACCATCGGCGTCAACCTTCGGTACGCCAAGCCCGACGCCACCCAGGACGAGGTCGTCGACGCCTGCCGGGCGGCCCGCATCCACAACCTCATCGCCAGCCTGCCCGAGGGCTACGACACCGTCGTGGGCGAGCGGGGCTACCGGTTGTCGGGAGGTGAGAAGCAGCGGCTGGCGCTGGCCCGGGTGCTCTTGAAGAGCCCGGCCATCGTCATCCTCGACGAAGCCACCGCTCACCTGGACTCCGACACGGAGCTCCTGGTGCAGCAGGCTCTGGCCGAGGCCCTCACCGGCCGGACGTCGCTCGTGATCGCCCACCGGCTGTCCACCATCCAGGCCGCAAACCAGATCCTCGTGGTGGACGACGGCCGCATCGTGGAGCGAGGCACCCACGAGCAACTGGTCGAGCGAGACGGTCTCTACCGGGAGCTGTACCTCACCCAGTACTCGCGCCCGGCGGCGGCGCCGGCTGCACCGACGACCGGTCCCTGACGCTTTACCGCCGCGTGATCGGGTCGGTCCCGTTGCGAGGTGGCAGGTCGGGACCGTCGTCGACGCGGCGAGGGTCGGCCTCCCGGACTGGCGTCCGCCGGACCACCCGGTCGTCGTCGTCGGCCTCGACGTAGTCATCCGCCCCGAGACCCCGCTCGGTCCCGAGGTCCCGCTCGGTCCCCAGGTCCCGCTCGGTGCCGAGATCCCGCTCAGAGGCCTGGGCGGGCTCGAGGTCGGCCCGGTCGGCACGCTCGGTACGGGTGGGAGCGGTGGCCCGCACCCGCTGGAAGGCGGCTGTGCCCCGCTCGCCGGCGGCGACGCGCTGCTCCTCGGCCTCGGCCGCCCGCTCCTCTGCCGCCCGCGAGGCCTCGGCCTGAGCACCCACGCGGGGGTCGAGGGCCCGGGACAGGAGCTTGGTGTGCCAGCGCTCGCCCAGAAGGCCACCACCGACCGCCCCGAGCAGCATGGCCGCGAGGGAAGCGATCCCGGCCACCGTGGCGATGTCACGCCACTCAGAGCCTGTCGTCGGGACACCCAAGGCTCGAAGGTTCTCGACGGTGGCGTCGGCGCCACCCAACTGGCGGGCGATGACTGCGGCCAAGGCCACGACGATCACTCCCAGCACGAACACGGCCACGCCGTGCAGCAAGCCGGCCCGTCGGGCCATGCGTCCGGCCACGTAGCCACCGAACAGATAGGCGACCAGGAGGAGCCCCGCGATGACGAGGGCCCCGGCCAGTCCCAGCTCCTGCCACCGTTCGGACAGGTCGATGTCGACATCTAGGGCGTCGATGACGCCGGCTACCAGTCCCGCGAGCACGGCAAAGGCGCCGTAGGCCGCGAGCACGCCGGCCACGACGCTGGCGAAAGAGATGCGCCGGAAACCGGCGTCCGCCACGAGCGCCTTTCGATCGTGGCCGGTTTCGACAACCGGTCGACTCCCCATGGGTTCCTCCTGGTGTGCGAAAGGGTTCCCTTCGGTTCTGCCCACGCGAGCCGGGGGCTACTCGTCCTCGACGTCCTCGACGTCCTCGATCTCCTCGCCCTCGGGGGACTCGTCCTTCTGCATCAGGTCCTGCTCGACGCCCTCGCGTCCGAGCACGGCCTCGTCCTTGACCGCCTGGTTGTCGGCGAGCTCGGCCTCGGCCGGCGGATCGGGTTCGGGTGTGTCGGGCGCCATGGGACCTCCTATTCCGGTTCCGCCCGACCCTGCCGTACCATCGCCGCCAGATGCAAGCGCCCCGGCTGTCGCCTCGCACCTACCGGCGCATCACCGCCATCGCCGCGCTGGCCGTGGCGTTCATCATCGTGACCGGCGGTGCGGTCCGACTGACCAACTCCGGGCTCGGATGCCCCGACTGGCCGACGTGTGCCGAGGACCGGGTCGTGGCGCCGTGGGAGTACCACGCCATGGTCGAGTTCGTGAACCGATCCATAACCGGGCTGGTCTCGGTGGCCGTCATCCTGGCTGTGCTCGGCTCGCTCCGGCGGCAACCTCGGCGGCGCGACCTCACCATCCTGTCGTTGGGTCTCGTCGGCGGCGTCCTCGCTCAGGTGGTCCTCGGGGGGCTGACGGTGCTGTTCGAGCTGAAGCCCCAGTTCGTGATGGGCCACATGCTGCTCTCGATGGTGCTGCTGGCCAACGCCGTGGTGCTCCACCACCGCGCCGGAGCCCCCGACGGTCCCCAAGGGGGGCCGGAGGGCTCGCCGGGAGGCCCTCCCCGGCCCCGCCCCGTCGTCCCCCCCGAGCTGCTCTTCATGGGCCGGCTCGTGCTGGGTGTGGCCGCCATGGTGATCTTCCTGGGGACCATCGTCACCGGGTCGGGACCTCACGGTGGCGACCCAGACGTCGAGCGGCTGAGCTTCGCGGTGTCCGACGTGGCCCGGGCCCACGGAGCGGCCGTGGTGCTCTTCCTCATCGTCCTCCTGGTCACCCTGTGGCGACTGCGTCAGGCGGGGGCGCCCCCGGGCCTCCTCAGGGCGGGCGAGGTTCTCCTCGCCGTGGCAGTAGCCCAAGCGGCGGTCGGCTACGTGCAGTACTTCACAGGGGTGCCGGTGGTGCTGGTCGGCGTGCACATCGCCGGCGCAGCTGTGGTTTGGGCCTCGGCCGTGCGTTTCCTCCTGGCCTTCTCCGCTTCCGACGAGGGAGCGGAGGCTGAGGGCGACGCCACCGCTCGGGACCAGCTGCTCACCCGTCCCTAGAGCCGGCCAAAGGCCCTAGCCTGGAGGACATGCCGGCGATGCCCGCCGCGGCTCCGACCGAGGTCAAGGAACCGGAGATCACCGAGGAGGTCCGCGAGGATCGGCCGTGGATCGTCATCGTCTGGAACGACCCGATCAACCTGATGTCCTACGTGACCTACGTGTTCCAGAAGCTGTTCGGGTACAGCAAGGCGAAGGCCACCAAGCTCATGCTCGACGTCCACCACAAGGGCAAGGCCGTGGTTTCGAGCGGGACCCGGGAGAAGGCCGAGCTCGACGTCTTCCGGCTTCACGAGCACGGTCTCTGGGCCACCATGGAACACGACGAATGAGCGAGCCGCAGGCGAGCGAGTCAATGGACACGGCGCCCCGCTCAGCGGGGCAGCCGCCGGCGGCGGTGGCCCGTTGAGCGGCCCGAAGGGCTGCGTGCCCGAACGCCGTGGCCGCCGCTCCCAGCCAGCATGAGCCGTCGAATTCGGCGGCTGCGCAAGGGCGGGGTCGAGTTGCGGCTCCCGGAAGTCGAGCGGGCCTTCCTGCGCTCCCTCGCTCCCGAAATGCGGGAGGTCTTCGGGACGGCCGACGACCCAGCCATGGCCCGCCTGTTCCCTATCGCGTACCCGGAGGACGAGGAGCGGCAGGAGGAGTACCGCCTGCTGGCCCACACCGAGCTCATGGAGTCGCACCTGGCGGCGCTGGCGACCCTCGAGGCCAGCGCCGACTCCGAGCACCTGAGCCCGGAGGAGGCCGATCACTGGATGCGGGCGCTCAACGAGGTCCGGCTCGTGCTGGGTAGCCGTCTCGACGTCAGCGAGGAGGGCCACGAGCGTCCGGTCGAGGCCGACGATCCGCGTGCGCCCGTGTTCGCCGCCTACGACTACCTCAGCATGCTCCAGGGCGAGCTGGTGGAAGCGCTCGCCGGTTACTGACCGGCGCCGGGTCGCCGCGGGGCGTACATGGCGCCGACCGTGCCCGGGCCCGTGTGGGCGCCCACGCTCGGGCCGACGCGGTACCGCACGATCTCGTCGACCTCGGGGGAGGCGGCGAGCCTTCGCTCGAGGACGTCCCAGAAGTGGACGACTCCCGCATCGGCGACGCCGATCCCCACCCGGAGGTTTGACCCCGCGCCGCGGACGCGCGCCGCCATCACGTCGGCCACGTCGTCCAGATCGGCCGCCCGCCCGACGACCTGCATCACCCCGTCGGACATGGTCATGACCGGTACCGAGCCTGGCTCGCCCGCTGCCGGGCCGTCCGCCAGGCGCCCCCCGGCCCGGGCCAGATCGAGGGCCCGGACGGCGAAGACGTTCCCGACCGTGCCCGCCGTCGTTTCGGCCACACCGGCCGCCTCCTCGAGGCTCGCTCCTGCGGCCAACGCCTCGGCCGCGGCCCACGCGCAGAGGGTGATGGCGAACGACGCCGCCCCGGTGTCGACGATGCGCACGGGGACATCGACGGCGCCGGCGGCCAGCGTGGCCGAGTTGATGGTGCCGGAGATCGACGATCCGATGTGGACCGACAGGATGGCGTCCGCTCCCGCTGCGGCCACGCGCTCGTACGTGGCCACGAACCGGCCGGGACTGGGTTGGGCGGTGGTGACGGTCGGGCTGCCCTTGCCGAACCGCGCGTAGAAGGTGTCAGCGTCCAGGTCGACCCCCTCGAGATGATCCTGGCCGTCGACCGTGACCGTCAGCGGGACGACCGTGATCCCGAACCGGCTGGCCAGGTCGGGAGGAAGCTGGGAGTTGGAGTCGACGACGATGGCGATCATCGGGCCGCGCTCGGGGCCGCCGGCGGTGTCCCTGCCGCTCGGGCCGCGGCGGCGAACCGGGACAGGATCACGGCGCTGGTGACGGTGGCGGCCGCGGGCAGGGCGACCGTCGGCCGGGGACCCCACGCGTTGGGCCACCCCCGCCGCCACCACAGAGTGCTGGCTGCCACCCATACCGACGAGGCCACCACGGTGGCGGGCAACGCATGCTGTCGCCACGTCGCCACGGCCCAGGCCACGACCAGGTCGATGGGGAAGTAGACGGGGAACGTGGCCAGGCATTGCCCGCAGCTCGGGGCCACGCCCTTACCGCCACGGAACCCGCTCCACACCGGGAAACAGTGGCCGATCACCGCGGCCGTCCCACCTACGTGAGCGCCGGTATCACCGGCCAGCCGCCGCCCCACGACGCTTGCCGCCGCACCCTTGGCGATGTCGGCCGCGAGGACGGCCATCCCCCACCGGCGGCCCAGCACAGCCATGGCGTTGACCGCACCCGGATTCCCACTACCGGCGAGGCGCAGGTCGGTGGCGCCCCCGCCCGCCAGCCTGGCCGCCGTGTCCGCCGTGGGGAGCGCCCCCGCCAGGTACCCCAGGCCGGCCGATGCCAGCAGGCGCAGCATGCGGGCAGCGTAGGGCTGTCCCGGCCCTACCCCGGAGGAACCTCCCACCGGACGAGGTCGGTGCTACGGGCGATGCCGATCTTGGCGTGGCCCCGACCCCCGAACCGGTTTAGTTCCGTGCTTCCCGCGTAGAAGAGGTACCAGTAACCGTCGAGGGGCCGGGCGTCGCACAGGAAGGCGGCGTTGGCCAGCTCGAACCCGCGGCCGTCACCCTGGTCCCGGTTCCAGGATTCGGCGGGCACCTCCAGCTGGCGGACGAGCTTCCAGCGCAACCAGCTCTCGGGCCGTTCGGGAGGACCGTCCAGCCGGTAGAGGAGTTCGCGGTGGACGGGGACGGTGGTGCCCAGCACGTGCCACACACCGTCGACTTGCAAGAACTGGTAGTTCTCGAAGGCGCCGGTGTCAGCGACTCCGATCCGTCGCCACGGCCCTTCCAGGGAACCGGATGGCGACCACGCCATCTCGAACCGGTCCTCCTGATGGTTGTAGCCAAGGAAGAGCCCGTGTCGGGTGTGAGCCAGGGCCGCATCGATCAGCCGGTCCCCGGGAAGGGGTCGGACGCTCGGAGCCAGGCGCCGAGGTTCGGACCACGACCCGAAGGCCGCCGAACGTCGCTCGTAGAGCTTCGGCTGCCCGTCCACGTCCCGGGTGTGGGAGTTGTACGTCACCACGTAGGTGCCCGCCCCTTCCCTTGTGAGGTCGGGCGAGGCCACGCCCCCCACCTCGGGCTGGTCCCATAGCTCGACGTCCGACCACCCGATCAGGTCGGTGCTCGACGTCAGGCCGATGCGAAACCGGAACGGGTCCTCGCGGACATGGCTGAACAGGAGGCGCCACCTCCCATCGACCAGCCGTACGGCCACATCCTTGGCCGCGGCGTCGGGCAGGGAAAAGATGGGATTGCGAAGTCGCCCCCACGGGATCGTCGC
>JBHENM010000066.1:0-11516 GCA_046262035.1 Acidimicrobiales bacterium | reverse complement strand
CACCGAGTGGTACCCGATCGGGGTCAAAATCAGCGACGCCGAGATGGCCGCATTGCCCCTCACCCGCCACGACTGGCACGGCGACTGGAACTACACGCTGCACCCTGCCGCTCAATCAACTTCGCGGTGAGCCCTTAGCGCTACCGAGGAGAGGAATGCGCGATGGATACCGAGGCGTTGATCAACCGGCTAGTGACAGGGCCTTGTGAGGCAGCCCGGGAGCTATTTGACTTTAAGAAGACGGAGATCAGGCGCTACACCGCCCTGGCTTTCGCCCTGGCGGTGGCCGTGGTCCTTGTGGCCGTCGTCGCAATCGTGGCTTTACTCGTATCGAAGGAGTGGGGGTTGGGGGTGATCTCGGCGCTCGGTACCGTCGTAGGCGGAGCTGCGTGGATAGCGATCTTCAAGATCAGGGCCGATGCCATGAAAGAGGCGGACGACTTCCTCGAGAAGATCAAAGAGCATTGCGGGGCGGCAGTGGCGCAGCAGTATTCGCGTTCGTAGCCTGCGCTGAGAAGACTCGGCGGTCACTGACTCGCGGTCGTCTGGAACCCGGCGCGGCTCTTGGCGGGTCCGAGCAAGTTCGTGCCCAGGGAGCTCGCCGGCGCCGTGTCGCTCGTTACCATGCGCAGCACCGGTGCCGAAGTCGTGCGGTTGCGCCCAGGCCAGACAGCTCGCTGGCGCCGTGTGAGTGATTTCGTCTTGGGCAGCCTCGACACACACGGCGATAGTCGGCAGCCACGGGATGGTGCGAGTTCCCATCACAACCGGATCGCTGAAGCCCGACTAGTCCTGCGTCGCGGATATGAGTTGACCCCGTCATGGCCAGGCCCGCACTACCGGGTCGGGTGCAGGCCACGCTGACGGGGCGAAGCCAATTCGGCGACGCATGACTAGAGAGGACGTCGTTACGGAACCTGCTTCGCCCTTGCCTGCACCCAAACCCGACGCTTCGAATCCCAGCTAGACAGACGCGCATGAATTGGCCCCTGGGAAGACATGCCGGTTGAGCTTCAGCGCCAGAGGACTCCCCTTCGTCGTCCTCTTTCCGTTACGACCCGTGAACTCGACGCAAGACCGCCTCGATCCGAGCCTCCAGCACGCCGAACTCGGTCTCCTTCCTAACGAAGTCATCCGCCCCGAGTCTCAACGCTCTGATCTCGTCCTGGCCACGAATGTAATGGCCACTTAACGCAATGATACCGACTTCCTTAGTATCGGGATGACCACGGAGTTGCGAAATTACGTCGTATCCGTCCAGCTTGTCGCCACGCTCGACTAGTAGCAAATCTATGAGCACAAGATCCGGATGATATTCTCTAGCGCGCTCGATTGCAGAAGGGCCATCGTAGACTGGCACCACATCGTAACCCCGATGCCTCAGTAGCTGCGCGATCGGACGGGACTGACCGTAGTTGTCCTCCACGAGTAGAATGCGAGAGTTCACTCGGAATCGGGTGCCAATCCGTCGTCGTGGGGGAGTCGAGAACTGAGGGGAAGCCGAAAGACGACCGTTGTCCCGCTACCGGGGGGAGGCGGTTCGAGCCAAAGCGAACCGCCATGAAGCTCAATAAGCCGCTTCGCGAGGGATAGCCCAAGGCCGGAACTACGCATGCGCTGTCCAATCTGCCGTCCGTCAGGATCACGCTGGAGCCCAAGCAGAGTATCGAGCTCGTTCCCTCGTATTCCCGGCCCTTCGTCTGTAATAGACACAACAACATTGTCGTGGTCAGCGCGCAGTTTAACGGAGATAGAGCCGTCGTCGGGCGAGTACTTGACTGCGTTTTCCAATAGCGGGTTCAGCGCCACGCGCAACCGACTCACGTCAATCTGTACCACCACAGGCGACGAGGTGCGAGTGTGGATCCGGACGGAAAGACGCTTACGCGAAATTTCCGAGTCATGCGCGTTGACCTCACCCTTGATGAGGTCCTCGAGATCCCACTCTTCGGTTATGAGTCCGCTATCGCCCGAGTCAAGTCGCCTCAGGTCCAGGTGCGCGTTGACTAAGTCCAGTGCTCGGTCGATCGCACGCTGAACCGCGGTTACAGCAGCCTCCTGCCTGGGCCCTAGGGTCCCTAGCGCACCGGCGGCGAGAGTTTCGGTTTCGCGCTTCGCCGTCAACATGGGAGACCGCAGCTCGTGCGAGATGGTTGTAATAGCGTCGTACATCAGCGTGTCCACGGCACGCCGTCGAAGAGACTCTCGTAAAGCCTCACGCTTCATCGTCACCCTATTAATCGCGGGCACAAGCTGCCCAATATCGGGCTTCAACAAATACTCGTCGACACCACTCTGGAACGCTACGGTAAGAAAGTCCCGGTCAAGGTAACCGGTCAAGACGACGATGATGGCATCCGGACTGTTGTTCCGCACGGCATGAGCGAGATGGAGCCCGCCAGCCGCTCGTGCCTCGGACGGCCCCATAATCACGTCCATCACTGCCAGGTCATATGTCTGGGACTCAATTAGTGGCATTGCTTCGTCAAGCGCGAAAGCAATGTCGATTGTAGGGTCAATACCAGAGTTACTAAGCATGGACGCGATGTGACGAGCGACTAGTTCGTCATCATCGACTACCAGTATCCGTGCTCGGCCGAGCAGGAGGGATTGTGGGCCGATGGACACGCCATCCGGCGGCACCGTCGAGGCTGAGGCGGATGGAGGCATCTCTTGGGAAGTGACTGCGTCAAGCTGCTGCGGCGGCGCTGCGCCACGCGATCGCAGATGCAGCCCGATACTGGTCCCACGCTCGTTCGTTTCTTGCACTTCGAGAGCGCCGCCCCAACTACGTGCTGCGGACGCCGCCAAGCGAAGACCGAGTCCACGACCCGCTGGCTGGGCATGCGGAGGCAACGGGGAGAGTGAGGCGACTATCTCGCCGTCGCCTTTTCGAGCTTGAACTGTGGCCAACACATCAGCGGGAAGTCCTGGTCCATTATCACGAACCTCCAGCGTGACTCCATAGGTACTCCTGAACAGCTGAAGTTCAATGCGGGCATGAGGGCGCGAGCCAGTCGCCGCCACGGCATTCTCGACTAGGTTTCGCACGGCTTCTTCAAGTAGGTCCGGATCTGCCTCCACGAGGGGGAGGCCGGGCTCCACCGCTACATGGAACAGGTCGCTTTCAAGTTTCCCAGTGGACAACTCGACGGCGAAGCTGGACGACAAGCAGTCCCGAAGCACCTTCCACGCCGAGGCCTGACGTTGCTCGTGCGCAGGAGCGCCGGGCGGCAGCCTGAACACCGCAGATCTCAATTGGTCGTAGGCGTAGCCGAATGCCTCCGCAAGAGGCGCTATTCGACCACGAAACTCGGGGCTAGCCGGCTCGAGGCCTCCAACTTCATCGATAGCGATGTCAAGACGTACGAGATCATTTGCCAATCTGTGTGCCCAGACGCCGAACGCGACAGTCAGCGGCACCGAACCAGAGGAGTCATCGCCTAGCGGGAGCTCAGCCAAAGGATCATCAGACGAGGCGAATCCAGCGTGAGAGTATGCCGTGTACCAACCGAGCGCGTTCCGAAGACTCGATGTCACCTCTTGGACCTCGCCATGGACTTGTTGCTCCAAGGTCCGCTCGTGACGATGGGGTGACAAACTACCGTCGAGCAGACCTCCCAGAAGCATCCCAAGATGTGCGATGATGCCCGATATATCGTCGTGAAGCCAGCGCCGTAAGGCCTCATCGTCTTTCGGATAGTCGCTAGGGTGCATTCCAGCCTGCTCTGACAGCAATCCCGAGAGGAACGTCTTAGTTTGGGGTAGGGTGGTAAGAATACCGTACGTGGAGTGTCTGCGCCTACGCACTATTCTCACTCAGCTGAGCTCGAAACAGATGACCGCCAGATGACGACGAACTCACCGGCTCGTGTGGCTGGCGTGGGCCTCCTTCTCGGAGCGGTAGGTGGCAGCCTAGGAGCTTGGGCAATTCTCTGGCTTGAGGATCAGATTGACGCGATTGCTCTACTCACAGCCGTCCTGGTCGCAGTGACGTCGTACTACGCATGGCAAACGCAGAAGCTGGTCGCAGAGATGCAGGAGGCGCGAAGCCTGAGCGTTCGGCCGCACCTTGTTGGAGAAATGATCGCTGGCGAGGGTCAGGCCAGTGAGGTGAGGCTGCGGAATGTCGGCCTGGGTCCCGCACTTGATGTGACTGTTCGCGTCGAATTCGAGGCCCTAGCTGGCGTGTCGCCACTCTCGGAAGTGGCGTCGGCGCCTGCCTACGAAGCACTTCCATTGGGGGCTAGCGAACGCATATGTTCGCCATCTACTGCCTCTGGCGAGTTGCTTTCGCTCAGTGAAGTATGGTCTCGCGTTCGGTCGGTCCGGCTCGTTGTATCTTTTCGGAGCGTAATTGGAGAAAGGAGGGAACAGCAAATTCTCATCACGAGCTGATGAGCGACGGTGACGCCACCACATCAGGGGTGCGTCAGCGGCGAGGCACCAAGGCCTCGTGCGCTACATCGAGGTCGTGTTATTCCCGGATGGAAGGAAGAACGACGAGGACACTCGCGAAGGGGTTGTGAGCTGCACGGTAACCGGCGAAGTGCCGCAGGGAGACCGCTCCATAATCGCGAATGGCCGACCTCGCGGCGCCGGTCCCACCCGTCCGGGTCGGAGGTACGTCCGATTCAGCAGCGGTTGAAGCTCGTGACGCCGAAGCGGTTTTCCTTTACAGCTCAACGCTCCCACTTGCGTTGAGCGGGTCGCGAATCAACTGGCGGAGCGGGAGGCCCAGGCCGTACGTGTGGAGCTTGCCCGTAGGGGTGATGCAGAGGAAGCAACCGTCCGGCGCCTCGAGCTCGCCATGGCGGGTGATCGCCTTCAGGCGGCCCGCCTCTACCAGCCGCACGATGGCGGCATCCCCCGTGGTCAGGATCTCCGCATTACCAGCGAACTGCACGGTCGATGGCGGACCCACGGGAAGGCGCCGCACCGGGACGCACACGAACACCCGCGGGTTCTCGGCGATGTTGCGCGCCTTGCGGCTCGTCCGCATCGTGCTCACGTACAGGGTGTTGGCGTCGGCCACGTAGAGGACGCCGGCCACGTGCGGACGGTTCGTCGCCGACGCCGTGGCCAGCGTGCAGAACGACCGGCGGGCGATCGCTCGGACGACCTGATCGAGTTGGGGATTGGCGGGGTGAACTGTCTGGGTCGTGGTCATGCCCTAACTGAACAACGAGCCAGCGAGACGATCCATGGCCACAACGCTTAAATTCATGTTCGATCGTCTACGATGACCGAGTGGACGCCCTGGCCGCCCTTCTCGACGGGCCCCGGGCCAAGGGCGCCTTTCTCCTCCGAGCCCTCCTCGAACCACCGTGGTCGCTCCGCATCCAGGACCGGGCGCCCCTGACCCTCGTGGCCATGGTGAAGGGCGACGCCTGGCTCCTCCCCGAAGAGGGTGACCGGGTCCGGCTTCGCCCCGGGGACGTCGCCATCCTGCGCGGGCCCGATCCCTACACGGTCGCCGACGATCCGGCTACCACGCCGCAAGTGGTGATCCACCCCGGGCAGCGTTGCACCAGCCCCGATGGCGACGATCTTCACCAGGCCATGGACCTCGGGGTGCGGACCTGGGGCAACGATCCCCACGGGTCGACCACGCTCCTCACCGGCACGTACCTGCTCGAAGGCGACGTCAGCCAGCGGCTCCTGGGGATCCTGCCGGCGCGGTTCGTCTTACCCGCCGGCACGTGGGACACCCCGTTGATCGCCTTGCTCGCCGACGAAATCGCTCGGGACGACCCCGGCCAGGAGGCCGTCCTCGACCGGCTCCTCGACCTGCTGCTGATCGCCGTCCTGCGGGCCTGGTTCAACCGTCCCGAAGCCGATGCCCCGGCGTGGTACCGGGCTCACGGCGACCCCGTTGTCGGACCGGCCCTGCGCATGCTCCACAACAACCCGGCCCATTCCTGGACCGTGGCCAGTCTCGCCTCCGAGACAGGCGTCTCACGCGCCGCGCTGGCCCGCCGCTTCAACGAGCTCGTCGGCGAACCGCCGATGCGCTTCCTCACCAGCTGGCGTCTGGACCTGGCCGCCGACCTCCTCCGGGAACCCGGCTCCACCGTCGGCGCCGTGGCCCGCCAGGTCGGGTACGGCAGCCCGTACGCTCTCAGCATCGCCTTCAAGCGGGTCCGGGGTATCAGTCCGAGGGACCACCGGTTCGCAACCTCCGAACGCTTGTAACAGGGGCGCTCCCCGTGCAGACGTACCGGCATGAGAACTCGTCAAACCCTGCCGGCGCTGCTCGGGACCTCGCTCACCACCGCCCTGCTGCTCGTGGCCCCGCTCGGCGACACGGCCATGGCCGCCCAAGACCCCTCCGACGGGGTGGAGGTCCACAGCCGCGACGTCTTCGTGATCGTCGGGTCGACACTGCGCAACCCCACGGCTGATACCGCGGCCGACGCCCCGCTCTACACCAACGCCGGCGTTCCCATCGAGACGAGCCCCACCGATCCGGTGACGTGGGGTGAGTGGTCGAGCGCGTCGGCGACATCCACGGCCCACACCCTCGGCGGGCGGGGCCGCCCCCGGACAGATGTGCGGCTCGAACTGGGCGGTCTCATCCCCGGCGGCGTCTACTCGGTCTTCTGGGGAACCCTCCAGCCCGACTCCGAGCAGCCGCTGTGCCCGGGAGTCGAGCGCACCCTCCCCCTCGACGCCCTGCACCCGGAAGGCGACGCGCCCAACTCGTTCGTGGTCGGCCCCACGGGGACCGTCGACTTCCGCGGCCGGGTTGACGGCGCGCTGCTAGACGCCAGCCAGGTCTTCTTCACGGTCGTCTACCACGCCTTCGGCGAGACGTCGTACCCGTTCCCCAACGTCGGCGAGCTGCGCACGCAGGGGGAGAACTGCCGGAGCAGCTTCGGGGAGGACTCGATGCGGCACCTGCTCATTCTCCAGCAGTGGTGACCGGCCGGGCCCCCCGTAGGGCGCCTAGAAGACGGGCGTGAGCCGCTGGGCCATGCGGACCCGCTTCACGTCCCTCGCCTCCACGTCGATGGCGACCACGTAGCGGGTGAAGTCGTAGCGGGGGAACTGGCGGGTGGTGACCGTGCCGTCGAAGGCGTACACGGGGATGAGCGACTCCTGGAGCTCCCGGGGCGGGAGCCCGTAGTACGCCAGGCGCACGTCATGGATCAGGACCCGGGCCGTCTTGGCGTCGAGCTTGGCGTAGGCCGGGTCCCGGCACAGCCGGTCCATGGCCACCTCGGCGGAGATGATGCCGACGGTGCGGCCGGCGCGGGCCTTGCGCCAGAAGCGGTAGGCGCCGAGCAGGGACCCCCCGTGGCCGAGGGTGATCTGCACCTTGGCCCCGGGACCCACCACCGGCAGCTCGTCCAGCCGGAAGCCGTAGTTGACGTGGATGGCGACGCTTCCGGAGACCTCGCGACCGCTGCGGCGGTCCTTGCGGGCCAGCTCGCTGTAAGCGACGGAAGGAGTGTCGAGGCCTTCGGGGGCCAGCTCCAGCTCTTCGAGCAGACCGCGGCCCTTGGCCATGGCCGCTGACGGTTCGGGAAGGTCGATGTCGCCGTCGGCTTCCGAGCGGCCTGCGGGCCAGCGCGTCACGCGCATGGAGTCGCTGGCCATGAACAGCTCCAGGGCGCCCGCCCCGTCCCGCACGACGAGGGTGGTCCCGTGGTCCTCGACGTCCCCGCTGATGCCGAGACGGCGTGCGAGCCCCCGGGCCTGCTGGGCGTCTCGCTTCCACGGCGGAGGCGTGGAGAACATCGTCACCTGGCGCCGGTCGGTCTCCACCTCGGGGAACTGGAACAGGTCGGCCATGTCAGCAGCTCCCCCGGAGGTAGAAGAGGACACTCGGGTTGGCGGGATCGGGGCTCACGAAGCCTCGCCCGTGCCAGTGGTCGTCGAACGTGTTGGTGCCCTCGGCGTCGGCCCGCAGGTAGGCCCACTCCCGGTCGGCCCCCTCCGTCTCCTGGCAGGCGTGGATCCAGGCGTCCCGGACCCGCCATCCAGCGTTGAGCTTCTCGGCGAAGTACCTCCCGCGGTTGGGCTCGTCGCGGGCGTTGGTATCGAAGCCGAGCATGTAGTGCAGGCCAGCAAAGGCGTCCCACCACCGGTCGAACACGTTCGTGCGGTTCAGGACCTGGCAGGCGTGGAAGGCGATCCACTCGAGCTCCCGGTCGCCCCATCGGACCTCGCCCGGCGTCGCCTCGCCGCTGTCACGGGTGGTGCCGAAGAAGGGGCCCTGAGCCGAGCCGTGCCCGGCGAAGAAGAGAATGTCGACCTTGTCGGCCCAGCTTGTGTCGGTACCGGCACCGGGAGAGCCCTGGCCCTTCTGCTCGAAGTCTTCGTCCCAGGCGAGGTCGTCCCCCCAGTCGAAGGAACGCACGCCGAGAAGGGTGTTGTAGAAGCCCTCCGCCGCCGCCCGGGTGTTGCCGACGTCGGCCGCCCGCCCGTTGTAGCTCTGCACCCATTCCACTCCGAGTGATCCCATGGAGGGCAGCCTAGGTTTCCCCCTTAGGCTTGACACGTGGCCGACGTCCGACCTGTGGGCTTCTCCGACCTGGCCGGCCCCCATGACGCGACGGCCGAACCGTCGTCGCTGGCCGGGGCCGCCTTGCGCCGCGACATCCGGCTCCTCGGGGGGCTCCTGGGCGAGACCCTCGTTCGCCACGAGGGCCAGGGCCTGCTCGACCTGGTCGAGCGGGTGCGGTCGTTGAGCAAGGGCACGCGCGACTCTTCCTCGCCCTCCACCGCCGCCGATCTCGACGAGGAGCTGTCGGGCGTCGACCTGCCGACGGCCACGCTGCTGGTAAGGGCCTTCTCCGCTTACTTCCACCTGGCCAACATCGCCGAGCAGGTCCACCGAGCCGACGAGCGAGCGGAGCTGGCCGAGCACGAAGGTCCCCTCGGCCGGACAGTGGACGAGATCGCCCGGGCCGGATTTCCGGTGAGCGAGCTGGAGGCCGTGCTCAGCCGCCTCGAGCTGCGCTTGGTCCTGACCGCCCATCCCACGGAAGCGGTGCGGCAGTCGATCCTGACCAAGCGGCGGCGGATCGCCGGGCTCCTGGAGCAGCGGTCGAACCCCCGTGCCACCGAGGACGACCGGAGGCGGGCCGAGCGGGAGGTGGCCGAGGTCGTCGACCTCATCTGGCAGACGGACGAGCTGCGCCGGGAGCGGCCCACTCCGGCCGAGGAGGCCCAGTCCGTCGTCTTCTACCTCGACGAGCTGTTCGGCAGCGTCCTTCCCGACCTCCTCGACGACCTGGCCGCCCACCTCGGGCGCCTGGGGGTCTCGCTTCCGCCTCGCGCCCGGCCCGTCCGGTTCGGCACCTGGGTGGGTGGGGACCGGGACGGCAACCCGGCCGTGACCCCCGACGTCACCCTGGAGGTGCTCGGAAAGCAGCGGGCGCTGGCCCTGCGCAACCTCACCGTCTCCGTCGAGGGGCTGATCAGCAAGCTCAGCAGCTCCACGCGCGTCATCGCCATCTCGCCCGAGCTCAAGAGCAGCCTGAGGGCGGACAGGTCGGTGTTGCCCGAGGTCCACGCCCGTTTCGGGCGGCTGAACGCCGAGGAGCCCTACCGCCTCAAGTGCTCGTACATCCTCCAGCGCCTGCGGAACACCCGTCACCGCCTGGCCGAGGGGGCGCCGCCGCGGCCCGGCCTGGAGTACTCGTCGACCGGCGAGCTGCTCGACGACCTGGAGGTGATGCGGAACTCGCTCACCGACAATCAGGGTGACCTGGTGGCTCAGGGCAGCCTCGACCGCGTCATCCGCGTGGCCTCCACCTTCGGTCTGGCCCTGGCCACCATGGACGTCCGGGAGCACGCCGACCGCCACCACCAGGCCCTGGCCGCCCTCTTCGACCGTCTCCACGTCACCGGCATCCCGTACGGCGAGCTGTCGCGGGACGAGCGGCGCGAGCTGCTGGCGGCCGAGCTCCGGTCGGCCCGGCCGTTGAAGTCTCCGGCCACCCAGCTCGCAGGCGACGCCAAGGCCATGCTCTGCCTCTTCGAGACCATCGGCAAGGCGCTCGACCTCTTCGGAGAGGACGTCATCGAGAGCTACATCGTGTCGATGACGCGGGGGGCGGACGACGTGCTGGCGGCCGTCGTGCTGGCCCGGGAGGTGGGCCTGGTCGACCTCACCGCCGACGTGGCCCGCATCAGCTTCGTCCCCCTCCTCGAGACCGTGGACGAACTGCGGCGGGCCGGCCCCGTGCTCGAGGGTCTCCTGTCCGATCCCGGCTACCGCAGGCTGGTGGCCCTTCGGGGCGACGTGCAGGAAGTGATGCTGGGCTACTCCGACTCCAACAAGGACGCGGGGATCACCACATCGCTCTGGGAGATCCACCGGGCCCAGCGGGCCCTCCGGGACACGGCCCGCCGCCACGACATCCTGCTGCGGCTGTTCCACGGTCGCGGCGGCACCGTGGGCCGAGGCGGGGGCCCGACGGGCGAGGCGATCCTGGCCCAGCCCTACGGGACCCTCGACGGCGCGATCAAGATCACCGAGCAGGGCGAGGTCATCTCCGACAAGTACGGCCTCCCCGCCCTGGCCCGCAGGAACCTCGAGTTCGCCACCGCCGCCGTCCTCCAGGCCTCCCTGCTGCACCGGGAGTCCCGCGTGCCCCTCGAGGTCATCGAGAGCTGGGACGAGGTGATGGACGTGGTGTCCCGAGCGGCCCACGGCGCTTACCGCAAGCTGGTCGAGGACCCCCGCCTGGTGGACTACTTCCGCTCGTCGACGCCGGTGGAGGAGCTCGCCGCCCTCAACATCGGGTCACGGCCCATCCGCCGGTCGGGTAGCCGCATCGAGGAACTGGACTCGCTGCGCGCCATCCCCTGGGTGTTCGGCTGGACGCAGTCCCGCCAGATCGTCCCCGGCTGGTTCGGGGTCGGATCGGGCCTCGAGCAGGCCCGGGCCGAGGGCTGGTCCGACCGGCTCAAAGGGATGTACGAAGAGTGGCACTTCTTCCGCACATTCGTGTCCAACGTCGAGATGGTCCTGTTCAAGACCGACCTCGACATCGCCCGGCTCTACGTGGAACGCCTCTCCGACCCGTCGCTGCACGGCCTCTTCGACCTGATCGCCGAGGAGCACCGCCGCACCGTCGACGAGGTCCTGGCCCTCACCGGGGAGGCCCGCCTGCTCGACCACCACCCGCTGCTGCAGCGGACGCTGGAGGTCCGCAACGGCTACCTCGACCCCATCAGCCACCTGCAGGTGTCGCTGCTGGCCCGGCTGCGCCACGACGACGGGGAGGACCCGGAGCTGTGGCGGGCCCTCATGCTGACCGTCAACGGGATCGCCACCGGCCTGCGCAACACCGGGTAGCTTTCGACGCCCTCAGGCGGTGGAGCACTGAACGAACGACGCACCGATGAAGCACATGTCGTTCCCGCCGCCGCCGCTCAGGACGGCGTCAGCGGAGTCACCGGCCAGGAAGTCGTTGCCGGGGCCGCCGTACATCTCGTCGCGGCCGTCGTCGCCGGACACCCGGTCGTTACCCTCGTCGGTGGATCCGGTCGTTGCCGGG
>JBHENM010000065.1:0-1081 GCA_046262035.1 Acidimicrobiales bacterium | reverse complement strand
CGTCAAGGTCAGCACCGAGGGCAGCGACGTGGTCCTCGACGGGACCGTGGCCAAGCTCACCGGAGCAGGTGCTTCCGCCCTCAACTCAACCTTCAAGGTGGACGCGTTCAAGGAGGGACTGCCCCTCGGGGTCGTCCACCTCGTCGCCTCCGCAGGCAGCGGTAGCTAGCAGCCAGTAGCCCACCAGGGCCGGCACGACGGGCATCCGCTCGCCGTGCCGGCCCTTTCTCGCGTCCGCGGGGTAGGGATGCGGTCGGGCGAGGAAGGAATTCCCCATGGTTCCCGTGATCCTGCTGGTGACGGTCGCCCTGGTCTCAACCTGATGCTGCTGGGGAGCCTTGGACTGGCCACGGTGGTGGCGAGCCTCCTGGGCCGGTTCCTCGGGGCCCAGGACGCGGGCCAGACCGCAGGCCGCATCGTCCTCCTCGTCCTCGGCCTCACCGCGGTGTACCTCCTTTCGCTGAACTCCTGGGTCGACCAACGGCTGTCTCGAGTCGGAGTCCGCCTGCTCCGACGCTTCACCGACCTCGAGGTGCACGACTACGTGGGCATTCCCGGCAAGGACACGGTCACCGACCCGGGTGACACCGTCATCCTCTACGGCCGCGACGACGTCTTCGCCGACTTGGCGTCGAGGCCCGAAGGGGCGGAGGGGGACCGCGCCCATAAGCGGGTCAGCCTTCACATTCGGCGAGCGCTGGGCTCGGCCCGGCGTGTCGCGTCCCGGACCTCCTGACCGGGCTGTCCAGCGCGGCCTAGGCCGGCATGTGGAAGGTGAACATGCGGTCAGGATCGATGCGGGCGTAGAGGGGTCCCGAGTCCAGGAAGGCTTCCCACGAGGCCCCGTACCGGGGGACGTAGATGTCGATGAGCGCCTGGCGGAAGCCGGCGTGCTCGGGATCCTTGAGATCGACGACCGTCGCTCGTCCGTGGACTGTGACCGACAGTTCCTCGCCGGGCAGGTGGGTGGCGCTGACCCACGGTCGCGCCGCGATGTGCTTGAAGCGGACCGACTCGGGCGAGGACCCGAAGTAGAAGCGGCCCCGGTAGAAGATCCCATCCACGGGTCCGGCGACGGGCC
>JBHENM010000064.1:0-9765 GCA_046262035.1 Acidimicrobiales bacterium | reverse complement strand
CTGCCGCCCGCCGTACCAGCCACAGTTGGGGCAGACGACGTGGGGCAGCTTGGCCCTGCGGCACTGGGGACACGTGCTCCGGGCCGGGGCGTCGAGAGTCCATGCGCTGGCCCTGCGGCTGCGGCTCTTGGACTTGGAGGTTTTCTTCTTGGGAACGGCCATCGGGAACTCGCCTCACTCGAACTGGTCCGGAGAGCGTAGCCGCCCCGGCACCAGGTACAGCTAGGCCACGGGACTCCGGTACTTTCTTCCCTTGTGGCGGCCACTGTCCGCCATCGCGCTAGGGGGAGGCAGGAAATATGGGCGCCAGGCCCACGAAGGGACATCGGCGGGTGCGAGCGGCCATGGTTGCGGCGGCTGCTTGCCTCCTCGCCTCCGTCGCCACCCTGGCGCCCCGTCCGGCGCTGGCCCAGGAGATCGACGGGGGAGCCTCGATCCCGGGGCCGATCACGGTCCTCCAGGCCGGTCCCACCCCCGCCAACACCTACATCCCCCCGCCCCCAAGCGCGACGGTGAAGGCCTTTGGCGCCGCTGCCGCCGCCGCCACTTTCGAGGCCACGTACACAAGCTTCAGCCCTGAGGCCCAGACTGCCTTCCAGCGGGCGCTGGACATTTGGGGCGGACTCATCAGCTCGCCGGTGCCGATCAAGGTCAGCGCCAGCCTTCTTCCCATGGCCGCCGGCACTCTCGCTCAGGCCGGCACCGACCACCGCGCCAACTTTCCCGGCGCTCCGGTGCCTAACACCCTCTACCCCATCAGCCTCGCCAATACCCTCGCCGGGCACGACCTCGATCCCGAAGGCTCCGGCATGGGCATCAGTTTCAACAGCAACGTGAACAGTTGGTACTTCGGCACCGATGGGCGCCCTCCGCCGGGCGCCTTCGACTTCGTCAGCGTTGCCCTTCACGAGATCGGGCACGGACTCGGGTTCGAGGGCTTCATGCGGGTCTCGGGGGGGACCGCGTCGTGGGGTATCGAGGAGCCGCGCAGGCCGGGCATCTACGACCGGTTCACTACCGACGCCAACCGGGTTTCACTGCTCGACCCCACCGTGTACCCCAACTTCTCAGCCGCGCTCGCCTCGGCTCTCACCAGCGACAACGTGTACTTCGACAGCGGTCTGACGAACTCGTCCGACGGAACCGGCCGGCCCAAGCTTCACGCGCCTTCCTCGTGGGTCTCCGGTTCCAGCTACGGGCACCTTGACGAGTTCACCTACGCCCCCGGAAACCCGAACTCCTTGATGACACCCATCCTCGCCAGGGACGAGACCATCCATTCTCCCGGGCCCGCGGTCTTGTGCATCCTGGAAGCCATTGGCTGGTCCACGGCCCAGGCCTGCCCGGCCGGGGTCTCGAGCTCGGCGACCATCGTCAGCTCCACCTCGGCCGAGCCGGGAGACGCCATCACCGCCAGCGCCACCGGGGTCGGCGCCGCCAACTCCTCCTACGGCCTCCGGATGGGCAGCACCGTGTTCAACTGCCCGACCGGTCTGGCCCTCGGCGGGGTCCGCAATTCCGACGCCAGCTTCAACATTCAACCTGTCCAGCGGTTCATCCCCACCAATTCGACCTCAGGGAACCGCTGGCTCTGCTGGGTGCGGACCGGGAATCCCGGAGACTGGTCGACGCCCATCCGCATCACCATTGTGTGAGGCACCAGGGCAGCGGAAGAGCCCCCGTCTAGCGCTGCGGCGAGGGTACAGTTTCTCTGACCGCGTTCGGACAGCCACTCACCGCGACTAAGGGGACTCAGCTCATGAGGTCGAGCTCGCCGCTCTTTCTCACCCGCAAGCTCCGGGTGACCCTCGCCGCGGCGTCCTGCCTCTTGGTGCCCTTCGCACATTCCGGGGCGCAGCCGGCGCTGGGCCAGGAGGCCGGGAACCCAGGCTCCGTTCGGAGTCCCGGCCTTGTCATCCAAGCCGACCCCACCGACGCCAACACTTTCCTCCCCCCTCCGCCGGCGCTCTCGGCCCAAAGCAAGGCGGCGGCCACCGCCGTCTTTCAACCCACCTACACCGGCTTCTCGCCCGCGGCCCAGGGTGCCTTTCAGCGGGCACTGGACATCTGGGGCTCACTGATCGACTCCCCCGTGCCCATAAAGGTCGCCGCTTCCTTCGAGCCTCAGGGAGCGAGCGATCTCGGCTTCGCCAACGGCTACCTACAGAGGGACTTTCCGAACGCGCCCGTGCCCAACACCTGGTACCCGATCGCACTGGCCAACGCCCGTGCCGGCACAGACCTGGACACCACGAAGCCCGACATCGAGGCCAAGTTCAACAGCAACCGCACCAACTGGCACTTCGGGACGGGGCCGGCGCCGGCCGGGCAGTTCGACTTCGTCACCGTGGTGCTTCACGAGCTCGGGCACGGCTTAGGTTTCCTGGGATCGATGGAAGTGTCGGGCGGCCTCGGACGCTGGGGGCTCGGCACTCCGAGCTTCCCGACGATCTACGACCGGTTCACGACCGATGGATCCCGCCGATTTCTGCTCAACACGTCGGTCTACCCCAATCCGTCGGCGGCGCTTGCCACCGCCCTGACCAGCAATAACGTGTTCTTCGACAGCGCCCTGACCAACCCGCCCGACGGCACGGGAAGGCCCAAGCTCCATGCGCCGCCTACGTGGATCCAGTTCGCCAGCTACATCCACTTGGATGAGGCGACCTATCCGCCGGGGAACCCGAACTCACTGATGACGCCCACCCTCTCCCAGGCCGAGGCCATCCACTCCCCGGGACCGTTGACGCTGTGCATCTTCGAGGCCCTGGGGTGGTCGACGGCCCAGGCCTGTCCGCCCGGAGCGGCCGCCTCGGCGACCATCGTGAGCTCGACCACGCTCGAGCCGGGCGACTCGTTCACGGTGAGCGCCACGGGCGTTGCGTCCGCTAACTCCGGCTACACCCTCAGGATCGGCACGACGGCGGCGAACTGCCCGACGGGACTGGCGCTGGGCGGAGTGAGGAATTCCGACGCCAGTTTCAACATCGCCCCCGTCCAGCGGATCATCCCCACCAACTCGACCTCTGGGGCCCGCTGGCTCTGTTGGGTACGCACAGGCGATCCCGCGAACCACTCGACGCCGGTTCAGATCACCCTGGTCTGAGCGCCGTCAGGTCTCACAGGCGGCCGTCCGTTCGGCGGAGCATCCGTCCGTGCCAGCGCCGCCGCTGGCCGAGTCGGTGCCGGCGTTGCCGGTGATGGTGTCGTCGCCGTCGCTTCCGATCATCCTGTCGTTCCCGTCCCCCCCGAAGATGACGTCGTCGCCGCCTCGGCCGACGATGTTTTCAGCAAAGTCGGACCCGCAAATGACGTCGGGGCCCTCGGTGCCCGAGATCGAGTGCGAAGCGCTTGGGCCGTCGCCTCGGCGGTCGATGGTGCACGCCGGCGGGCTCGGCTCCTCGGCGAACTTGACCACGAAGGCGTCGCTGACGCCGCCAAGGGTGTTGTCGAGGCCGGGGGTGGGCGGGAAGTCAGCTGAGCTGGTGTAGCCGGTGACGTAGGGGTTGCCCGAGGCGTCCACGGCGATGCCGAAGCCAAATTCGCCGGCGCTGCCGCCCAGGTAGGTGGCGTAGGCGAAAGCGCCGGTGGGCGCAAGCTTGACCACGAAGGCGTCGGAACTGCCGCCCAGGGTGGTGTCGAGGCCGGGGGTGGCAGGGAAGTCGCTCGAACTCGTGCCACCGGTGACGTAGGCGCTACCCGAGCCCTCCACCGCGATGCCTTGGCCTTCGGCCCATGGGAGGGAGGCGGCGTAAACGATGGCCCCCGTGGGCCCGAGCTTGGCCACGAAACCGCCGCCCGGCGCGGTTGGGCCGGGGAGGTACGGGAAACTGTCCGAGGATCCCCGGCCCGTGACGTAGGCGTTGCCGGCGGCGTCCACCGCGATGTCGCGGCCGGTGTCGATTGGGCCGCTCCCCAGGTACGTGGCGAAGACGATGGCGCCGTCGGGCCCGAGCTTGACCGCGAAGGCGTCGTAACCGCCGTCGTAGGTGGTGTCGAGGCCGGGGGTGGCCGGGAAGTCGCTCGAGTGGGTGAAGCCGGTGACGTATGCGTGGCCTGAGGTGTCCACCGCGATGCCCCTACCGTTCTCGGTTTCGCTGCCGCCCAGGTAGGTGGCGTAGACGATGGTGCCGTTGGGCCCGACCTTGGCTACGAAGGCGTCGCCGCCGCCGCCGTTGTAGGTGGTGTCGAGACCGGGGGTGGCCGGGAGGCCGTCCTTGTTGGTCGAGCCCGTGACGTAGGCGCTGCCCGAAGTGTCCACCGCTATGTCGTCACCGACCACGGTGCCGGCCACGAAGGTGGTGTAGACAACCGCGCCCGTGGGCCCGACCTTGGTCACTAAGGCGACGCCTGAGCTGGTCCCCACGACGTAGGCGTTGCCCGAGGTGTCTACTGCGATTCCGGTGCCCTCGTCGCTGCCGCCGCGTCCGAAGTAGGTCGCGTAGACGATGGCGCCCGTGGGCCCGAGCTTGGCCACGAAGGCATCGCCGTTGTTAACGTCCCCGGTGGTGTCGAGGCCGGCGGTGACCGGGAAGTCGGCCGAGCCGGTGGAGCCGGTGACATAGGCGTTGCCCGAGGTGTCAACCGCGACGGCGTGGCCGGATTCGTCCCCGCTGCCACCCAGATAGGTGCCGTAGGCGATGACGGGGTCGATGACCAGGGTTCGGGCGGGGTCGTAAGGGCCGAGGCGGAGGCTGACCTCCGACGGCCCGGCCAGCACGTAGTCGGCGCTCACCGCCCGGCGCCCGCCGCCGATGTCCTGGTAGGCCACGGGCCGGCGCTGGGTGAAGGGCCCGGCCGCGCTCGCGGCCACCAGGTCGCCCCGCCGTCGATGGCCAGCGAGTCGGCGCCGGCCAGGCCCAGGCGGATGACGCCGGGGTCGGCGCCGGGAGCCACCACGAAGTCGTACTCCACTCCCTCATCGGCGCCGTACCACTCCACGTCGATGCCGGGGTAGGCGCCGGCGATGGCCACCCGGCCGTAAGTGGGGACGTCCTCCCGCCAGCGCGAGCGATCGCCGACATAAGAGTTGACCCTGGTGGCCAGCGGCTCCAGACCCACGACCGGGGCATCGGGGTTGGCCCCGAGCGGGCGCAGGCGCACCACGCTGGAGGGGCCGTCGGCACCGGCCCCGCGGGTCAGCACCGCTTCGGTGGCGGTGAGGAACAGCCCGCCGCCGCCCCCCCGGGCCAAAAAGCGAACGTCCTGTCGGCCTGGCCCACGTTGGCCTCGAAGGCCAGCGGGGCCCGGGCGTAGGCCTGCGCCAGCCCCGCCTTGTCGACCGCCTCGAGGCCGGGGGCGGGGGCCAGGCTCTCGGGATGACCGGCCCGACCGACGGAGCCGATGGAGGCGGTCACCGTCACCAAACCCACCGCCACCAGACCCACGGTCAGCGCCACCGCTGCGCCCGATGCCCGACCCGCCCGCCGTCCGCGCATGACCGCACTCCCGTCCTCGGAGATCGTCCTCCGGAAGATCTGCCTAATCCACGAGGGCGCTATCCGCCGCCGTGCCCCGACGGTACCAGTCACCGACATCATCCCGGAAGCTAGGAACGTTACCGAGTTAGCGCGAGTTCGGTAACTTGTGTGCTTGGCTGGCGGGCGGAGTTTCCGTTCACGGTCGAAGGGGGCTGCAGCGATGAAGTCGAGCCGCACACGAGCCCGAGCCAGAGTCGCACTAATGGCCCTGGCCTGCACGGTCACCCCGGTTGTGGCGGTGGGTAGCGCGCCAGTGCAGGCGCAGACCCGGGGCGGCCAGGGGGTCTGGGCGCCCGGTCCAGAGGTCGTCCTTCAAGCCGGTCAGACGAGCGCGTACACGTTCGTTCCCCCGTTGGAGACCACGACCTCGTCGGCGACCTCGGGAACGGCGGCAGCCACCGCCATCTTCCACCCGACCCTGACCGGCTTTCCACCCGAGGCGCAAGCCGCTTTCGAGCGGGCGATGGAGATCTGGGGCGGGCTCATCAGCTCCCCGATGCCGATCAAGGTGTCAGCCATCTACGAACCTCTGAACAACAGCACCCTCGCTAGCGCCCGGACCGATCGATTCCGCGACTTTCCTGGCGCGCCGGTGCCAGACACCTTCTACCCCTTCGCCCTCGCTAACGCGCTCGCCGGATTCGAGGTTGACCCATTCGCCACGGGCATCGTCACCCGGTTCAACAGCAACTATCACGACTCGTGGTACTTCGGGACTGACGGTCGTCCGCCCTCCGGGAAGTTCGACTTCGTCACCATCGCGCTGCACGAGATCGGCCACGGCCTTGGATTCGAGGGGACCATGCGGTCGTTTGGCACGACCGCCTCGTGGGGCACTGGACAGCCTCCGCGTCCCGCCATCTACGACCGGTTCACGACCGACGTAAACCGGGTGTCGCTGATCAACACGTCGGTCTACCCCAACTCCTCCGCGGAGCTCCGGCAGGCCCTGATGAGCGAGAACGTGTATTTCGACAGCCCTGCGACCAACGCCGCCGACGGCACAGGCCGGCTCAGGCTCTATGCCCCCAAGGGCTTTGCCGGTGGCTCCAGCTACGTCCACTTGGACGAGGACACCTACCCTCCTGGCAACCCCAACTCGCTGTTGACCCCGACGATCGCGCGCGACGAAACCATCCACTCCCCGGGCCCCGCCGTACTGTGCGCTTTCGAGGCCATTGGGTGGTCGACAGCTCAGGCCTGCCCAGCCGGCGTCTCGGCCTCCGCCACCGAGATCACACCGGCCACGGTTGAACCGGGAGACGCGGTCACGGTGGGCGCCAAGGGCGTAGGCGCAGCCAATTCGTCCTACACGCTGAAAATGGGCACCACCGTCTTCAACTGCCCGACGGGCGTGACGCTGGGGGGCAATCGAATCTCAGACGCCAGCTTCAACGTGCCGCCCGCCGAGCGCCTGATCCCGACCAACGTCACCTCGGGCCACCGCTGGCTCTGCTGGGTTCGCACGGGGGACCCCGGAGACTGGTCGAGCCCCGTGCGGATCACCATCGTCTAAGGCCGGTTGATCAGCGGCGCCTCGGCCGTTCGCGGTCGGGCGGCTGCCAGAGACGTCCACTCGAACGGGGGAGGCCTCAGCGCAAGAGCGAGCCTCCAACCGATCTCTAGCCAGCTCCAGCGCCCCGAGCGTCCCTGGGTGGGTCGCACGCCCGAGGCCAGGGGAGAAGGCGCACGACGCTAAAAAAGCAAAACTCGACCCACCCCCTGTGTTACGACGGGGGTGGGCCGAGCTTCAGGCCATATCCACGGCGTGCGCGCCGCGGCGGAAAGAAACTACAGAATGGTTATCGCTCGAGCAGGGCTGTTGCTGCTGGGGTTGACCCATGCGAGCCACTTGACACCCGACGTGGCGTTCGTGGGGATAATTCTCGTGACCATGGCGATGTTGCCCCCGCCGTCGGTGTTGGCGGCGCCGCCCAAGGGCAGGCCGCTCCGAACGCTGGCGGCAGTGGTCGCCAACCTCACGGTGTAGGCGGTGTTGGCCTGGCTCAACGCGGATGCGCCGATCTGGAACAAGTCACCGGGTTCTGCTGTCGAACTGCTCAGGTTGGTCTGCGACGAGGGAACGCAGGCGTAAGCGACGGCCTGGAAACCCAGGAAAGCTGCAAGTGCAGCCGCCGGAACCAGCCCCACCATGCGGCGACGCCGCTGAAATCCGATTGATTTCATACTGTCTCCTTGTATTCGATCTGACACGCCACCGGCCGGACGCTGGAAGCAGCCCCAGTTTACTCACCATTGGGCCAGTAAGCGCGCAAGAGCCCTAGTCAGTTTTTCGCCCTAAGTGTCAGCTGCCGCTGGAACGGTCTCGTCAGTTCAGATCGGGGTCCGCCCGCAGCACGTCCAGGGCGGCCCAGCGGGGATCCCCAACGGCGGAAGGGCAGTCACATCTCCCCGCGTTCAGGTCCGCTCCGCAGCTGCCGCACAGTCCCAGGCAATCTTCGCGGCAGAGCGGTGCGAGGGGCAGTTCCAGGAGCAGGGCCTCCCGCGCCAGAGGGGCAAGGTCGATGCGGTCTCCCTGCAGCGGGTAGGTCTCTCCGTCGCGCGGGCGGGGTTCGTACAGCTCCTGGAATCGGGCCTCAGCCCGGCCGGTGACCGGCCCCAGACACCGGCGGCACTCAGCCTCGAAGGGACCGGTCGCCACTCCGGTGGCCAGGATGCCGTCGGTGACCCACTCGAGGGTCACGTCCACGCTCACGTCGGAGCGGTCCGGAACCGCGGAACCGACCACCCGCAGGCCGTCCATGGATCCCGACTGCTGGACCCGGCGGCGGGCTCCCGGCCGTTGCAGCAGGTCGGCCACCACCACGACCAGGCCGTTCTTGGCCATCGGGGCTACCCCATGTCCTGATCGAAGAACACCTCACCGACTTCGGGCTCCCCGGCGACCGTCGGAGCGCCGATGTCTCCTTCTTGCCCCGCCGGCAGAGGCGCCACCCGTAGCTTCTCGCGTCCCGCCTGGACCGTCTTCATGGTCCGCTCGAGCACGATCTCGAAGGTGGCGAGCTTCTGGTCGCAGTAGTCCTCGGCCTCGTGGCGGAGCCGCCGAGACTCGTCCTGGGCCTCCTCGAGTATGCGGCGAGAGAGCCGCTGGGCCTCTCGGACCAACTCCGTGCGCTGGACAATCCGCTCGGCCCGCTCCCGGGCCGCCCCGAGGATGTCGTCGGCCTCCCGCTGCACCTTGGCCAGGTACTCGTCCCGTTCCTTGAGCAACCACCGGGCCTGGCGCAGCTCGTCGGGCAGGCGCTGGATGGCCTCGTGCAGCAGCTCCAGGAGCTCGTCCTTCTCGAGGCGGACGGTCGACGAGAGCGGCATCTTGGGGGCGGCGTTGACCAGGTCGACGACCCGCCTGAGCAGGATCTCAGTGTCTCCCGCCTCGTTCTGGCGTTCCGAGACACTCATCGGTCCGCCGCCTTCGGCGGCCGCCCCGCTGAGCGGGGCCCTGGTTTCCATGATTCGCTCGCCTTCGGCTCGCTCATTCGGCATACCTCTCCTTCAGCCGCTGGGCGACGGGTGCGGGCACCATGGATGAGACGTCGCCGCCCAGGCTCGCCACTTCCCGCACCAGCGTCGCCGAGAGAAAGGAGTGCTCGGCGGCGGTGGGCATGAAGAGGGTGTCGACCCCTGACAGACGCAGGTTCAGCTGGGCCATCTGCAGTTCGTAGTCGAAGTCGGACACCGCCCGCAGGCCCTTGACGATGGCGGTCACACCGTGGCTGACGGCGAAATCAGCCAGAAGACCGTCAAAGGACTCCACATCGACCCCCGACAGGTGGCCCACCACCGCCTCGAGCATGGCCACGCGCTCCTCCACGGTGAAGAGGGCGCCGCCCTTCCGGGGGTTGCTGGCCACGGCGACCAGCACCTCGTCGAACTTCCGGGCCGTCCGCTCGACGATGTCGAGGTGCCCGTTGGTGACGGGGTCGAACGAGCCTGGGATTAGGGCGATCGACACGTAGGGCCTCTTCAAGACCGGCGGGCGAGAGTCACCACGCTATCGCCGTACCGGCGGCTCCGGACGGCATTCCACCCCGGCGGAAGATCGAGGGCCCTCCCGGACTCCAGCACGACCAGTCCCTCCGGCACCAGGTCCAGCAGCTCGACCCACCCTGTGAAGGCGTACGGTGGGTCGGCCAGCACGAGGTCGAACCGGTCGGACGTCCGGCCCAGGAAGGCCACAGCGTCAGAGCGGACGACCGTACCCACGAGGCCCACCGCGGCCAGGTTGGCCCGGATGGCGGCGACGGCCCGGAGGTCGGAGTCGACA
>JBHENM010000063.1:0-11785 GCA_046262035.1 Acidimicrobiales bacterium | reverse complement strand
GACTGAAACAGGCTCATGAGTAGGGAACCTCGCCGGCGGCAAACGTCCGCAGGCGGGTCTGGTCTTCGGGCGAAAGCATGCGGATGACGGCGGCGACAGGCTTGCCCGGGCCGGTGACGGCGCGAAGGGCGACATCGCCGGCGCTGCCCCGAGCAGGGACATCGGTGGTGAGAAGCACGAGGGGGACGGGCGGATCCAGCTCTTCGCGCAGCACCGACGCCTTGCCCAACGCCTTCCAGAGGGTGTCGGTTCGCTTGAGGCCGGGGCGGCCGGTGGTGAAGGCGCCGGAGACGTCGAACAGCCAGGGACGGCCCTTGACGTCGTAGCCCCGGAAGTTGACCTCAACCCCCTGCAGGAAGCGGCGGTTGGGCTCGAGGTCCCGGAACCCGCAGCCCACGAGAACCTCCCTGGCGATCTCCTTGGCCGCCCTGCCTTCGCGCACGGCCCGCGCTTGCGAGTCCTCCTCGGGGTCGGCGGGAAGGGGCACGGCGGGGAGGACGAATAGGGGAGGCCGGCCATTGTGGCTGGCGGAGCGCTCGCCCTCGACCCGGGCCCGTGCGGCGTCGACGTAATCGAGGTCGGTGTCGTACCCGGCGAAGTGCCGGCGGGTGCGGACCGCAGCGACAGCGGTTGTGCCCGAGCCCATGAACGGGTCGACCACGAGATCTCCGATGTAGGTGTAGAGGTGGATCAGCCTGTCGGGCAGCTCCACCGGGAAGGGCGCCGGATGGCCGACCCGCGTGGCGCTCTCGGCTGGGATCTTCCAGACGTCGGTGGTGAAGTCCATGAAGTCCTCGCGGCGCATGGAGGAGTCGCACGGTAGGTTTCGGCGGGCCCGATCCCGAGCCGACACGGCCCTGTCGAACCGTCCCTTGCTGGCCACGATCACCCGCTCGGTGAGGTCCCGCAGCACGGGGTTGGCCGGCTTCTGGAACGATCCCCACGCACACGAGCCGGTGGACCCCTCGGCCTTCTGCCAGATTATCTCCCCCCGCAGCAGCAGGCGGAGCTTGTCCTGAAGGATGTGGACCACGTCCGACGAGAGCGAGCGGTATGGGCGACGGCCCAGGTTGGCGACGTTGACCGCGATACGCCCGCCGGGCTCGAGCTTGCGCACGCACTCGGCGAACACGTCTTCCAGCATCTGGAGGTAGTCGAGGTAGGTGGCGGGGATGTGGCCCTCTCCCAGGGCCTCCTCGTACTCCTTGCCCGCGAAATACGGAGGCGATGTGACCACGAGAGCGACCGATCCATCGGGTACCTCGGGCATGGAGCGGGCGTCATGATCGAAGATCTCGTCGATGTCCCGATCACCGGGCCAGACCTCGGAGTCCTTGCTTAATGCAGGTGGTGTGAACCGGGCGTAGAAGTCCCGGGCGTCGTGGTTCTCCCTGCGGGAGACCCCGAACGCGGAGGTGGAGGTGGGGCGGCGACGGGGGCCGCGAGTTGGTTCGAACACGCGTTCGAAGCCTACCGTGCCGCGCTACCCGCAGGGGTGGACGAGGTCGACCTCGGGCAGGGCCCCGTCACCCCGCTCAGAGGGCCCAGCGGGATCGGCCACCGCCCGGGAAAGGGGCACGTCGACCGGATAGTTGCCGGTGAGGCAGGCGGTGCAGAACCCCGACCCGGCGGCGCCGGTGGCGGTGAGCAGCCGGTCCAGGTCGAGGTAGGAAAGCGTGTCGCAGCCGATGTACTCGCGCACCTGGGGGATGGTGAGGTCGGCGGCGAGGAGCTGGCTTCGAGTGCCGGTGTCCATGCCGAAGAAGCACGGCCAGCGGTAGGGCGGGGAGGCAATCCGGAGATGGACCTCGGCCGCGCCCGTCTCACGCAACATGGCCACGAGAGCCCGCATGGTGGTGCCCCGGACGATGGAGTCCTCCACCACCACAAGGCGCTTTCCGGCGATGTTCTCGCGGATGGGGTTGAGCTTGATCCGGACATTCTGGGCCCGCTGCTCCTGGGTGGGAGCGATGAACGTGCGCCCGATGTAGCGGTTGCGCACCAGCCCGTGGCCGAAGGGGATTCCGCTGTGCCGGGCGTAGCCCTCGGCGGCGGGGATGCCGGAGTCAGGCACGGGCATCACCATGGCCGGGCGGGCAGGCCACTGGGTGTCGGGAGGCAGGGGCGCCTGCTCGGCCAGAAGCTCCCCCATGCGCTGGCGGGCGCTGTGAACGGTCTTCCCGTAAAGCCGACTGTCGGGGCGGGCGAAGTACACGAACTCGAACAGGCACAGCTTGGGCTCCACCGCTTCGGGCGGGAAGGGGCGCAGGGAGCGGGTGCCGTCGGCGTCGATGACCACGATCTCCCCGGGGTCCAGCTCCCGCACGAAGTGGGCACCCACGATGTCGAGGGCCGGCGTCTCCGACGCCAGCACCCATCCGTCGTCGAGACGGCCCAGGCAGAGCGGCCGGAAGCCGTTTGGGTCGCGGACGCCGACCAGGTGTCCCTCGTCCATCAGGACGAGCGAGAAGGCCCCCTTCAGCCGGGGCACGACCTCCATGACCGCCTTCTCGAGGGACTGGCCACTGGCGACTATCTCCTCCTGGACCAGCTCGGCGATGAGGTCGCTGTCGCTCCGGACCGTCCCGGGAAGGACACCGGCCTCGGCGGCCAGGTCGTCGGTGTTGACCAGGTTGCCGTTGTGCCCGAGGACGAAGCCGGCGCCACGCCCGCCGGAGCGATAGATGGGCTGCGCGTTGCCCCACGTGCTCGAGCCGGTCGTCGAGTACCGGACGTGGCCCGAGGCCAGGTGGCCCTGTAGCGGCACGAGGGTGCGCTCGTCGAAGACGTTGGTGACCAGGCCCATGTCCTTGACCACGGTGATGAACTCACCGTCGCTGACCGCCATGCCCGCCGATTCCTGCCCCCGATGCTGCAGGGCATACAGGCCGGCGTAGGTCAGGTGGGCGACGGGTCGGCCCGGCGCGTAGACCCCGAAGACTCCACAGGCTTCTCCGGGCTTGTCTTCCGTCGCCGGCCCGGTGACGGGAGGCACTGAGGCATTCTCCCACAGCGTCACGGGCGGCTCGGGGAACGCTCTCAGTGTTCCTTGGCCGCGGCCATGGCCTCGGGGAGACTTCCCTTCCAGCCGGCGACGGCCGTTTCCAGCGCCAGGTCGACCAGGCCGTTCACGATCAGCCGGTCACCGCCGGCCACTCCCAGTCGGTGCAGCTCAACGCCGGCCGCCCCGGCCCTGACCTGGACCTCGGGGAGGCCTTCGGGACGGACGCAGGCCACCACCCGGGACGGGTTCTCGGCGAACAGCTCGGTGTGGTCCCGAACGCCTTCGACGTGGAACCCGACGCCGGACTTCACCGCCATCTCGGCCATCGCCAGGGCCAGGCCGCCGTCGGCCACGTCGTGCAGGCCGGCGACCAGGCCCTTTGTCGCCAGATCACGGACGAGGGCGCCGAGGACGGCGTGCTGCTGGAAGTCGAGCTGCGGGAGCGCTCCGCCCCGGTGGCCGTGGGCTGCGTCGGCCCAGCGGGAACCGGCCAGCGTCAGCCCGTCCCGCCGGCCGAGAAGGACGATCTCACCCTCCGCGATCAGGCCGACTCCCGGCGGGCGGCGCTCGAGCACGTCCAGGACCCCGAGGAGAGCGACGACGGGCGTGGGATCAATGTCCTGGCCCGCGGACTCGTTGTAGAGGCTGACGTTGCCGCCCGCTACCGGCACCCCGAAGGCTCGGCAGGCCTCGGCCAGCCCGTCCACCGCCTCGGAGAGTTGCCACATGACCTCGGGGTGCTCAGGGTTGCCGAAGTTCAGGCAGTTGACGACGGCCATCGGCCGCGCCCCGACGCAGGCCACGTTGAGCACGGCCTCGGCCACGAGAAGAGCGGTCCCCTGGCGCGGGTCAAGGGAGCACCACCGGCTGTTGCTGTCGGTGGTGAGGGCGAGAGCCCGGTCGGAGGCGGGCAGGCCGGGCGCCTTGAGCCTCAGGAGGGCGGCGTCGCCTCCCGGGCCCTCGACGGTGTTGAGGAAGAGCTGGTGGTCGTACTGGGACCACACCCACGACGTGTCCACCAACATGTCCAGAAGGGCGGCGCCGCAGTCAGCCGCCGCCGGCAGGCGCGAGGGCTCATCCGCCCGACGGGTGTCCAGATCGGCCGGAGGGCGGCGGGGCCGGTCGTAGCGGGGAGCGTCCTCGTGCAGCGAGGCGGCGGGAACATCGGCCAGAACGGGCCCGTCGAACCCGTCGAGGATGCGGAGGTGGCCGCCGGGGACGACGTGACCGACGACCGTCGCCCTCACTTCCCATCGCCGGCACACCTCCATCACCGCGTCGAGGGCGGAGGGCTGGACGATGGCGAGCATCCGCTCCTGGGACTCGCTGGTCATGATCTCGGCCGGCACCATGCCCGGCTCACGCACGGGGACGGCGTTTACGTCGACGTCCATGCCCATGCCGCCTCGGGACGCCGTCTCGCTGGTGGCGCAGCTCAGGCCCGCCCCACCCAGATCCTGGATGCCGGTGACCAGACCCGCCTCGTATAACTCCAGGCACGCCTCGATCAGCCGCTTCTCCTCGAAGGGGTCGCCCACCTGCACGCTGGGCCGTTTGCCCTCGTCGCCGTCGGCGCTGAACCCCGCCGAGGCGAGGACGCTGACACCGCCGATGCCGTCCCGTCCCGTGGCCGATCCCAGGAGGACGGCCAGGTTCCCGTCGCCCGTGGCCTCGCCCAGCAGCAGGCGGTCGACGGGGAGGAGGCCGAGGCACAGCACGTTGACCAAGGGGTTGCCCTGGAAGCAATTGCCGACCGCCACCTCTCCACCCACATTGGGGACGCCGACCGAGTTGCCGTAACCGGAGACGCCGTTCACCACGCCCTCGAGGATCCACCGGCTCCGGGCGTCGTCGAGGGGTCCGACGTGGAGCGAGTCCATGAGGGCGATGGGTCGGGCGCCCATGGTGAAGATGTCGCGCAGGATGCCTCCCACTCCGGTGGCCGCGCCCTGGTAGGGCTCGATGGCCGAGGGGTGGTTGTGACTCTCGATGCGCAGAGCCACGGCTATCCCGTCGCCGACATCCACAACCCCCGCGTTCTCCCCGAAGCCGGCGAGCAACCACGGAGCCTCCAACGGAAGCCGCCGCAGGTGGATGCGGGACGACTTGTATGAGCAGTGCTCGGACCACATCACCGCGTACATGGCCAGCTCGAGAGGGTTGGGCGCACGGCCGAGGATGGCGGTGACCGCAGCCGCCTCCTCGTCGGTTAGTCCGAGCGCCCGATGCAGGGCGGGGTCGATACCAGCGGGGCCGGCGAGGGGAGGAGGCGATGCCAGCGTGGCCACGACCTCAACCTATCCGAACCGGAAAAGGCGTTCGACGATCACGGACCGCCAAAATGGACAACGGGCACGGGCAACTTGAAATTCGGCCCGGATAAGGCCACAATTAGGAAATGCCTGCCAAAACGAAGAAGAGAAGGGCTCCCATGTCCGATGCCCACAAGGCGGCGTTGGCTGAGGGACGGGAGCAAGGAAGAGCCGTACGTCGGTATCTCGAAGCACTAGAAGCCCACAAGCCCAAGCGGGGCCGCAAGCGCACGTCCGAGTCGATGCAGAAGCGCCTCAGCACCATCGAGGAGCGCTTGGCCAGTGCCGATCCGCTCACCCGGCTGCACCTGGTTCAGGAGCGAATGGACTTGGAACGGCAGCTCGCCACGGGTGACAACAAGGTCAACCTCGAGGAGCTCGAGGACGCCTTCGTCACCGCCGCCGAGCCGTACGGTCGCCGGAAGGGCATCACGTACAGCGCCTGGCGCGAAATGAACGTCGACCCCGCCGTCCTCCGCAAGGCGGGTATCCGTAGGGGCGCCGACAGCGCCTAACCCCGGCTGCCTCCGTCAGAGCCTCGGCGGGCATCACTGACGGAGGCGGAGAGGTTTCCCATCAAGCCGGCCAGCAGGGCCCGACCATCCTCGTTTCCCAGAGGGTCGCAGGCCCGTTCCGGGTGAGGCATGAGACCGACGACATTGCCGCCCGGAGAGCAGATCCCGGCGATATCGTCGGTGGAGCCGTTCGGATTCTCCACGTACCGGAGCAGCACGCGATCCTCGGCTCGCAGTTCAGCCAGCGTTTCCGGCGAGCATGTATACGCGCCAGAAAAGTGGTTGATGGGGAGGCGGAGGATCGAACCGGGACCCTGGCTCTCGGTGAACCACGACGTGCGGGATTCCACCCGCACATCAACGGTGGTGCACATGAATTTGAGCCTTCGGTTCTGCCGTAGAGCACCGGGAAGAAGGCCGGCTTCGGTTAGAACTTGGAACCCGTTACAGATGCCGAGCACGGGTCCGCCGCCGTGCGCAAAGCGCTCGACATCGGCCATGACGGGGCTGAACCTGGCAATGGCCCCGGGACGCAGGTAGTCCCCATGGGCGAACCCACCGGGAAGGACGACGGCGTCCACGTCCCCCAGCTTCGGATCTGCATGCCAGACGAGGCGCGCCTCGATGCCCACCCGGGCCAAGGCTTCGACCACATCGTGCTCGCAATTGGAACCGGGGAAGACGACGACCCCGACGCTCATGCGGGCAGGTCCTCCAGGGGGGAGGGGGGGCGCTCTATCTGCACGATGGCGTCCTCGATGACGGGGTTGGTGAGGAACCGCCGGCAGAGCTCCTCGACCCGGTCGCGGGCGGCGGCCTCATCGGGGGCGTCGACGCTGAAGCGGATGGCCTTGCCCACTCGAACTCCCTCCACCCCGGAGAATCCAAGAGCGGCCAGTGCCCGTTCGATGGTGGCGCCCTCAGGGTCGGCGAGGCCCTCACGGGGTCGCACCTCGACGAGCACGGGATAGTTCACTGCGACGGGCTCCTTCCCACTCCCGGCCAGTCAGACAGCGACCGGCCCGTCACGCGCTCGTAGGCGGCGCGGTAGCGATCGGCGGTAGCGACGACGACGTCCTCGGGGAGGTCCGGGGGCGGCGGTCGCTTGTCCCATCCGGTCACCTCCAGCCAGTCCCGCAACGGCTGCTTGTCGAACGAGGGTGGGGTGGCACCGGGCTGCCACGCCTCGGCCTCCCAGAAGCGGGAAGAGTCGGGCGTGAGGACCTCGTCGCACAGGGAGAGGCGGCCGTCGATCCAGCCCAGCTCGAACTTGGTGTCGGCCACGATGATGCCCCGGCCGGCGGCCCGCTCGGCCGCTCGCTGGTACACGGCCAGGGAGATGGCCTGGGCCTCCTGGAACACGTCGTCCCCCACGAGCTTGGCTGCCTCATCGGGCGAGAGGTTCTCGTCGTGGCCCGTCTCAGCCTTGGTGGAAGGGCTGAACATCGGCTCGGGAAGGCGGTCGGACTCCTGCAGGCCTGGCGGCTGGGCCACCCCATGGACGGTGCCTGACTGGCGGTACTCCTTCCAGGCCGACCCGGCCAGGTAGCCGCGGACGATGCATTCGATGGAGAGCATCTCCGCCTGGCGCACGAGCATGACCCGACCCTCTAGGTCGTCGCCCAGCTCGCCGGCGCCGGCGGGAAGGTCGGCTACGTCGGTGGAGATCAGGTGGTTGGGTGCCAGGTCTGACACCTGTTCGAGCCACCACGCCGTCATCGCCGTCAGCACCCGTCCCTTGTCGGGAATGGGTTTGGCCATGACGACGTCGAAGGCCGACATGCGGTCCGACGTGACCATGAGCAGTTGCCCGTCGCCGGCGTCGTAGACGTCGCGGACCTTTCCTCGATTGACCAGCTTCACGTGGTGACATCCTCCAGAGCACGAAAAATGGCCCGGGTGTGCCGGAGCGCCCGTTCGAGGCTGAACGCTTCGTCCAGCTCCTGCGGGGAGAGCGGAACCCGGGGATCGGCTTCCAACACGGAGCGGAACGAGCGCCCCTCGCGGTGGGCGGTGCCCGCCGCATCCTGCACGATTCGGTAGGCGGCGTCCCTGGGCAGGCCGAAGGCCACCAGTCCCAAGAGGACGGGCTGGCTGAACACCAGGCCCAACGACCGGTGCAGGTTCTCCACCATCCGCTCGGGATGGACGACCATCCCCTCCACCACCGTGCGCATCTTCACCAGCAGGTAGTAGGCCAGGAGCGACGAGTCCGGGAGCACGACCCGCTCGACCGAAGAGTGGGAGATGTCCCGCTCGTGCCAGAGGGCGACGTTCTCCAAGCCGGCGCCGAGGTTGCCCCGCAGTATGCGGGCGAGGCCGGCCAGGCGCTCGCAGGTAATGGGGTTGCGCTTGTGGGGCATGGCCGAACTGCCCTTCTGGCCGGCCCTGAACGGTTCCTCGACCTCGCCCACCTCGGTCCGCTGCAAGTGGCGGATCTCGGTGGCGAACTGCTCGATGGAAGACCCCACCGACGCGCAAGCCCACAGGTACTCGGCGTGACGGTCGCGAGCCACGACCTGGGTGGCCGGAACGGGGCGGAGGCCGAGGGCGTCGCAGACGTGACGCTCGACCGCGGGATCGACGTTGGAGTACGTGCCCACCGCGCCGGACAGCTTGCCGACGGCGATGGCCTCCCGCGCCGCCTGCAGCCGGGAACGGTCGCGGTCGGCCTGGAGGCACCAGTGGGCCAGCTTGACCCCGAGAGTGGTGGGCTCAGCATGCATGCCGTGCGTCCGCCCGGCCATGGGGGTGTCGAAGAACTCGATGGCTCGGGACTTGAGCGCCGCCACCAGGAGGTTCGAGGCGCCGATGAGCAGGTCGGCAGCGTGAGCCAGCGTGGCGCACAGGGCGGTGTCGACCACGTCGCTCGACGTGAGCCCGTAGTGCACCCACGCCCCTGCCGGCGGTCCGATCTCGTTCTGCACGACGTCGACGAAGGCGGCCACGTCGTGGTCGGTGACCTGCTCGCGCTCCTCGACGGCGGCGACGAACCGGGCGTCCACCGCCGGCGCCCTCTCCCGTACGGCCTTGGCGTCCTCCTCTGGCACCACACCCAACGAGGCCCAGGCTTCGGTGGCCAGCACCTCGACCTCCAACCACAGGCCCAGCCGGGCCTCGTCGGTGAACAGGGCGGCCATCTCGGGCAATGAGTAGCGGGGGATCACGGCCCGCCCCTCCGCTGGTCGAGTTGGGCGGCCAGCTCGGCGTCGGTGATGGCCAGCATCTGCACCACGAGGAGAGCGGCGTTCATCGCTCCGTCGATAGCGACCGTGGCCACGGGAATGCCCTTGGGCATCTGCACGGTGGCGTAAAGGGCGTCCACTCCGTTCAAAGCACTCCCCGACAGGGGTACGCCCACCACGGGGAGCGTGGTGTTGGCCGCCACCGCCCCGGCCAGGTGGGCCGCCATTCCCGCTCCGCAGATGATGGCGGCGTAGCCGGCCTGGCGTGCGCCTCTGGCAAAGGCGGCGACCTCGGCCGGGGTCCGGTGGGCCGACATGACCCGCTCGTCGGCTTCGATGCCGAACTCGCCGAGGGTGGCCGTCGCCGGGGCCATCTTGGACTGGTCGCTAGGGGACCCCATGAGGACGGCGACCTTCAGTGCTTGCTGGGAGCGTCCTCCCGGGCCGCTCATATCCGCACCCCCTGGACAGCCTGCTCACCGATGTCGGAACGAAACTGCATGCCTTGCCACCCGATCTCGTCGACGGCCTCGTACGCCCGGCGACGGGCCTCGTCAAGGTCGGCGCCGAGAGCGGTGACATTTAGCACCCGTCCTCCGGCCGTCACCAACCGGCCCCCCTCGTTCCGGGCCACGCCGGCACAGAAGACTGTGACACCCGGCAAGGCGCGGGCGACATCCAGGCCGTGGATGACGTCACCGGCCCGGGGCGCCGACGGATACCCCTCGGCCGCGAGGACCACCGTGACCGCGGCCCGGTCGGTCCACGCCGGCTCACTCCGCACCCGGCCGCCGGCGGCCTCGGCCAGCAGTTGCGTCAGGTCTCCGGCGTAGCGAGGCAGGACGACCTGAGCCTCTGGGTCGCCGAAGCGGATGTTGTACTCGATCACCTTGGGACCGTCAGCCGTGAGCATCAGGCCGGCGTACAGCACACCCCGGTAGTCGATGCCGCGCCGCCTCAGGGCGGCCAGGGTGGGCTCCACCGCCCGCTCGACGATCGCCTCGACCACCTCGGGACCGGCGACGGGAACCGGCGAGTAGGCCCCCATTCCACCGGTGTTGGGCCCCGAGTCGCCGTCACTGAGGCGCTTGAAGTCCCGGGCCGGGGCCAGGGGCACGACCCGCTCGCCGTCGCACACGCACAGGAGGGACAGCTCGGGCCCGGAGAGACCCTCCTCGATCACGATCTTGCGTCCCGCGTCCCCGAAGGTCCGCCCCGCGAGCTTGGCCTTGACGTCGTCGCCGGCTTCGGCCCGCGACTCGGTGACCAGGACGCCCTTGCCCGCGGCCAGCCCGTCCGTCTTCACCACGTAAGGAGGCGCCAGGCTGTGCAGGAACGCCACCGCCGGTTCCGGCTCGGTGAACTCCCGGTAACGGGCGGTGGGCACCCCGGCGTCGGCCAGGACTGACTTCATCCAGGCCTTGGAGCCCTCCAGGAGGGCACCGTCGGCGCCGGGCCCGAACACCAGCTTTTCCTGGGCCCGCAGTCGGTCGGCGAGGCCGGCCACCAGCGGGACCTCGGGGCCGATGACGAACAGGTCGGCGTCGATTTCCTCGGGCCCGGCGGCAACCGATCCAGGGATGCCGGCGTTTCCAGGCGTGACCACGACATCGTCGGCCGTGCGCGCCAGCGCCTGAGCCAGGGCGGCCTCCCGGCCGCCGCTCCCAACCACGCACACCCGCACCTAGAGCACCAGGACGCCAGGCCCGACGTCCCCCGAGTAGTCGTCGTCCTCCTCGTCGTCGTCCTCCTCGTCGTCCGCAGCCCTGGTCGTCAGGCCGGTCATGGGCGTACGCACGAACTGGTCTCGCCCAGGCCCGACCCCGACCAGGGTGATGGGCACGTCCCCCTCCTCGGCCAGGAAGGCGATGTAGTCACGGGCCGGCGGGGGGAGGTCGTCCCACTTGGTCGCCTTTGTGAGGTCGGTCTTCCAGCCGGGCAGCTCCTCGTAGATCGGCGTGACCTTGTGCAGCACCGACTGGTGGTACGGCGGGTGGTGGAACCGCACCCCGTCGGCGTGGTAGCCGACGCACACCTTGATGGTGTCGAAGGTGTCGAGGACGTCGAGCTTGGTGAGGGCCAGCTCGGTGAGGGAGTTGAGGCGAGCGGCCTGGCGGAGCATCACCGCGTCGAACCAGCCCGGCCGGCGGCGGCGGCCCGTGACGGTGCCGAACTCGCGGCCCCGGTCGACGAGCACTTCGGCCTCGGCGTCGTGGAGCTCGGTCGGGAACGGCCCCGACCCGACGCGTGTGACGTAGGCCTTGGCCACGCCCATGATCCGGTTGATGTGGCCCGGCCCGATCCCGGCCCCGATGCAGGCGCCACCGGCGACCGGGTTCGAGGAGGTGACGAAGGGATAGGTGCCGTGATCGAGGTCGAGAAAGGTCGCCTGGGCACCCTCGAACAACACGTTGGCCCCCGCTTCGAGGGCGCCGTGCACGAGGCCGACGGTGTCGGTGATCAGGGGCTCCAGCTGGGGCGCCAGCTCGTCCAGGTAGTGGTCGGCGATCTCCTCGGCCGAGAGCGGCAGCCGGTTGTAGACCTTGGCCAGGATGAGGTTCTTCTCCTTGAGGGCCACGTCGAGCTTCTCGCGGAAGATCTTGGGGTCGAGGAGGTCCTGCACTCGCAGGCCCACGCGGGCGGCCTTGTCGGCGTAGGCCGGGCCGATGCCTCGCTTGGTCGTCCCCAGGCGGTTCTTGCCCAGGAACCGCTCCGTGAGCCGGTCGAGCTCGATGTGGTACGGCATGATCAGGTGGGCGTTGCCGCTGA
>JBHENM010000062.1:0-2208 GCA_046262035.1 Acidimicrobiales bacterium | reverse complement strand
AAGGAGCAAGCAGTGCCGCAGACGAGTGGCCGCCGGTCACCGAAGAAGCTGTCCGCCGAGACGAAGTGGGAGATCTTTCTGCAGGTCACTGCGGGAGAGATCTCCCAGGCCGACGCCGCTCGCCGGTGGGCGGTGGACGTGTCGACGATCATCGGCATCCGCCGCACCGTCAAGGACGCCGCCATGGCCGCGTTGGCCCGCACGCCGGGACGGCCGGCCAAGGAGCGGGACTTCCAGCTCGAGGCGGCCCGCTTCGAGATCGCCCAGCTGACCGAGGCCATCAAGTCTCAGGCCATCGAGTTGGCGGTCGCCCGGGGAAAAGCCGCCTGGGGCTAACCGGGCCGCTCCCGGCGCGGGTCCCCGCCGAGGTCAAGGAGCTGGTCCTCAAGAGCGTCGACGAGGCGGTGGCCGACGGCTTCGTGCACCACTGGGTGTGCTCGCTGTGGGGCGTCTCGGATGACCGTGTGCACCGCTGGCGGGCGCGGGTGCGCTCCGTGGGCACCCTGGTCGACCAGGCCCCCGGCGGCCACCCGGTGCACGGCCTGCTGCCCGCCGAGGTGGAGGCCATCCTGGCCGTGACCGAGCGCTGGGGCGAAGTCGACCGCAGCCATCGCAAGCTGGCCCACCGCGGCTCCTACACCGCCACCGTCTGGGTCTCGCCGTCGACGTTCCGGCGCGTCTTGGCTGCTTACGGTCTTGTCCTGCCCGAAGCGCCGGCTCGCACGCCGAGCACGAAGAAGCCGTGGCCCGACTGGCTGGTGTGGGCACCGAACCGCATCTGGATTTGGGACGTGACCCACTTCAGCCGGGCTCGACGAGCCGTGTTCGCCATCGTCGACATGGTCAGCCGGCGCTGGATCGACACCCTGATCAGCGTGGAGGAGACCGCCTCGCAGGTGGTGGTGGTCTTCGAGCACGCCCTGGAGGTCGAGGGCCTGCTCGATCTGCTCACCGACGAGCGCCTCGACCTCGACCCCGAGGACCCCCGACGTCCGATCCTGCTCGCCGTCTCCGACAACGGGCCGCAGATGACCGCTCATGACACCCGGGCGTTCATGGCCCTCATGGCCATCGCCCAGCACCACGGCCGTCCCCACACCCCGACCGACCAGGCCTGGATCGAAAGCTTCTTCGGCCACATCAAGGGCGAGTGGCCGCACCTTGAGGACATCGCCGATCCCGTCGTGCTGGAGGCCGAGCTCGTCCGGGTGCGCCTTGAGTACAACACCGTTCGCCTGCACCAGGCGATCGGCTACGTCACGCCCAACGACGAGCACTACGGCCGAGGAGAGGCGATCCGTGAGGCCCGCCACCAGGGCCTCGCCCGTGCCCGGGAGGAGCGGCTCGCCTACCATCGCCGGACCGACAACAACGACGCCGGGGAGACCCAATGACTTGGTTCATTTCCAAGCGGGCCTCCGCGGTTAAGTCAGACACACCTCACCGGACGACACCACGGGGGAGGGCCTTCATGGCGTGGGTCCTCTCCGATGCCAACCCGCTCGACATCCCCTCGAAGCTCGCGACCTGGGCTTTGGACAGCCCCTCGGCGTAGCACCGAGACCAGAAGTATCGCCACCGAGCGCGCTCCGGTCCGACGGTGTGGAGCACGCGGGCCGACGGCTGGGTCAGGAAGAACCGGTCCGGCCAGCATCGGTTGGCGCGAATGCACAGCTCGGTCTCTTCACACCCCAGGGGCCGGGTGCCCACCCGGCCGATGCCCTCACGGAACCCCCCGACGGCGTCGAACACCTCTCGCCGAAGCGACATGTTGGCACCGATCAGGTTCCGAACCCGACTGGCAACGGTTGGTGATCCCTGGTAGCTGCAGCCGACCACCCAGTCGAACTCCTGGGGGAACCACGGCGGTCGGGCTCCCCTCCAGGCCGCTTGAATCCAACCACCGACTCCCAGCACTTGGGGGTCGTCGTAGGGCGCAACGAGCGCCTCCAGCCAGTCGGGTTCGGCCGCGGCGTCGTCGTCGAGGAAGACGACCACATCGCCCTTCGACTCCTCCACCCCAGTGTTGCGGGCTCCGGCCAGACCCTGGCATCCGCGGTTTTCGACGACGACCACCTCCGCGATCTGGGCACGGATCCGTTCGAGAAGGGCGGGGTTGTGGTCGACGACCAGGACGGTCTCGAGCGGTGGGGTGCTCTGGCGCTTCACCGATTCGACGGCGGCGACCAGATCGGCCCAGCGCTGCTC
>JBHENM010000061.1:0-3344 GCA_046262035.1 Acidimicrobiales bacterium | reverse complement strand
ACCCTCGGCGTCGACCGGATCGAGCGCGCAGTGGGCGATGTCGAGACCGTGGCCAAGCAGCCTGGGGTCCTCACCCTCCACACCCGGGACGGGCGCCTGGCCGGGGCCATCCGCGCCGGCCAGCTGGACGACGAGTCCCTAGCGGCCCACGTGCTCCTCGAGAACCTGGCTTCCAAGGTCACCGCCACCCTCTCCCTGCTCCACCTCCTTGATCGCAACGGGATCGACCCCGCCTCCATCGACTACGTGATCGGTTGCGGTGAGGAGGCCATCGGCGACCGCTATCAACGGGGCGGGGGCAACCTCGGCAAGACCGTGGCCGGCATCGCCGGCCTGACCGAGGCCTCGGGCGCCGACGTCAAGAACTTCTGCGCCGCACCCATCCCGGCCCTGGTGATCGCGTCCAGCCTGGTGGCGGCGGGTGTGTTCGAGCGGGTGGCGGTGGTCGCCGGCGGTTCGCTGGCCAAGTTGGGCATGAAGTTCCAGGGCCACCTGAGCCACGACCTGCCCGTCCTCGAGGACGTGCTGGGCGGGGCCGCCGCTCTGGTCCAGCGGGACGACGGCGTGTCCCCGCGCGTCCGGCTGGACGCCGTCGGCCGCCATCGGGTGGCCGCCGGGGGGGCCAACCCCCAGATCATGGAGGCCCTAGCCATCGAGCCCCTCACCCGCCTGGGGCTCACCACGACCGACGTGGACGACTTCGCCACCGAGCTCCACAACCCGGAGATCACCGAGCCCCAGGGGTCCGGGAACGTCCCCGAGCGGAACTACCGGACCATCGCCGCCCTCGCCGCCCGCAGGGGTGACATCGAGCGGGACGGCATCGCCGGCTTCGTCGAGTCCAGAGGCATGCCCGGCTTTTCCCCCACTCAGGGACACCTGGCGTCGGCTTTCTGCTACCTGCCCCACGCCCGGAATCGCCTTACCGAAGGTGATGCGGGCAGAATCATGCTGTTGGCCAAGGGCAGCCTCTTCCTGGGGCGCCTCAGCCAGCTGTCCGATGGAATGAGCGTGGTGCTCGAGCGCAACGCGAGAGGTACTTGATGGTCGAAGCAACCAAGGAGACGTTCCGCGACCTGGTCGCCGAGGGTGTGACCCTGGTCGATGTGTGGGGAACGTCGTGCGTCCCCTGCATGGCCCTCATGCCCGATGTCGCGAGGTTGGCCGAGGAGAAGTCGGCAGATCTCAAGGTGGTCAAGCTGGAGGCGCCCAAGGCCCGCCGGCTGTGCATGGAGCTCAAGGTCATGGGCCTGCCCGCCTTCCTCATGTTCCACGACGGCCAGGAGGTCGACCGCCTCGACGGGGCCGACGTCACCGCCTCTGCGTTGCGCGACTGGGTGGACGAATCGCTGGCGCGCCTCACGGCCGAGAGGGGGTGAGTGTGCATGCTGGCAGGTAGAAAGGTCATCGCTCTCGGCGAACGGGACGGCATCTCGGGCCCAGCCATCGCCGCCTGCGTCAAGGCTGCGGGAGGCGATGTGGTGTTCGTCGCCACGGAGTGCTTCGTCTGAACCGCAGCCGGCGCCATGGACCTGCAGAGCCAGGAGGCAATCTCCCGGCTGGCTGAGACCCACGGCGCCACCGAACTCCTAGTGCTGCTCGGTGCCCCCGATCCGGAGGCAGCCGAGATATCAGCGGAGACGGTGGTGCTGGGGGATCCGGCTTACGCAGGTGCTTTGGCCGGGGCCCAGTTGGGCCTCGACGTGTACCACGTGTTGGAGGACGACGTCCGGGTTTCGGTGCCCGACGATGTCTGGGAAGACCAGATCGGCGTCATGGCCGAGATCCTCGACGCCGACGCCCTGGGAACGGCGGTTTCGACGATGAGAGAGAAGCGCCCGTCCTAGGGATCGGAGAACGTCGGGCCCGAGAAGGTCGGGTCCGACGGCTCCGACGGCTCCTCCAGATCCAGATCCAGGTCGCCGGGCGGCCGTATTGAGGGGCCGGGAACGATCGGGGACCCGTCGGGCAGGGCGTTGAAGTCTGACCCCGGCCTGGGCAGGGTGGGCGCGCCGGCCGGAGGAACGAGCGACAGGGGCGCCGGCGGCACGTAGTTGACGGGCGGAGGCAAAGGGGGCGCGGCGTCCGCCGGTCCGGTCAGTTCCGCCAGCACTTCCACGGTTTCGAAAGTCACCGTCTCGGTCGTGGTGCTGAGGATCTCAGCTCCCTGCCCTGACCCGTCCGTAGCCGGCACGCCCGCGGTGACCGGGCCCGTCCCGCTGGACCCGTCCTCGGTGGCGCTGACGACCGGCTCGCTGGGCGACGCGGGCGCCGCCTCCTGGACCGGACGCGGCCTGACGGATTCCGCCGGTTTGGGCTGGGTGGCCTCGGTGACGACCCGTGGGAGCGATCGCACCTGGCGGTCGGCGCCGTCGTTTTGGCGGACCTCGGCCGCGATCAGACCCAGCCCCATCAGAGCGAAGGCATAGAGGGCGGCATTGAACCGGTGTGCACGCGGCAGGGCCGAGGCCCGGGCCTCAGCCCTGCGGAGGACGGGGACGAACTTGGGCAGATTGCTCCTCCGCCTGACTCACTCGACGACGGAAGCGTACCCGGGGAGCCTCATCGTTTCTGCGCGGCTCCCCAGATCAGCCGCTCATGGGCTTCTGGCCCACGGTGCTGGGCCGCTGCGAGCCGCCGATGGCGTCAGCCATGTTCGACATCAGCTCCTGCTTGCGCTGGACCACGTCGGCCCCCATCGTCTCGACGAGGGTCGGGAGCTCGGCCTCCATCTTGGGGAAGATCTCGGTCTCCTCTTCCTGCACGTGGTGCTCCACGCTCGCCTTCAGCTCCTGCACGAGACCGGAGATGTCGTCGCCGTTCTCCACCCCCGCTTCGATCTGAGACACCAGCTGCTTGGCCTCCTGGTGCTCGTGCCTGGCCTCCTCGGCCGTCTCCCGGGCGATCTTGATCGCCAGGACGGGATAGACCAGCTCTTCCTCCAGGACGGCGTGGATGGTGAGTTCTCCGCAGATCTCCAGGGCCACCTGGGGGTCGCCGGAGCTCTCGAACTCCTGGAACAGGGCTTCCACCTTCCGGTGGTCCTCGGACAGCAGGGCGAAGACGTCAGGCATGGTTGGGTGTCTCCTCGGAGTGGTCCAGCGTTGCGGCGGCGTTCCTACCCTTCCGGCGAACTGCCCTACCGTCCGCCGCCGAAGTTCACAGGCACCTCGGGGCCGGGCCACAGCCGGTTCTCAGGAAAGTGCCGTTGGCTGGGGACATGGAGACAAACATGGAGACAAGGTCAGACCCCACCCTTCCCGACCTCGCCGAGCACGACGGCTTCCGGCGGGACGATCGGACCGAGCCCACCTTGGTCGACCCTCTCGCCGCCGGTGGCGCCC
>JBHENM010000060.1:0-21539 GCA_046262035.1 Acidimicrobiales bacterium | reverse complement strand
GCGACGTCGGGCGCCTCTTGAAAGCGCCGCACCGCCTCGCTCACCGTGACCGTCGTCCCATCCGTCCTGGTAAGGGCGACCACATCGACTGCGAGGAGGGTCACGATGGCCAGGGCCAGCGCGGGCTTGGCGAACCTCCGCCCGCCCATCTCCTTCGTCCTCCGTCAGCTCTTCTTCTTCAACTTCGGCTTGAACCCGACCTGGCTCTCGGCGTCCGCCAGGTTGAGGTTGTTGCGCACCTCGACGATCTTTCCGTCCACGATGCGGATCGTGTCCGACCCGTTGATGTCTCCCTCTTTGCCGGTGGGGGCGTGGCCGTCGAAGTCGCCCGTGTGCTTGTAATGGGCCGACCAACGAGTGACCACCGTGTCGCCCTCGACCTTGAGGTCCTGCACCTTCACCTTGAGCTCCGGCGTCGCCGCCCGGTAGGCGGCGATCATCGCCTTGAACCCCTCGATGCCCCGAATGGGCTCATCACTGATGGGGGAGTGGAGCACGAAGTCCTCGGCCAGGAGATCGTCGATCGTCTTGGCGTCACCCTCGGTCGCCTTCTCGTAGTACTTCCGAACGATGGCTTCGGGCTTGTCGCTCGCCATCCGCCGCTCCTTTCCGTCGCCGATCCGCCTCCCCGAAAGGCTATCTCCAACTCAGCGCAAGCAGGGCCCGTCCGACCTCGTCGGTAGAATGGTGAGTCGTGAACGGCACCGGAGCGCCCGTCCGGGCCGATTTCATCCGCGACATCATCGAGGACGACCTGCGCACCGGTAAGCACGGCGGCCGAGTGCTAACGCGGTTCCCGCCGGAGCCGAACGGCTACCTGCACATAGGCCACGCCAAGTCGATCTGCCTCAACTTCGGCATCGCCCTCCAGTACGGGTCGCGCTGCAACCTGCGATTCGACGACACCAACCCGGCCAAGGAGGAGCTCGAGTACGTCGAGTCCATCCAGCGCGACGTGCAGTGGCTCGGCTTCACCTTCGGGGAACGGGCGCTCTTCGCGTCCGACTACTTCGAGGAGATGTACGGCCTGGCCGAGGACCTGATCGTCGAGGGCAGGGCCTACGTGGACGATCTGAGCGAGGACGAGATCAAGGAGTACCGGGGAAGCCTCAGCGCACCCGGCCGCCCGTCGCCCTACCGGGACCGGACCGCCGAGGAGAGCCTGGCCCGTTTCCGGCAGATGCGGGCCGGCGACCTGCCCGACGGCGCCTGTGTGCTGCGAGCCCGGATCGACCTCACCGCCCCGAACATGAAGATGCGCGACCCGCTTCTCTACCGGATCCGCCACGCCCACCACGACCGCACAGGCGACGCCTGGCCCATCTACCCGATGTACGACTGGGCCCACCCCCTCTCCGACGCCATCGAGGGCATCACCCACTCGCTCTGCACCCTGGAATTCGAGAACAACCGCGAGCTGTACGACTGGGTGATCGAGCACACCCGGGTGTCGGAGCGCCACGGGGCCAGCCGTCCAATGCGTTCGGGCCACGCAGGCCGTCCATTGCGTTCGGGCCACGCAGGCCGTCCATTGCGTTCGGGCCAGGCAGGCCGTCCATTGCGTTCGGGCCACGCAGGCCGGCCTCAGCAGATCGAGTTCGCTCGCCTGAACCTCGACTACACGGTGCTGAGCAAGCGCAAGCTGCTCCTCCTCGTGGAGGACGGTCACGTCGCCGGCTGGGACGATCCCCGCATGCCGACCATCGCCGGCATGCGCCGGCGTGGCTACCGGCCGGAGGCCATCCGCGCCTTCGCCGACCTGATCGGCGTGGCCAAGGTCAACTCGACCGTCGACATCGGCAAGCTCGAGTACTGCGTCCGCGACGACCTCAACTGGGTCGCCCCCCGGGTTCTGGGCGTGCTGCGGCCGTTGAAGGTGACGATCACGTCGTGGCCCGAGGGTGAGGTCGAGCACCTGACCGGTCCCTACTTTCCTCCCGACGTGGGCAAGCCGGGGGAGCGGGCCCTTCCTTTCGGGCGCGAGATCCTGATCGACAGCGACGACTTTGCTGCGGACCCACCGGCGGGCTACCAGCGGCTGGCGCCCGGGCGGACGGTGCGGCTCCGGCACGGCTACTGCATCACGTGCGAGGAGGTGATCGAGCGGGACGGTGAGGTCGTCGAGCTGCGCTGCCGCCACGTGCCCGACTCGCTGGGCCGGACGCCGCCCGACGTCGAGGTGTGGGGCGTGATCCAGTGGGTGTCAGCCGGCCACGCCGTCCCGGCCGAAGTCCGCCTCTACGACCGGCTGTTCGCCGTCCCCCACCCCGAGCAGGGGGCGGGTGACCTGAGCGCCCACCTCAACCCGAACTCCCTCCAGGTCGTCGGCGGCGCCATGCTCGAGCCGAGCCTGGCCGCGGCCGAGCCGGGCAGCCGCTGGCAGCTGGAGCGGATCGGATACTTCGTGTTCGACCAGGATTCGCGCCCGGGCGCGCCCGTCCTCAACCGGATCGTCACCCTCCGCGACTCGTGGCAGGCCCGGCCGGAAGCGCCGCCCGAGGCTGAGGCTCGTGCGCAATCGGCCAAGGCCAAGACCCGGCCGCCCAAGCGGAGTCGCACCGATTTCCGGGCCGAGGCCCGGTCGAGGGACCCGGTGCTCGCGGCTCGGTACGTCGAGTGGCCGGCGCAACACGGGATCTCCGAAGCCGACGCCGACCTGCTGACGGGCGATCGCGCCACCGGCGACCTCTTTGCCGCAGCGATCGTCGAGGGGGCGCCGCCGGCGGCGGTGGCCCGATGGGTCATCAACGAGCTTCCCTCGGCCCTCGGCGATCGGCCCCTCGCCGACTCCCCCATCAGCGGGGCCGGGCTGGGCGCCCTCGTCACCGCCGTGGGATCCGACGCCATCACCGGGCCTGTGGCCAAGGAGGTCCTGGCCGAGATGGCGGAACGCGGCGGCGACCCCCGGAGGATCGTCGCCGAGCGCGGGCTGGCCCAGGTGAGCGACGAGGGGGAGATCGCGGCCATGGTCGACGAGGTGCTGGCCGGCAACCCCGACAAGGTCGACCTGTACCGCAGCGGGAAGACGTCGTTGCTGGGCTTCTTCGTCGGACAGGTGATGAAGGCCTCGCAGGGCAAGGCCAACCCCCAGGTGGTGCAGAAGTTGCTCGGCCAGCGTCTCGGCTGAGGACGCTGGATGACGGGGCCGCGGGACGCTAGTCTCGAATGACAGGTCTGTAACTTGTCCACAGGGCCCTGTGGACAAAACTGCAGACCGCCTGGGGAGGCAGCGGTGGTCAGGGAGCCGGTCGTGGGGAAGGGCTGCGTTCGTTGACGGCGGGCAGCAGCTTCGCCCACCTTCATCTGCACACCGAGTTCTCCATGCTCGACGGCGCCAGCCGGGTGCGGGAGGTGGTCGCCGCCGCCGCCGCCGACGGTCAGCCGGCCATCGGCATCACCGACCACGGCAACATGTACGGCGTTCTCGACTTCTACCGGGCCGCCCGGGCCGCGGGCGTCACCCCGGTCCTGGGTACGGAGGCGTACCAGGCGGCCGAGAGCCGCCACGAGCGTCCCCTCCGCAGGGGTCGGCTAGACGACACCGGAGGCGAAGGGGCCGAGGGCGACAAGCTCTACTACCACCTCACCCTCCTGGCCGAGACCACGGCCGGGTACCGCAACCTCATCAAGCTGTCGTCGGCCGCCTACCTCGAGGGCTACTGGTACAAGCCCAGGGTCGACTGGGAGCTGCTCGAGCGCTACCACGACGGGGTCATCGCCAGCACCGGCTGCCTCGGCGGTGTCGTCTGCCAGGCTCTCCTGCGGGGGGACGTGGAGGGGGCCACGGTGGTGGCCGGGCGCCTGCAGGACATCTTCGGGCGGGGCAACCTGTTCGTGGAGCTGCAGGACCACGGCCTGGAGCACCAGCGCCGCACCAACCCCCAGCTGGTGGAGATCGCCCGCCGCATCGGGGCCCCGCTGCTCGCCACCAACGACAGCCACTACACCCACCACGACGACGCCGTGGCCCACGACGCCCTGCTGTGCGTGCAGACCGGGGCCTCGATCGACGACCCCAAGCGGTTCCGGTTCGAGAGCGACCAGCACTGGCTGAAGACGGCGGCCGAGATGCGCCACCTGTTCCGCGAGGTCCCCGAGGCGTGCGACAACACCCTCCTCATCGCGGAGAGGGCCAGCGTCGAGATCGAGTTCGGCAAGCCCGAGCTGCCCCGGTTCCCCCTTCCCGAGGGGTTCGACACCGACGACGACTACCTCCGCCACCTGACGGCCGAGGGCGCCCGCGCCCGCTACGGCGATCCCGTTCCCGCCGAGATCGCCCAGCGCATCGAGCACGAGCTGAGCGTGATCGCGGAGATGGGCCTGTCCACCTACTTCCTCGTGGTCTGGGACCTCATTCGCTACGCCCGCACACGGGGCATCCGCGTCGGCCCGGGCCGGGGCTCGGCTGCCGGCTGCTGCGTGGCCTACTGCCTGTTCATCGTCGGGCTCGACCCCATCCGCTACGGGCTCATCTTCGAGCGCTTCCTCAACGCCGGGCGCAAGGAGATGCCCGACATCGACATGGACTTCGACGAGCGCTACCGGGGCGAGATGATCCGCTACGCCTCCGACCGCTACGGGTCGGACCACGTGGCCCAGATCGTCACCTTCTCCACCATCAAGGCCCGGGCCGCGGTGCGCGACGCCTCCCGCGTGCTCGGCTACCCCTACGCCGTGGGCGACCGCATCGCCAAGGCCATGCCTCCCCTGGTCATGGGCCGCGACACGCCTCTGGCCGCCTGCCTCGACAAGGTGAGCGGACACGAGGACGGCTGGAAGATGGCGGCCGAGCTCCGGGGCCTGTACGAAGCCGACCCCGAGGCCAAGAAGGTGATCGACGTGGCCCGCGGCCTGGAGGGCCTTCGTCGCCAGGACGGCATCCACGCCGCGGCCGTGGTCATCACCCGGGAACCGCTGACCGAGTACCTGCCCATCCAGCGCAAGCCCGAGCCCGGCGGCAACCCGGCCGACGCACCCGTCGTCACCCAGTACGAGATGGGCGGCGTGGCCGACCTGGGGCTCCTCAAGATGGACTTCCTGGGCCTGCGCAACCTCACCGTCATCGAGCGGGCCCTCGACCTGATCGAGGAGGGCACGGGCACCCGCCCCGGCATCGACAACGTGCCCCTCGACGACGAGCCCACCTTCGAGATGCTCCGCAAGGGCGACTCCATCGGCGTGTTCCAGCTGGAGGGAGGGCCCATGCGGGCCCTCATGCGATCACTGGCGCCCACGTGCTTCGAGGACATCGCCGCCCTGGTGGCCCTGTACCGGCCCGGGCCCATGGCCGCCAACATGCACAACGACTTCGCCGACCGCAAGAACGGCCGCAAGCCCGTCACCTGCCTCCACCCCGAGCTGGCTGAAGTGCTGGCCGACACCCACGGGCTCATGATCTACCAGGAGTCGATGATGCAGGTGGCCCAGCGCTTCGCCGGGTACTCGCTGCTGGAAGCGGACAACCTGCGCAAGGCGTGCGGGAAGAAGATCCGCGCCCTCATCGCCCTGGAGCGGGAGAAGTTCGTGACCGGGTGCGAGCGCAAGGGCTACGGAGCCGACCTGGGCACCAAGCTGTTCGACGTCATCGAGCCCTTCGCCGACTACGCCTTCAACAAGAGCCACGCCTTCGCCTACGGCATGATCGCCTACCAGACGGCGTGGTTGAAGGCCAACCATCCGGTGGAGTACCTCGCCGCCCTGCTCACGTCGGTCAAGGACGACAAGGACAAGACCGCCGTCTACCTGTCCGAGTGCCGCAACCGGCGGATCCCGGTCACCGTCCCCGACATCAACCGCTCGTCGTCGGACTTCACGGCCCTGCCTGGGCCCGCCGGCCCAGGCGGCGAAGCCGCCAAAGAGGCTGTGCCTGGGCCCGCCGGCCCAGGCCGCGAAGCCGCCAAAGAGGCTTTTAAGGGCACCATCGTGTTCGGGATGGCGGCCGTTCGGAACGTCGGCGCCGGGCTGGTCGGCCTCATGGTGGCCGAACGGGAGCGGGGAGGGCCGTTCCCCGACTTCTACGACTTCTGCAACCGGGTCGATCCCATGGTGCTCAACAAGCGGTCAATCGAGTCGCTGATCAAGGCCGGGGCCTTCGACTCGCTGGGCCATCCTCGCCTCGCTCTCCTCGAGGTCTACGAGCGCATCATCGACGGATGCCTGGCCCGGCGCCGGGAGCAGGATCTCGGCATCCAGAGCCTGTTCGGGGAGGTGGTGGAGGGCGGGGCCATGCTGCACGACGAGCGCATCACCATCGGCGACCGCGAGTTCGACGGCGCCCGAAAGCTGGCGTTCGAGAAGGAGATGCTCGGCCTGTACGTCAGCAGCCACCCCCTTCTCGGGGTGGTCGCCGCCCTGCGCCGCCACACCGACTGCACCATCGCCGAGTTCCGCGAGCTGCGGGACGGCGAGTGCCGCTGCGTCGGTGGCGTGGTCACCGCCCTCTCCCGCAAGTACACCAAGCGGGGTGACCTCATGGCCGTGTTCACCCTGGAAGACCTCGACGCCGCCATCGAGGTCATGGTCTTCCCCCGGACCATGCTCGACCACGGAGCTCTTCTGGCCGAGGACGCCGTGGTCTGCGTCAAGGGGCGGCTCGACCTCAAGGAGGAGCCGGCCAAGATCGTGTGCCTGGAGGTTCGCCGGCCCGATCTGTCCGATAGCGACAGTGCGCCCCTGCGCATCAAGCTGTCTCTGGGCACGCTCAACGAGACCATGGTGGGGCGCCTGAAGGGCCTTCTCCGGGACCATCCGGGCGACACGCCCGTCTTCCTGCACCTGGACCAGACCGTGCTCCGGCTCCCCGACGATTTCCGGGTCGACTCGCGGAACGGGCTGTTCGCCGAGCTGCGGGTGCTGCTCGGTCCGGCCGGTCTGGTGGTTTGAGAATCGGGCGTGGAGGGGGGCGGTTACTCGCCTCCAGCTCCCGAGAAGTACGCTGGTGGGCGTAATGGCGATCCAAGTCGACACCAAAGACTGCACTGCGCTCAGCGACTCGGAGCTCTCGGACATGGCCGACATCTCCGGAGTCGACGCGTCGACCGACGGAACCGCCGGCTTCGATGTCGGATTTCTGTCCAAGGCCAGGGACGAGTGGGTGCTGGTAACCCAGGCTCGGGAGGGCGGCAAGCTGGCCGGCTTCTCCTTCTGCACCCTCGAGCGAATCGGTGGCACGCCGTGCGTGCTCATCGGCCTCGCTTCGGTCAAACCCGTGCCCCGCCGCGAGGCGGTCCTCACCGCCCTGATCAGCGAGCAGTTGCGCCGGGCCGTCCTGGCCTTTCCCGACGAGGACGTGCTCGTGGCCGCCAGGCTGGCCGATTCCAGCGGCTACACCGTGTTCAGCCGCCTGGAGGACGTGGTGCCCCGTCCCGACCACAAGCCCACGGGCGAGGAGCGGGCGTGGGCCCGGCGGCTGGCCAAGCGCTTCGGCGCCGAGGGCAGGGTCAACGACCGGACGTTCACCGTCGAGGGCAACGGCGAGCACCCCGGCATCCTCGATTACGTGAACGGCACGCCGGATGCCGACGTCCAGGTGTTCTTCGAGGGGATCGACCGGGTGCGGGGTGACTCCCTCATCGTCTTCGGCTGGGCCATGGCCGAGGATCTGGCCCCCCTGGCTACCCGCTAGGGCAGGCCCGCTTCAGCGGCCGCTGGGGAGCAGGGCGGCTACCACCTTGTGGCAGTACCCGTTCTCGGGCGGGGTGAGCATGACCAGCAGGCGCCGGGTGCGGAAGCCCAGTAGCCGCTGGACGTCGCCGTGGGCCGGGCGGGACAGGCCGTGGGCCTCCATGTGGGCCACCAGCATGGGATCGGCCAGGGCCAGGTCGTGGGCCGCCCCCTGCCAGCTGAAGTGGCACTCGGGCCCGTACGAGCCCCAGAAAAGACGGGGCTCGTTGCGCACGTCGACCAGGGCCAGCGAGGGGCGGTCGCCGGCGACGGTCCAGTAGGGGACGGCCTTGCCCGGCAAGCCCAGGAGAGGGAGCTGCGGGGGATGGTGCAGGGGGGCGAGAAGCCGCTCGGCCCGTCGGGGTGTGAGGGCGCCTGCGGGTTGAGGAGGGCCGGCGAGGAGGACGGCTTCGGGCCGGGCCGCGTCGGGCGGTTCCACCGTGCCCTCGATCTCGCCGGAGACCACGTCGAAGGCGTGGACGACCTCGGGCATGGGCGGGTGGATGGAACGCACGAACGCCCCTGAGTCGAGATCGACGCCGATGCAGCCGCTGGCGTCGACGGCCAGGACCACCATGCGGAGCTCGGTCCCGGCGATGAGAACCCGGTAGGGCGTGCCGCCCGGGTTTCCGAACGCGATCCCCGGTGCGTACCTGTACGCCGTGGCGTTTCGCATTGAGGTGAATCGTGCCTGAACCCAGTCTGCATATGGTGGATGCTCTATGGAGTTTGAAGCCGTTCTGCGGCGGCGGCGGATGGTGCGCAACTTCGACGACCGTTCAATCCCTCGGGAGATCGTGGACCGGTTGGTGGCCAACGGTCTGCGGGGGCCTTCCGCCGGCTTCACCCAGGGGGTCCACCTTCTCGTCCTGAACGGTCCTGACCAAACCGGGCGCTACTGGGACGTCTCCCTTCCCGTGGGCGAGCGGGAGGGCTTCCGGTGGCCGGGACTGCTGCGGGCGCCGCTACTGGTGCTGGCCTTCGCCGACCGCCAGGCCTATCTCGACCGCTACGCCGAGCCCGACAAGGGCTGGGTCGATCGAGACCCGGAACGGTGGCGGGTGCCCTACTGGCACGTGGACGCCGGGTTCGCCTCGCTCCTCGTCCTGCTGACCGCGGTCGACGCCGGCCTGGGGGCCCTCTTCTTCGGCGTGTTCCGCCCCGAGGCGGTACGGGCCGAGTTCGGGGTGCCCGAGCGATATGACCCCACCGGGGCGATCGCCGTCGGTTATCCGCGGCCCGATGAGCCGTCGCCGTCGCTGGCGCGGGGCCACCGGCCGCCCGGGGAGGTCGTCCACCGGGGCGGGTGGTGATCTCCCGCTACTCGGCCAACTGGGCCACCAGCTCGTCCACGTCGCCCGTCGGGCGCTGGCAGGCGTAGTTGCGGCACACGTAGGCCAGGCCGTCGGTCCGCTGCTCGAACAGCGGCGACGGGTAGGGCTCCCCCCAGGCCAGGACGGCGTTGGGGAGGAAGCGGGACTGGACGGTGGCCACCAGGTCGGGGCGGTCGCCGATGACCGCCACTTCGGTCAGGGGGGCAGCGACCATGTCCACCGCGGCCAGCAGGTGGGCGAAGGCCGTCGGGTGGCGGCCCAGGGGCTCGGCCACCAGGCGCAGGATGTCCTCCGCCCGCTCGCGGTACCGCTCCTCGCCGGTGAGGGCGGCCAGGCGGACGAGGGCCACTGCCGCCGACCCGTTGGCCGAAGGGATGACGTTGTCGACCAGGTCCTTGGCCCGGGTGATGAGCTGCTCGGCGTCGTTGCCGGCGGTGTAGAGGCCGCCCACCTCTGGGTCCCAGAAGAGGTCGAGGAGGGCGTCGGCCGTCGTCCGGGCCTCGGTGATCCAGCGGGCTTCGCCCGTGGCCTCGGCCATCCGGCAGAAGGCGCCCACGAGGGCGGCGTAGTCGGCGGCATAGGCCAGGTGCCTGCTCTGGCCGCCCTGCCACGAGCGCAGCCAGCGCCCGTCGTCCCGGCGCAGCTCGGCCAGCAGGAACTCGGCGTTGACCTTGGCGTCGGCCAGCCAGTCGGCCCGGCCGGTGGCGGCCGCGGCCTCGGCCAGGGTGGCCAGGAACAGGCCGTTCCACTCGGTGAGGACCTTGTCGTCGAGTCCGGGCCGGATCCGCTTCTCGCGGACCTCGAACAGGGTCTGGCGGGCGCCCTCCACGGGCTCGGGGCGCAGGAGGTCACCCCGCGTCGGACGGTTGAGGATGTTGGCGCCCTCGAAGTTCCCCGCCGGGGTGACCCCCCACCACTCGATGGCGGCCGGCGCGTCCTGGCCCAGGACCTCCACGAGCTCGGCCTGCTGCCAGACGTAGAACTTCCCCTCGACGCCCTCGGAGTCGGCGTCCTCGGAGGACAGGAACCCGCCGTCGGCGTGGCGCAGGTCCCGGCGCACGTAGTCGATGGTCTCGCTGGCGACCTGGAGGTAGCGCGCCTCGCCCGTGACCTGCCAGGCGTGGAGGTAGGCGCGGGCCAGGAGGGCCTGGTCGTACAGCATCTTCTCGAAGTGGGGAACCAGCCACACCCGGTCGACGGAGTAGCGGTGGAACCCGCCGCCCAGGTGGTCGTAGATGCCGCCCGAAGCCATGGCGTCGAGGGAGGTGGTGACCATGGCCATGGTGGCGGGGTCCCCGGTGCGGGCGTGGGCCCGGAGGGCGAGCTCGTACAGGTCGGGCTGGGGGAACTTGGGTGCCCCGCCGAACCCGCCCCACTCGGCGTCGAAGCGGTCGGCCAGGCGGGCCACGGCCTCGTCCACGGCCTGGCGCGAGGGCAGGCTCTCGTCGGCCGGGGTGAACTCGGCCGCCGCCTGCAGCGTCCCCGTCAGGCGGCTGGCCTGGTCGAGAATCTCCTCCCGCCGTTCCTTCCACGCTTCGGCCACGGCCTGGCACACCTGGGTGAAGGCGGGCATGCCCGAGCGGGGCCGGTCGGGGAAGTAGGTGCCGCCGTAGAAGGGCCGGCCGTCGGGGGTGAGCCACACGGTCATGGGCCAGCCGCCGTGGCTGGTCATGGCCTGCACCGCCTCCATGTAGACGGCGTCCACGTCGGGTCGCTCCTCCCGGTCGACCTTGACGTTCACGAACAGTTCGTTCATCACCCGGGCCGTGTCGTCGTTCTCGAAGGACTCATGGGCCATCACGTGGCACCAGTGGCAGGCGGCGTAGCCCACCGACAGCAGGATGGGCTTGTCCTCGGCCCGGGCCCGGGAGAACGCCTCCTCGCCCCACGGGTACCACTCGACCGGGTTGTCCTTGTGCTGCTGGAGGTAGGGACTGGTCTCCTGCGCGAGCCGGTTCATCCGCCGGAGGTTAATGGGGGTCGGTCTGGCGGCTAACGGGGCGGCCCGCTGAGGAAGGAGAGGGTCGCTTGCGTCACCCGGGTCACGGTGGCGCAGTCCAGGCCGTCGGCGGGCATGAACACGGACACGAGGTAGCGACTCCCGTCGGCGGGGGCCACGAGGGCCGAGTCCACGCACTGATCGTCGGGAGACTCGCCCGGCTTGCTGAAGACGCGGGCGTCCTGGCCCACGGCCGCCGCCGCACCAGCTCCGATGAAACCGTCGGTCTCGAGCAGGGCCTGGCGCAGGCGCGAGGTGTCGGCGTGGGAGATGGCGAACCTCTCGGATCGCGGGATCTCGTCGGCCAGGACGATCCGGCGGATCGACTCGCTCAGCTCGAGCAGAGTGGAGCAGTTCCCCTCGTCGGGGCAGGCGTAGGTGCCGGTGGCCTCGCGCTCGGGGAGCTCCAGGGTCAGGTCGCCCTGGGTGAAGGTCATGGCCGGAGACCACCGCACCGGCCACCCGGCGTACGAGCGCTGGACCACGGTGTTCCCCAACCCGTTGCCAGCGGTGAAGAAGTGGGTGTTGAGCCAGTCCACGCCGACGATCTGCAGGAGCAGGTCGTAGGCCTCGTTGGAGCTGTCCCGGATCGCCTCCTGAATGAGGTCGGCGACGACGAAGGTCTGGCCCTCGGTGACAACCTCCACTTCCCCGCTGAAGCCCAGATCGGCCAGGAACTCGAGGGTGCCCACGGCCACGGCCAGCTTGACCGTCGACGCCGGCCAGAAACTGGTATCGACGGCCCCCGCCCCGGCGTCGAACTCGTCGTAGCGGAGGGCCCCGTCCACCCGCTTCACGCGGGCGGCGTAGATGCCCGTCCCCGGCCCCACGTCGAGCCCGGCGGCGGCCAGCGCCGCAGGCAGGGCCAGGTGATCCACCTGCCGCCCTGCGGGAGGGGGCGTTTCCACCACGGGTGGTCTCGGGACGGGGCCGACGGTGAGGGCCCCGGCGTGCTCGTCGGTGGCACCGCCACCGCCGGTGGTGGCCGACAGCAGCAGGACGGCGAGGAGCCCGGCCGCGAGCATCCACCGGCCGCCTGGGGACTTCACCGGCTCATCCTGGCAGAGGACGCTGCCTTCGGCCGGTCATGTCCTCGGCCAGACTCTGGCCATGCCGCCCCTCGTGCGCGACCTGCTCGAGGTGCTGATGGTCGTGGCGGTGGGTGGGATGCTCTGGTCGGCCCTGTCCCGGTTACGACGCGGCCAGCTGACCGTGCTCCGGTGCTCAGGCTGCGGGAGGACCACGTCGCGCGCCTACGAGCGTTGTCCCCGCTGCGGGGTGGCTCAGGACGGGGGCAGTCGGCCCTGAATCGGAGTGGCGGGGCCTGCCTAAGGTGTGGTTACATCCCATTGTTAGGCATACCTAAGATCCACGGAGGTACCCAGTGACGCAGTTCCGCAGACGGCTGGTGGTGGCCGGCTTGCTCTTCTCCTTGCTAGCTGTCGCCTGCGGTTCCGACAGTGACGACGAGTCCGCGGGCCAGGGCGGGGCGGCCACATCGGTAGACTCCGGCCCCAAGAAGGTCACGGTGTACTCGGGTCGCAGCGAGAGGCTGGTGGCGCCGCTGCTGGAGCAGTTCACGCGCGACACCGGCATCGAGGTCGACGTCCGCTACGCCGACAGCTCGGCGCTGGCGGCCCAGCTCATCGAGGAGGGCTCCCGGTCGCCGGCGGACGTGTTCTTCTCCCAGGACGCGGGTGCCCTCGGCGCCCTCTCCAAGCGAGGGCTGCTGGGAACCGCTCCGGCCGAGGCCGTCCAGGTCGTCGAGGCCAAGTACCGGGCCAAGGACAACACGTGGGTGGGCGTGTCCGGCCGGGCCCGGGTGATCGCCTACAACCCCCAGAAGGTGCCGGAGGCCGAGGTCCCCAAGAGCGTGTTCGCCCTGACCGACCCGAAGTGGAAGGGCCGGATCGGCTTCGCTCCCACCAACGCCTCCTTCCAGTCCTTCGTGACCGCCATGAGGGTGCAGGCCGGCGAAGCCCGGACCAAGGAGTGGTTGACGGGGCTCAAGGCCAACGAGCCCCAGACCTTCCCCGGCAACGGGCCGGTCGTGACCGCCGTCGACGAGGGCCAGGTCGACCTCGGGCTGGTCAACCACTACTACCGGTACGAGCGGGCTGCGGCCGTGGGCCAGGACAAGGTCGTGGTCAAGAACGGCTTCACCACCAACGGGGATCCCGGGGCCCTGATCAACGTGGCCGGGGCCGGCATCCTGAAGAGCACCAAGGCCCCCGCGTCGGCCGCCGCTTTCGTGAACTACCTGCTGGCGCCTGCAGCGCAGGCGTACTTTGCCGAGAAGACCTATGAGTACCCCCTGATCCCCGGCGTGCCCACGGCCCCGGGTCTTCCGTCCCTCACCCAGATCCAGAGCCCCAACATCGACCTGTCCGACCTCGACACGCTGGAGCAGACCCTGAACCTGATCCGCGAGGCCGGCCTGCTCTGAGAAGGGCCGCGCCCGCGGGAGGCCGCCCGCCGGTGGTGCTGGTGGGCCTGGCCGCGATCGTGGCCGTCGCCTCCCTCGTCCCCGTGGCCTACCTGCTGCTGCGGGCCAGCGAAGGGGGCTGGGCGGCGGTGACGGACACCGTCTTCAGCGACCGGACGGCGGGGTTGCTGGCCCGCAGTCTCGGGCTGGCGGCCGCCGTCTCGGCCGCCAGCGTGGTCCTGGGTGTGGCCCTGGCCTGGCTAACGGTCCGGTGCGACCTGCCGGGACGGAGGTTGTGGCAGGTGGTGGCGGCCCTGCCCCTGGCCATCCCCAGCTACGTCGCCGCCTTTGCCTACGTGGGGACGGTGTCCGATCTGGAAGGGTTCGGGGCCGCCTGGCTCGTCCTCACCGTGATCTCCTACCCCTACGTGTACCTGCCGGTGGCCGCCGCCCTCGACAGCATGGACCCCGCCCTGGAGGAGACGGCCCGGGCCCTGGGTGACGGGCCGGGGCGGGCCTTCCGCCGGGCGACGCTCCGCCAGCTCCGGCCGGCGGCGGCCACGGGCTCGCTCCTCGTCGCCCTGTACGTGCTGTCGGACTTCGGGGCGGTTTCGATCCTGCGCTTCGACAGCTTCACCCGGATCATCTACCAGTCCTACCAGGCCAGCTTCGACCGCACGCCGGCCGTCATCCTCGGCTGCCTGCTGCTGGTGTTCACCTTCGCCATCGTCACCCTCGAGGCTCGCACGCGGGGCCGGGCCCGCTACCACACCGGGCGCGGCGCCCACCGCCGTGCCCCCACGATCGCCCTGGGGCGGGCGCGGTGGCCGGCCCTGGCTCTGCCCATCGGGGTGGCGGTACTGGCCCTCGGCGTGCCTGCGCTCACGCTGGTGCGGTGGCTGGTGGAGGCGGCCCAGCTCGACGTCGACCTCGCCCGGCTCCGCCACGCCGCCTTCGGGTCTCTCGTCTCCTCGCTGGCGGGCGCCGCGATCACGGCGGTGGCGGCCCTGCCCGCCGCTCTGGTGGCCGCCCGTTACCGGTCCCGCATGGCCGCCGTGGTCGAGCGCTCGGCCTACCTCGCCCACGCCCTGCCGGGGATCGTCATCGCCCTGTCGCTGGTGTTCTTCTCGGTCCGCCTCGGGCCTCTCTACCAGCGGCTCCCCGTGCTCGTCTTCGCCTACTTCGTCCTGTTCCTGCCCCTCGCCGTCAGCGCCGTCTACGCCTCGGCGGTCCAGGCCCCCGTGGTGCTCGACGAGGTGGCCCGCTCCCTCGGCCGGCGCCCGCTCTCCGTGTTCCGCACCGTCACCGTCCCCCTGCTGACGCCGGGTGTGGCCGCCGGCGCAGCGCTGGTGTTCCTCACGTGCATGAAGGAGTTGCCGGCCACCCTGCTGCTGGGCCCCACCGGCTTCGACACCCTCGCCACCCGGGTGTGGTCGTCCACGTCGGCCGGGGCGTACGGGGAGGCCGCCCTGCCCGCCTTCCTCCTGGTGGCCGTGGCCGCCGTCCCCACGTGGTTGCTGTCCCGGCGCATCGGCGCCGAGGGGATCCGGTGAACGCCCTCGAGTGCGCCGGCGTGACCAAGTCCTTCGGTCCGGTGCTGGCCCTGGACGGGGCCGACGTGGTGGTTGCCCCCGGCTCCCTGACCGCCATCCTGGGGCCGTCCGGATGCGGCAAGTCCACCCTCCTGCGGGTGATCGCCGGGTTCGAGCGGCCCGACGCGGGGACGGTGTCGATAAAGGGGCAGGTGGTGGCCGGGCCCGGCGTGCACGTCCCCCCCGAGCGCCGCAGGGCGGGGATCGTCCCCCAGGAGCAGGCCCTGTTCCCTCACCTGAGCGTGGCCGCCAACGTGGCCTACGGCCTGGGTCGTGGGGGCCGCGCCGGCCTGTCACCCCGGGTGGCGGCCATGCTCGAGCTGTGCGGGCTCCCCGGGCTGGGCAACCGCATGCCCCACGAGCTGTCGGGCGGGCAGCAGCAACGGGTGGCCCTGGCTCGGGCGCTGGCGCCGGAGCCATCGGTGGTGCTGCTGGACGAGCCCTTCGCCAGCCTCGACGCCACCCTACGGGCCGGCCTGCGAGTGGAGATCGCCGCCATCCTGCGGGCCGCGGGCCAGACCGCCCTGCTTGTGACCCACGACCAGGATGAGGCCCTGTCCATCGCCGACAGCGTGGCCGTCATGCGCTCCGGCCGCATCGTCCAGCACGCCGCCCCCGCCGAGGTCTACCGGCACCCGGCCGACGCGTGGGTGGCCGGGTTCGTGGGCAGCGCCAACGTGCTGGATGGGGACATGGTCGAGCCGGGGCTGGTGAAGTGCGCCCTCGGGACGATGCCCGTGGCCGTGGCCGGGGCCCAGCCTCACGACTCGGGCGTCGCGGTCAAGGTGGTCGTGCGCCCCGAGCAGGTCGTGTTGGGGGAGGCGACGGGGGGAGTGGCCGGCACCGTCGAGCGCCGGGAGTACCACGGGCACGACTCCCTGGTCTGGGTGGAGCTCGGGGACGGCACGCGCCTGATGGCGCGGATCCTCAGCGGAGGGGTGCCGGAGGCCGGGGCCCGGGTTTCAGTTTCGTGCCACGGCGAGGCGGTCGTCTTCCCCGCCGGGTGAGGGCGCTACTCCCGTACCTGCTGGGCGAGGTAGTGGGCCTCTCCGATCTGACGGATCAGCTCGAGCTGCGTCTCCAACCAGTCGGCGTGCTCCTCCTCGCCGGCCAGGATGCCCTCCAGCAGCTCCCGGCTGCCGTTGTCGCCGTGCTCGAGGCACACCGGGATTCCCCGGTTGAGCCGGTCGATGGCTTCCGTCTCCAAGGCCAGGGCCAGGGTGAGCTTCTCGGGGACGGTTTCACCTACCCGCACCGCGCCGAGCCGCTGGAGGTTGGGGAGCCCGTCGAGGTAGAGGATGCGGTCGATCAGCTTCTCGGCGTCGCCCATCTCGTCGATCGAGTCCTTGCGGATGTGGTCGGCCAGGCGCCCGTAGCCCCAGTTCTCGCACATCTTGGCGTCGAGGAAGTACTGGTTGATGGCCGTGAGCTCGGCCGTCAGCACGTCGTTGAGCAGCTCGATGACCGTCTCGTTACCTCTCACGGGCGCACCCTAGGCCGAGACTTCGTGCACCAGGCCATAGCAGGCCAGCAGGGCCCGCAGGGCGGGGACGCAGCCGCCGCAGCCGGTACCGGCGCCGCAGCGGGTGGCCAGCGAATCCGGGTCGCAGGCACCGGCTTCGATGGCCGCGCAGACGTGGCGGTCGGTCACCTTGCGGCAGTGGCAAATGAACACGAGCCTGCTCAGTTCTCGGCCGAGGCGGCCGGTGGCTGGCCGTTGGCCGAGCGGATGACCAGAGGCACGCCGCCGGCGGCCATCTCCAGCGCCGCTTCGAGGGACACCTCCCGGACGGTCGGCAGGCGGTGCCCGGTGCCGACGGCCTGACAGCGGGCTCGTCCTCCCGGGCGGACCACGACCCGTACCCAGCGCACCCGCCGCATCCCGGCGACGGGCAGCGCCCCGTGACGGACCGGAGTAGCCGTCTGGTCGGTTACCCTAAGCACATCCCTAAGGTATCCCTAACAAAGGGGGCCGGCAACCCTTTTCCGTAAACGCGCTCGTGCCACTCCGATGGGGGACAATCCCCCTGTGGGTTCCATCTTGTTGGTGGAGGACGACGCCTCCGTGCGGGAAGCGGTGGCCCTGGCCCTCGAGGGCGCCGGCCACCGGGTGGAGACCGCGGTCTCGGGCGAGGAGGCCCTCAGTCGCTGGCGCCAGTTCCACCCCGACCTGATCCTCCTCGACGTCATGCTTCCCGGCACCGACGGCTTCGAGGTGTGCCGCCAGATCCGCCGGGAGGACCAGGTTCCCATCGTCATGCTCACGGCCCGCTCCGACCCCTTCGACGTGGTCGTCGGCCTGGAGTCGGGGGCCGACGACTACGTGACCAAGCCCTTTGAGACCCGGGTCCTCCTGGCCCGGGTGAAGGCCGTGCTGCGTCGCCAGTCCCGCCAGCCCGAGGCCAGGGCCGTGAACCTGGGCGACCTGGTAGTGGACCCCACGGCCATGACCGTCACCAAGCAGGGGGTCGAGGTCCACGTCACGCCCACCGAGTTCCGACTGCTCTACGAGCTGGTCCGGCGGCCGGGGCAGGTGTTCACCCGGGCCCTACTCCTCCAGCAGGTCTGGGACTACGACTACCTGGGCGACTCCCGTCTGGTGGACGTGTGCGTGCAGAGGCTGCGGGCCAAGGTGGAGGCCGACGCCGCCCGCCCCACCCTGATCCAGACCGTCCGGGGGGTGGGCTACAAGCTGGTGCCGGGCCCGAGCGGCCCCCTGAGCGGGTAGCCAGCCAGTGAGCGAGCCAGCGGCGAGCGAACCATGAACACAGTGCCCCGCTCAGCGGGGCAGCCGCCGAAGGCGGTGGCCCGATGAGGGGGCTGAGGGCGAGGCTGGTCATGACCTTCGCCCTCGTCGCCGCCCTCACCGCCGCCGCCCTCGCCGTCACCTCCTACGCCCTGGTGCGGGACGCGGTGCTGGACCGGGCCACCGAGGCCGCCGTCCGCGACGCGAGAACTGCGCTGAACGACCTGGTCAACGCCCCGCCTCCCGCCAGCCTGGAGGAAGCCCGGGTGCGGCTGACCGAGCTGGCCGACGCGGGCGACGCCGACGTAGTGGCCGTGGCTCGGGACGGGACATACGAGAGCACGTCCGTCTCCCTGTCGGCGGCGTCGGTCCCGCCGCAGCTCGCCGAGGCGGCCGCCGACGGCCGCCTGGTGTCCCTTCGCACGGGCTCCGGTCGGGGCGATTACGTGGTCGCGGGAGGCACCCTCCCGGACGGGCCCAGCCTGTTCCTGTTCTTCTCCCTGTCCGACGAGGTGGCCGACCTGGAGCTGCTGCGCAACGTGCTGGCGGGGGCGGGATCGGGGTTCGTCCTCCTGTCGGCCCTGGTCGGGGTGCTGGCCGCCCGGGGCCTGCTACGGCCGCTGCGGCGGGCGCGCCTCGCCGCCCACCGGATGGCCGTGGGGCTGTTGGGTACCCGGCTTCCCGAGGAGGGCAGGGACGAGTTCACCGAGCTGGCCCGGGCCTTCAACCAGATGGCCGATGCGCTGGAGCGCACGGTGGGGGAGTTGCGCACGCTGGAGGCCAGTCACCGGCGGTTCGTGTCCGACGTCTCCCACGAGCTCCGCACCCCCCTCACCGCCCTCAACACCGCGGCCGACGTGCTGGAGGCCAACACCGGCGGACTCAACGACGCCGGCCGGCGCGCCGCCCGGCTGCTCGTGGTGGAGTCGAGGCGGCTGGCCTCCATGGTGGAGGACCTCATGGAGATCTCCCGCTTCGACGCCCACGCCGCGGCCATGAGCTGGGAGCCGGTCGACCTGCGCCGGCTGGTGGCGGGCGCCCTCGACCTCAGGGGCTGGACGGGACGGGTGGAGGTCGATGTCGGTCCCGACACCACCACCTACGCCGACCCGCGCCGCCTCGACGCCGTGGTCGGGAACCTGGTGGGCAACGCCATCGAACACGGCGGCCCGCCCGTGCGGGTCGAGGTTCGGGGCACGGCCGGCGAGGTGACCATGACCGTGACCGATGGCGGTCGGGGCATCCCTCCCGACGACCTGGCCAACGTCTTCGACCGGTTCTACAAGGCCGACCCCTCCCGCTCGCGGGGAGGGGGTAGCGGTCTGGGCCTGGCCATCGCCCGGGAGAACGCCCGGCTCCACGGCGGCGACCTGACCGTCTCCAGCGAACCCGGCCGAGGCGCCACCTTCACGTGCACCCTTCCCCGACGCTGGGCGCCTCCCGATGTTCCTCCTCCCGCCCCGTCGGCCGCCGCCGTTGCCGAATCGTTACCGGCTGGCGATGCCTCGGAGACAAGCGCCGCTCACGCTGGTCCCACTTCCAAGCCGAGGAGACGGAGATGAGCAGGAACGGACGGCTGGCGGCGGCCATGGCGGCGCTGGCCGGGCTCGTCCTGGCCGGATGCGGGTCCGGAGGCACGGGGCCCGTGGGTGCGGGAACCGTCCCCCGCCGGGCCACGACCACGACCGTGCCCGGGGCGGCGGGCGGGACCGAGAGCACGACCGGCGGCGGCGGTACCGGCGCCTCCGAGGCCGAGGTCGGATCGCCGGCCGGGCCCACGACCCAGGTTGCCCTGTACTTCATCCGCGGTGAGCGGCTCGAGCGGGTCAACCGAGCCGTCCCCAAGGTCACGCGCATCGGCGCCGAGGCGGTCAAGGCCCTGCTGGGCGGGCCCAACGCCGACGAGCGGGCTGCCGGCCTGGCCACCGCCATCCCCGCCGCCACCCAGTTCCGGGACCTTGTGATCAATGACGGCACCGCCCGGGTGGACCTGTCCCGGGCCTTCGAGTCCGGCGGCGGAGGCCTCGGCCTCACCCTCCGTCTGGCCCAGGTGGCGTGCACCCTGGACGCCTTCCCCTCGGTGACCGGAGTGCGGTTCGCCCTCGACGGGGAGCTGGTTGAGGTCCTGTCGGGGGACGGTGTGGTCGTGGACCGGCCTGTGAGCTGCGACAGCTACGCCGAGCACCTGGGCGACGGGAGCCCGCCCCCGGCCGCCGAAACGTTCGCCGGAATCTGGCCCTTCGCCACGTCGGCCGAGCTGGATGCCTACGCCGCCGGAGGCGACGGGACTTACCGCGACCCGGTGGTGACGGCCCGGGCTTTCGCCGACCAGTACCTCGGCATCACCAGCCCGACCACGTTCGGTTTCCGGTCTGTGGCCCCGGGGATGGGTCAGGTGCCGGTCGGTTTCGGGAGGGGCGAGGGCGGCCGGGTTCTGCCCGACCCTCAGCCCACCACCGTGATCGAGCTGAGCCAGCTCGGCGCTCACGGGGATGACGGGCCCTGGACCGTCGTCCGGGCCTCGTCGCCCCAGATACTGGTGGACAACCCCTTCCACGGCATTCCGAGGATCAGTTCGCCGGTCTCGGTCAGCGGCCGGGCCCACGTGTTCGAGGGAACAGTCACGGTCGAGGTCCGCGAGGACGGGATGACCTACGGCCAGACGCTGGGCCGGAGCTTCGTAACCGGCCGGGGCGACGAGCTGGGGCCGTTCTCCGGCCAGATCGATTTCCACGTCCCGGCCAAATCGGGCGGCGCCGTGGTCTTCTACGAGCGCAGCATGGCCGACGGCGGCAGCCCCGTGCTGCGAGCCACCGCCGTCCGGGTGAGCTTCTGAGGCTGGGCCCGAGCGGGCCGCATTCGCTCAGGCAGGTGGTTATGCCTTCGCCGAACGGGCCGCTTTCAGCCGGTCGGACGGAGGTGGTACTCCTTCAGCACAACGGGACTCCGGCCGCTCGCAGGGGTGTAGTCACCGTGGAGAACGTCGGGATCGAGGTCGACTCCCTTGGGCCAGGTGATCGTGCCGGCGACGGCGTCCACTGATACCTGTACGAACAGTGCCCGACTCCTGAGCGGCTCGAAGACGCCACCCTCCAGTACGCCGTCGAAGTCGAGCTCACGCACCAGGCCGTCGGAAAAGGTCAGGCGCAGCCGGAAGTCGCCCATGTCTTCGACATCGACGACTCTCGCAGGCCGGGTCATGGTCTCAGGTTAACAAAGGGGCGCGGCGAACGATACGGCGAGGGTGTGCCGCCGAGGCGCATCTGTCGCGTCTCGAACCGACCGCCTGCTACTTGAACCAGATGCGCTGGTAGTCGCGGCTCTGGGGGTGGAGGAGGAGGGCCACCAGGGCGATCTCGAACATGAGGCTGAGGATGTTTGAGGTCAGGGGGTTGCCGTCCCGCCAGAAGCGGTAGGCGAAGGGGAGGAAGGCCATGGCCACGCCCAGGCCGTAGCCCCACTTGCGCTCGTTGGCGATGCCGAACCCTCCGAGGATGCCCCCCACCACCAGGGCGATGCCGATGAGGGGGAAGAAGCTCAGGCGGAACATGTCGAAGGTGGCGAAGGCGGCGTTGATGTACAGCAGGAAGACGGCGATCTGCAGGGTCTGCGGCTGCGCCGGGTTCAGCCATCTTCGACGTTCCATGCCCATTTCGACAGTCTTGCAGGCAGGAGGGTCGCGACGCAGTTATGCCTGGCGAGCGGCGAGCTGGCCGCAGGCGGCGTCGATTGCGGTACCCCGATTGCGACGCACGGTGGCGTTCACGCCCGACGCCACCAG
>JBHENM010000059.1:0-5391 GCA_046262035.1 Acidimicrobiales bacterium | reverse complement strand
AACGGAGAGTGATCTCCCAGACGGCGTGTGCCCTCCGGCGCCCCGCTCTTCCGGTTGCTACCGCCGTCTCGGAATTCGCCTTCGATGCCCCGACGTCGTTTCCTGCCGCCGTTTCAGTCACGATTGCTCCTTGTCTGGGGTCGTTGTCTCATGAAGGTTAGAGCGCCAGCCGGAAGCTGTCCCGCAACCCGAACGGTGACCGGGAGGTCCCGCAGCCGGAACGCCTGCTGACGCATCTGCGCCTGCCGATCGTTCGCTGGGACCGACGGCCCGGTCGTCCCGTTGCAGGATCGCTGACCGGGACGACTCCCTCGCCCTCGCGCTGCCGCCCGCCGTGCTGGTGGGCGGGTCCTAGACCGTCCCGTATAGGCGGTCCGACCATCCACTCCGTTGACGGGGGGTGATCCGGCACACTCAAGGGCCGTCCACCCCGGGAGCTGATCGAACTAATCGCGGACGTAGAGCCGGCTGGCGTCCCATAATCGGACGACCATGTCGGACCACCCAGTCGTGATCTGCTTTCCCTACCTGCCCATGATGAAGGCCGTCGAGTTCGGCGAGTGGTGGCTTGGGCCCCTCCGGGCATACGACGGGCCGTGGGCCATCGAGGGCTTCGAGGCGCGGGTGCGCCAGTTCCTCGGCGGCTTCACCACGCCCAGCGGCGGCCGCGTGGAGAACCCGTCCCTCTTGGCGCGTGTCGGTAGCGGCGTCGACGGCCAGCCCCCTACGGCCGCCGAGCATCGAGCTCTTCATCAAGCGGTGTCGTTCGCCACGATCGACTCGAACCCATGGTGGACGCCCGGGGCACAGAGTTGGAACGTGGCCACCGCGGACAACGCCGACCTCTGGGTCCAGCCATTGAATCTGGCCGACGGCACCATCACGCTCGAACGCGGGCGGCGGGTCCGAGCGCTCGCCGGGGGCTACAGCGTCGCCGATGACGACTTCAGCATCCCGGCTCCACTGGAGCTGCACCTTCCGTTCGGGGTCCGCCTCGACGAAGACCTCCTGGCCGCGGCGTACGACACGCTGCTGCACCCGGCTGCGGAGCACGCCGATCGGGCCGGGCGGATCACCGTTGCAATGCACTGGGTGACCAAGAGCTGGCTCAACACGGCGAGCCTCTCGGAGAGCGATCAGCTCGTGTTTCTGAAGACGGCCAGCGAGGCCCTGACCGGGGAGACGCGAATGAGCCATGTCGCGGCCGCCCGGCTGCGGGATCTCTTCTGCGGTGCCATGTCCCAGGAGGGCGAGGGCCTCGGCATCGACGACCTTCTCTGGAGCCCCAACGAACCGATGTTCACCCGCACCTGGACCAATCGCTCCGGGGCCAAGGAGCAAGCCCACGTCAGCGCAATCGAGCACTGGTATGGGGAGCTAGCGGACGCCCGGAACGCTGTCGTGCACGCCCTCGGGTCGCCGAATCTCGTCTACGAGCAGCTCGGGTCCGCGTATTGCGGCCCGCTCGTCGAGATCGGCGACCGAATCATGCGCGAGGCGATCTGCGTCGAGCTGGGCGCGTGCGGTTACCCCGACGTGTGGCGCCGCGATCTCACCCGCGCCTCAATGGCCGCGCTGCGACAACTTCGTGCCGAGGTGGGGTCGTAGGGCGACGGCCCTCTTGAGTTACACGCGATTCGGTGCATTATCGCGTGTAGCAGCTAGGCTGCCGGAATGGGCCTCGAGCTGACCCCCGCCACCTCCTCCGATCCGCTGCAGGTGGTCGACGTGGCCGCCCTGAGCTCCGACGAGGCGGCCTACGTGGCCGCCGCCCGGGCGGCTAACACGCTGCGCGGCTACCGCTCGGACTGGGCCGAATGGTGCGCCTGGGCCCGGGCCCAGGGCTATCCGGCCATGCCGGCCAGCGCCGAGGGGATCAGCCGCTACCTCACCTTCCTGGCCGGCTGCGGGGCCAAGGTGGGCACCATGAGCCGGCGGCTGTCGGGGATCCGCTTCGTCCATCGCATGCGCGACCTCCCCGACCCCACCGCCGCCGCCCGGGTCATCGCCGTGTGGGAGGGCATCCGGCGCACCCACGGCGCCCCGCCCGAGCAGTCCTCCCCCCTCATGCCCCCCGAGCTGTGGGACGTGGTCGACCGCTGCCCGACCACGAGGACCTGGAAGGCGGCAAAGCGCCCGCCCGAGCCCGACCTGGCCGGCCTCCGGGACCGGGCCCTGCTCCTCGTCGGGTTCGTGGCCGCCCTTCGCCGCTCCGAGCTCGCCGCCCTCACCGTCGAGGAGGTCGCCGAGCACCCCAACGGCCTGGTGCTGGCCATCGCCCGCTCCAAGACCAACCAGACCGCCGAGCGGGCCGAGCTGGCCGTGCTCCCCCGAGCCCGCATGGCCGGCCGCTGCCCGGTCACGTCCCTCGAGGCCTGGCTCAGCGCCGCGGACATCACCGAGGGGCCTGTCTTCCGGGCCGTCTCCACCGGCAACCGCGCCGGATCCCGGGCCATGAACCCCTCGTCGATCAACGTGCTCGTCCAGGCGGCCGCGGCGCGGGCCGGTCTCGACCCGGCCGCCTACTCGGCCCACAGCCTGCGGGCCGGGTTCGTGACCTACGCCCACCTCCGGGGAGCGTCGGACCGGGCCATCGCACACCAGACCCGACACCGCTCCCTGGCCACCCTCGGACAGTACGTGCGGGTGGCCCAGGCCTGGGACGACAACGCCGCCACCCAGCTCGGGCTGTGACTGTCGACGCCAACCGCGGCCGCTCTGGCCGACCGCTACGGACCGAAATGACGATTGACCGTTTGGCCCCCCGTCACCGAGCGGATACCCGGGCGGGTCTTACGGGACAACACCGACCCAAACCCCGGAAGGCCCCGCCCGGACCAGTAGGGCGTCCGATAGACGATCCCCTTACGGGAGTGCGACACGAAGTCGCACGTGATGAGTGGCTACGTAGGAAGGAGGACCAGCAGATGGTGACGTAGTCCAGGCGAGTGCCCAACGCCTGTCCCCACCCTGACATGCGTCGCCGGCAACGGCGGCGTCTGAAGCTCGGGGGAGAAGCCCAAGGGGTCCTCGCTCCATCCGGGGGCCGCAGGCGAGGGGAAGGCCGGACGGGTGAACAACCGTGAACCCTCGATGATGCCTCGTTAGAGGAGCCCCCGGATGATGGGACGTAGCACCGGGGTATAGAAGCTGGCCGTTGGAAGGCGGCGTGTGGCGGCCGGGGATTTCGTGTCGGCCGTGCGGGCACCACAGCTTCCGGGGTAGAGAGGGCGCCCTCCCCGGCCGCATCTCATGCGTGTGGAACGTGGCAACCCCGTTGGGGTCCGGGTCTGGCAACAGGTCCGGTAAGCCGACCGTGAGGAAGGCCCAGTCCCCCAGCGGGCAAAGGATGGCCAAGAAGCGAACGCCGGTGGCCGAAAGGCAACAGGAACCCGGGACAACTACGGCCTGCCCCTCCGCCGGTCGTCTTGGATAACTGGCCGGATACGGGCTCGTTCCCGACCTGAAAGGGGGCTGACGTGGCCAGGTGGACCTGTGGAGAGACGGTGAGAGACGACTCTGGAACGGACGGACAAGTTGGACGTCACGGTTTTGCCGTGGTGAACGGACCCGACGGCGAAGACCTCGACTGGCACTCGGTCAACTGGGGCCAGGTGGAGGCCGACGTAGAGAGGCTACGCCAACGCATCTTCACGGCATCACGGGAAGGGGACCTGGCAAGGGTCCGCAACCTGCAGAAGCTCATGCTTCGGTCCCGAGCCAACGCCCTTTTGAGCGTGCGGCGGGTGACCGAGGTGAACGCTGGCCGCAAGACGGCGGGCGTCGACGGCACCGTTGTGGTGACCGCCCCGGGGAAGGCCTTCTTGGCTGCCTCGGTGCAGCACTTCTCCGGGCCGTGGGAGCCCAGGCCCGTCAAGCGGGTGTACGTGCCCAAGGCCAACGGGAAACAGCGCCCGCTCGGAATACCCGTGATCGTGGACCGCGTGCGCCAGGCGCAGGTGGTCAACGCTCTCGAACCCGAGTGGGAGGCACGCTTCGAGCAGAAGTCCTACGGCTTCCGCCCGGGTCGTGGCTGCCACGACGCGATCGAGTCCATCCACAAGGTCGCCTGCGGGAAGTCCCCCAGGCGGCGCTGGGCGCTCGACGCCGACCTGGCGGCGGCGTTCGACCGCATCGACCACTCCTACCTTCTCGCCCAGCTCGGCAACTTCCCTGCCAGGGGAGCCGTCGAGGGATGGCTGAAGGCGGGCGTGGTCGAGAAGGGTCACCTCGCCCCGACCGAGGAGGGAACCCCACAAGGCGGGGTGGTCTCCCCGGTGCTGTTGAACATTGCCCTGCACGGGATGGAGGAGGCTGCCGGGGTCCGGTATCACCAGTCCGGCGTCACCGCCGGCTGGACCAAGCCGGGCAGCCCCGTGGTGGTGAGATACGCAGACGACCTGGTAGCACTTTGCGTCAGCCGGGATCAGGCCGAGCAGGTCAAGTCCCGGCTGGCGGCATGGCTGGCGCCAAGAGGCCTGGTCTTCAACGAGGACAAGACGAGAGTCGTGCACCTCGACGACGGCTTCGACTTCTTGGGCTTCAACGTCCGCCGCTACCAGGACAAGCTGCTGATCAAGCCGTCCAAGTCAGCAGTGCGACGGATCCGGGAACGGCTCGCCGCTGAGATACGCGCCCTGCGAGGGGCCAACGCCTTGGCCGTGATCCAACGACTGAACCCGATCATCCGGGGATGGTCGGCCTACTACCGGACGGTGGTGTCCAGCCACGTCTTCGACCGGCTGGACCATTACCTGTGGAAGCTCACCTACAAGTGGGCCAAATGGGGCCACCAGAATAAGTCGAGGGACTGGGTGTTCCACCGGTACTTCGGCCGGTTCAACAATTCCAGGCGTGACCGGTGGGTCTTCGGCGACCGGGAGACCGGCGCCTACCTGCTCAGGTTCGGCTGGACCAAGATCATCCGTCACCAGTTGGTGCCAGGCCGGGCGTCTCCAGACGATCCGACCCTGGCCGAGTACTGGGCCAGGCGGCGACGGCGAAGCTCGCCACCTCTCGACGGCGTCAGCCTGCGCCTGCTCAAGGCGCAGCATGGGCGCTGCCCGGCGTGTGGCGGGTGGCTGCTGGCCGCCGACCACGAGCCGCAAAGCCTCCCCGAATGGGAGCAGTGGCTCACGGACACCCGCAAGGCGCTCCGCAAGCAAGCGGTTACCGCCGAGCGCACACCCGGCAGGATGGATGATCCCGCCGCCCTCCGTCTCCTACATGCCCACTGTCAACGACGATCAATGCCCGTCGTTGACAACGGGTCCAGTCAGCCGCCTCTGCCGGCCCGTGACCCTTCAGGGTCTGCTTGAGCCCGGTGCGATGCAAGTCGCACGCCGGATTCTGAGGGGGCCCCGGCGCAGCAATGCGCTGGGGCTACCCGAC
>JBHENM010000058.1:0-17185 GCA_046262035.1 Acidimicrobiales bacterium | reverse complement strand
GGTTACGGCAAGTGCGAAACCCAGCCCCGAGTCGTCCCAGACCAGCGCGAACATCGGCCCGGCAGCAAGGGCCGCCGCCAGCAGTGCGGCCACGGCCAGGCCACGGCTCGCCTTCGTCCGGGCTGGGTTGCCGACGACTGTTGCGGCGGCGACGCACACGATGACGACGGCCAGCAGCACGTAGGCGAGCATGGGTAGATCATGGGCTCGGACCGCGCTCGAAGCCATGGGGGCTCCGCCGCATCCCGTGGTGGGCGACCCCCAGTGCCGGGCCGCCACATGCCCCCGAAGGGTCATCGCACTAGCGTCTGCGCCCGTGAGCGGTGACGGCGGTCAGGTGCCGGCCGCAGCCGACGACCGGCTCCCGCAGGAGGAACCCCGAGCGAGACGATCGCGATGGCCCCGGACGAGGTTGGCGGAGAGCTTGGCGGCCGTCCCCGAAGGGATCCGTCATCCGACCTGTGCAACCGTGTCTGGAAAGATGGTGGCGTGGCAAACACGGCGCTCCTCCGCTGAGCTTCTGCGAGGCCGCCGACGTGGGGCGCTCCGGCCGGATCACGGGCGCCGTGGCCGCCTTGTCTTGTTGTCGGCTCGGCGCCTTCCTCCGACCATCGTGTGCGCCCACGGCGAAGGACGACTGACGACAATCAGGGACGGATCCGACCTGACCCGCCGACACTAGCGCCGGCCGGCAGGCCATCGCCTGCGCCCTGCGCATCACTGCGGTGCCTGTGCCGATGTTCGATGACGACGACTCCGTATTTCGCCGCTGTGTGTGCGTGCGTTCGCGGCTATCTGCTCAGCAGCGCCGGAGCAGACGAAGGTGTGCGGGCGTTGCGGGCCGTCGCCCATGGCGAAGCGATCTTGGGTTTGCACATCGCGACCCTGGTTTTGACGTCATCCGTAATCGTCGGTAAGCCCGGCAAGCGTCACTTCACCGACCGGGTACCCCCCGTCTGGTCGCCGGCGCCGTGTTGTTGCGGCCCACGTCGGCACGATCTCCCAGGCGAGCAACGCTCTGTGCGCGGGCCACAGCCCGCAGCGCCTGGTCACCCTGCTGCCCACCGGCGAGGTGCTGAACGCGAGCCAAGTCGAACGTCCGGAAGGCAGAACGGGGCCATACGGCCGTCGAGCGCCGGCTGTGCGTGCTGGGGCCGACCGCTCCACGGGCCGGCCAGCAGGGAGCCGCCTGGCTTGCGGCTGCGCTCGAAGAGATCGGCGCCGTCGCCCTCCGCGCGTCAACGCCCTGGTCGGCGAGGCGGCGAGTCCTACTTTGCGAGCAGAAGGTCGTGGGTGCGACTCCCACCGTCTCCACTCCGCACTCCTCGGAGACAAGAGTTCCTGGTCAGAGGCGGTGCCGGCCTGTCGAAGCACCTCCGGCAGCGGGCGATGGAGCACGCTGGTACTCAGCCTTCGAGTCGCCCGGGGCGGGAAGTGACCCCCTACCGTTCGCGTCGGTGTCGACGGCGGCCGGTTTCCGCTGAAGGCTGGCGGGTTCGACAATGCGGGTTCGAGCCCGAGTGAAACTCGCGTGACACAGTGGGATCGATGGCGGACGACGCGATCTCCGATCTGCCGGATTCGCAGCGTTGTACGGCGATCGACGCTCGCCGCTGAGCCCGCGAAGGCGTCGCGGCTGTGGACGCGGCCGTCTTGTTGAGCTTCTGTCTTCGGGTTCGTGCGGAGATGTTTCGAAGCACAAATGCTCCAATGCAGCGGTCACTGGAGGGCGGTTGTACCGTATGGGCGGACATACGGAGGAGATCGCCAATGAACAACGTGCGGAGGGCTCCGGCCCTGGCCGTATTCGCAATCGTCATCGGGATATTCGTCGGCTCCGGGCCGGCATCGGCTCATGGCGGGACGGGGTGCATCCTCAGTCCGGGCGTAGTGCACCTCGGCGCGTTCATCATAGGGACCGCCGGAAATGACTTCATTGATTGTCGGAACAACCCGCTCCCCCACACCATTTTCGGGAACGGTGGGAACGACAGCATCATCGGCGGTCCGGGGAACGACACCATCATCACCGGCTCCGGCAACGACGGCATCAATGGGCGTGGCGGTAACGACACCATCAGCGGGGGCGCCGGGAACGACTCCATCGAGGGATTTCCGGCGACGACATCCTCAATGGCGGCGACGGGGATGACATCGTGATCGGCAGTGACGGGGACGACGTACTCATGGGCGGCCTCGGCGCCGATCAGCTGAGCGCCGAAGATGGCGACGACATCCTCATCGGGCCTGCAGGGGACGGCTCGCGCGACAACGTTATCGGCGGCAATGGGACCGACACCTGCAGTCCGGTGGGTCCCGACCCCGACTTGGTGATCTGCTAGCGCGCCACGTGACGCCGGCTCGCAGGTCGTCCTACTGGCGGCGCAGGCCCTCGGGCGAAGCGGAGCAGCTCGTCGAGGGACGCGTTACGGACCCACAGTGTGAAAGCCGCGCTTCGCTCCCGCCGCCTGCTCGCGGCGAGGAGCATCAGTCCGACGGCCAGGGCCATGAGCGCCAGCAACGCCATGGACGCCATGGCGGCCCCGGTCAACGCGATGAGCCGGGTCGACGGCGCGGGAACCGCCGGACCGACCGGAACGGGCGCCAGGAGGGACGGGGTGGGGGTTAGTACTCCGTCGTCCGGCCCACCGTTCTGGCCCTCGGGTGGACAGCCGGCGGGCGCTGCAGTCTGGGCCGGAAAGCGGACGGGGAGGAGGTTGCTGAACTGAGCGAGCCAGGAGTTGGCGAACCTGTCGCCGGTCAGGCACGCCGCCAGGGAATACGTCACGGTGATCGCGTACGGTCCCGAGCCCGTCGGCAGGAACGGCTGCGACAGCGTTCCCGTGCCCACGATCCGGAGGGCCGTCACTTGGGCGAATGAGAACGGACAGGCGCCGCCCGTGGCGTCGGTGAGCACACCCGAACCGGGCGCCACCAGGCACGGCCATTGAGCGGACGGCACCGAAGCAACGCCGGCCGCGTTGGGGTCGAGGTAGCCGTCGACGCCGTCGATGGCGTCGAGCCCGGCCGGATCTACGTCCGTCACCCAGATCTCCTCCGGCGCCCCTCTCGCGGAGATCGCGATCCCTGTGAGGGTCAACGAACCGGCCCCGAACTGCGACCCGCGAGGATCGGCGTCGAAGGGCAGGATGTCGATGGCGTCCATCGCCTGGACGTCGGAGGTCGACGGGTTGCCGTAACGCAACCGGAAAATGATCGTGTCTCCTGCCATCGGTGCCGCGGGCGCCACCGACTTGTCGATAGCGGCACCGGAAGCACGGAGAACCTCGACATCCTCGACGCTGACCCGCCGGTCCGCGGAAGGCAGGCCGTGGGGCGTGGGATCGTCAGGAGTGTGGCCGCGCGCGGTGTTGGTATAGGTCCCCGAAGCCTGGAACGCGGAGATCATGGTTTGGAACGTGAAGTTCACGGTGGGCGCGGCAGTCCACGGCAGCTGCCCGACCGTCCACGTGCACACCTGCGGGTCGGTCGTCGTGCATGTGGGCTCGGGCAAGCCGACTGTGCTTCCCGGGACATACGTGAGCCCGGGCGGGAGAACATCAACGATCGTCACATCGCTCGTGAATCCGGTGGCCCCACTCGTCGGACCGACACCCCGCGCGCTGATCGCCCATGTCACGGTGCCCCCGGGGGCATACGCGGCGGTGTCGGGCCGAGATTTCACGACTACCAGGCTGCCGGCACTGATGGTCCACCACTGGCTCCAACGGCCGGCGGATTCGCCTCTCATGAGCCCGGGGCGGCACTCGTCGGGCTGCGATGTCCCGGGACAGGTGGAAGTCAGCCACGTCATGAAGTGCGGGAAGAAGGCAGCGGCGTAATTGCGAAGCTCGTCGCCGGGCACGACCGAGGGAAGCATCCTCCACGTCACATCGACGCGGACGATCTCGGACAGTGGCAGCGGATCGAGAATCGTGATCCGCACCATGTTGAACCCCGCTGCCGGCGGCGGCGCGGGAAGAGTCGGCAGATCTGAGAGCACGGCCGCCGTCGTCGGGAACGGGCCGGCGAGGAAATCGGCGTTGTTGCAGAAGCTCGTGGCCTGCCGCCACCACTCCTCCGGGTCAGGATCGAGCGAGCTGCCTCCCCAGTCCCCCGTGCCGTACTCCACCGAAACCCTTGGATTCGATCCGGAGGAGGTGGAGACGACGACGAAGGCGTCCAGGCTGAACCGGGAGTCGTCCCACTTGTCGCACAGCACGGCCCCCGCCGGGTAGGGGACGTTCCCGGTGTTGAAGAACTGGATGGCGCTCTGTGTGGTGTCGGTCCTCGCCACCGTGTCGCCCTCGGCATTCGGCCTCACCCGGGACTTGGCGAAATTGCCGCCGGGCAGGGGGGGCGGGACCTCCACGTCCGTACAGTCCCCGTTGTTGGCGATGGGCTCGCTCTCGCCCAGGAGATTGGGGTTCTCGCTCACGTCGAGTGGGTGCCAGGTGCCAGTACCCGTGCCCTGGCCGGCGATCGTCGTCTCGATGCTGTTGCAAACGGTGACCTTTCCGCCCGGTGCATTGGTGACCTCGTCCGCATCGACCCAGGTGTCGAGGGCGAAGTAGCCGAGCAGACCCGGTGGCGGGGGCGTGATGAGCCTGTCCCAGTCGATGCCCGCAAGGGACACCGAGATCGGCCCGTTGGGTGCCGGAACCTGTGAGCACGTCGGAATGGGAGCCAACAAGTCGTTCGGGCCCGGGAAGGAGGACTCCTGAGCCGGCCATGGGGCATAGAGCGCGTCGTTTTGATTCGCCGTGTCCGTGCACCTCAGCAGCCAGACGCCGGCCGCTGGCGTGGCACCGACTAGGTCGCTGAGGATTATGGGGTCGGGCAGGGCCGAGAGCCCGTACGGTTCGGTGCTGAGGACGGCGATGCCGATGGCCCAGTGCTGAACCAGGCCAGGGCCCGACGAGCCCGCCGGCCCGTTCTCTGTCCCGATGCCCACCGACAGCAGCCGTTTCACCAGTTCGAAGCGCGGGCCGGCCGAGACCTTGACCGGTGTCGACGTGTCGGACACTTCATTGGGCGCGTCGCCGCTTTCGGAGAGTGTCGCCGTGACCGTGAAGGTGCTGCCGTGGGGCGTCGACATCGGGGCGACGATGAGGACATCGAAGCTCCGCGTTCCGGACAGGCCCGTGAACACGCCGGTCTGGCACGTGAACCCGGTCCTGGTGGCGTTGATCACGAACCCGTTCGGGTCACCCGGCGGCGTGCCCCCCGGACAATCCCCCGAGACGCCGACGGCCAATTGGTAGTTGCTTTGCAGGAACACCGGTCCACCGTTGATGTCAACGACGATCTCTGTGGGGCCGGAGACGGTCGCAGGACTAACGGAGTACGTCACGGTGACGGTCGTCACGTCGAGGGTCCGCACCCACTCGTTGGTCCCGTTGTAGTCGTCACCCGGGTCCGGCGGGGCCGACGACGTCAAGGAGCCGGTCGGCGTGGTGGTGTTTCCCGGGACCCAGTTCGCATAGTGGGTTCCCGTTTGGCTGACCTCCGTGGTGATGAGAAGCGAGGAGGGAGTGCTCTGCGCGGCTGTCACGGGGTCGTCCACCGCTTCCTCAATGCCGGCATCCGCCACCGCGCTCGAACCGAGCTCGGGGGGCCCGGCCGGGTCGCCCAGCGGGACGGTAGCGCCCTCGACGTCGACAGCGGCTACGTCTTCGAGCGGGAAGTTGGGTTGCTTGCCGGGGTCGGCGGCACAGGTGGTCGCGAGGAGGGCAAGGACCATCGCCAGGCGGAGCACTGACCCAGCCCGGCTCCTGCATCGCTGGCGACAATGCGTACCGGCCCCGTATCGCCCCCGTCGCCGCCCCGCCGCCATGTTCCGTCCCTTGGGATCCGTTGGACGGGACGCTAGCGCGCGACGAACGCGCCGTGCCCGGTGTGGCGGAGGGGGAACGACGACCGGGGTCCCGCAGGAGGAACGACGACCGGGGTCCCGCAGGAGGAACGACTCTGCGACGTGCGGGCCGTCATCATGTGGTGCCCCACGATTCGACCGCGGGAAGGTATGCGAGTAGCGAAGGCGAAGGGCGCCTCCGGGGCAAGCACCCAAGTTCAACGTCCGCCGGGAAGTCCACCTGGTCGCTTTGCACGGGGACCGGGATCACAGCGTCACCGAGCTGAGCGACTCTTCGGATTCGGTCGCTATGGGTGTACCGGGCGATCCAGCAGGATGCGATCAACGGAGGTGCCGGCCTGCCCGGCCGTACCTCGTTGTGAGGCACTGTGTGGTGTGAGATCAACGTGTGAGAGACCAGCGCCCTGTCAGCGCGGGTTCATGCTCGTACACCGGGACGGCGCGCCCTGATGCCGCCTCGCAGGGCCGTGCGCATCGCGAACGTGCGGCGAGCGATGCTTGAGGGGTGAGTGGGCGGATTTTCCTGTCCTACAGCCATGAGGACCGGGTGTGGCGCGACGCCTTCCGCCAGATGCTGGGCCCCGCGCTCGGGCGCTTCGGCGCCGAACTGTGGGCCGACGACCACATCCGCAGCGGTGAGCGCTGGGAACGGGTGATCGAAGGTGCCCTGGCCGAGGCCCAGCTCGGCCTCCTGCTGGTCACCCCGGCGCACCTCATGTCGAGCTTCAGCTGGGAGGTGGAGGTGCCGGCACTCGTCGAGGCCGGCGTGCCAGTCGTCTGGGTGCTGGTGGAGGACTGCCTGTGGGAGCACAACGCGCAGCTGCGTGAGCTCCAGGGGCTGCAGGACCCGGCCCGGGACGGGGCGCTCGCGAACCACCCGAACCTCAAGAGGGAGCTGGCCCGCCTGTGCCGCAAGCTCTGCGACGAGCACCTGGAGGTGCTGGCGGCTACCACGCCGCGGGTCGCTGGCACCCAGCGATGGCTCACGGCGGCGCCGGCGGGGCGAATCTCCCCTCGTCGGCCGGGCAAGGTGTTCGGCCCAGTGCCGCGCCGGCCCTCGGCCTTCGTGGCCCGGCCCGGCGACTTCGAGGATATGCGGGCCCGGCTGGTGGAGGGATTGATCAGGTCCGTCGGCGTGACGGGCACGCCCTCGGTTTTCGGCCTTCATGGCCAGGGCGGCATCGGCAAGACCGTGCTGGCCTCCGAACTCACTCGCGACCCCGAGACGCTGGCTTACTTCCCGGACGGGCTCTTCTGGATCTCCCTGGGCCAACGACCCGACGTGGTGGGCTCCCAGCGCCAGCTCGCGGCGTGGCTCGGCGGGGACCCCGAGGCCATCAGGTCACCCCTGCAGGGGGCCAAGGTGCTGGGGGAGCTGGCCACCGACAAGCAGTGCCTGGTGATCCTCGACGACGTGTGGTCCTTGGGGGCGGCGCAGGCCTTCGCCGTCACCGGCCCCACGGGCCGCCTGCTGCTGACGACCCGTGACGAGCGGCTGGTTGAGCGGATAGGAGCCAGCGCGATCCGCCTCGACGTGCTCAGCTGGGCGGCGGCCCGCGAGCTCCTCGCCCGCCTGACGGTTACCTCGCCCGCCGAGCTGCCTCCGGAGGCGGAGCGGATCCTGGAGGCGACGGGACGGGTGGCGCTAGCCGTGGGGCTGGTGGGGGCGGCGGTGGGCCGGGGGAACCAGCCCTGGGAGAGCGTGGCCACGCGGCTGGCGGAGGCGGGCGAGGTCTTCGCCGCCCACCCCTACGCTGACACCTTCAAGGCCCTGGAGGTGGCGACCGCCTCCCTCGACGAGTCCGAGTTGGCCGGGTACCTGGCCCTGGCCTGCTTCCCCGAGGACACGGTCATTCCCACCGTCACGATCGGACGGCTGTGGGCGCTGGGCGAGCCGGAGTTGGCCCCCCAGCTCCAGCGCCTCGACGATCTCAAGCTCGCCCGCCTGCAGGGCGGGCTGGTGTTCCACGACCTGCAACGAAACTACGTCCTCCTCCACGCCGAGGCGGTGGCCCTGGCCCACGAGCAGCTCCTCGCCGCCCACCAGCCAGCGGCTGGAAATGACTGGTACGGCCTCGACTGCGACGACCCCTACCTGTGGGACCACCTCGTCTACCACCTGGCCGCAGCCGGCCGTCACCACGAGCTCGTCTTCACCGTCACCGACCCGGCCTGGCTGGCGGCCCGCATGGGCCGAGACGGCACGCTCGCCGCCGAACGGGACCTGAGAGAGGCCCTGCGCTGGGAGCCCGCCAACCCCCGTCTCAGGGATCTACTCCGGCGGATCCAGCAGAGCAGCGACCTGCTGGACCGAGCGCGGACCGAAAGTGCCGTGCCCGCCACGCTTGTCAGTCACCTCTGGCCTCTGCGAGATCGCATCGATCTCCGTGGCCTCGACTTGGCGGCGTCGGGCCGACAGCCCTCCGTATCGTGGGTCGCGGACGCGATCCGCCCCCAGCTCCTACGCACCCTGTCGGGCCACGACAGCGGGGTGAACTCCGTGACGTGGTCGTCCGACGGCACGCGTCTCGCCTCGGCGTCCGGTGACGGCACGGTGCGGGTGTGGGACGCCGAGACCGGCGCCGAGCTGCAGGCCCTCGCGGGCCTGGGCGACAGGCAGAACTCGCTGGTGTGGTCCCCCGACGGCTGGGTGAATTGCGCGGCGTGGTCGCCCGACGGCACCCGGCTGGCCTCGGCGTCCAATGACGACAGAGTGCACGTGTGGGACGCCGAGACCGGCGGCGAGCTGCACGCCCTCTCGGGCCACGCCAGTTGGGTGAATTCGGTGGCGTGGTCGCCCGACGGCACCCGTCTCGCCTCGGCGTCCAGTGACGCCACGGTGCGGGTGTGGGACGCCGAGACCGGCGCCGACCTGCGCGCCCTTTCGGGCCAGGGCGGTCGAGTGAACTCGGTGGCGTGGTCGCCCGACGGCACGCGTCTGGCCTCGGCGTCCGATGCGCCCGTCCCCCTCATACTCGGCGGGTTTGACGTAACGAACGGCTCGGTACGGGTGTGGGACGCCGACACCGGCGCCGAGCTGTGCGACCTCTCGGACCAGGGTGGCAAAGTAAATTCGGTGACGTGGTCGCCCGACGGCGCCCGGCTGGCCTCCGGGTCCAATGACGGCACGGTGCGGGTGTGGGATCCCACTCGACGGTGGCGCTGGCGACGGCGCGTCCTCTCGGACGAGGGCGGCAGGGTGAGCTCGGTGGCGTGGTCGCCCGACGGCACACGGCTGGCCTCGGCGTGCTTTGACGGCAGGGTGCGGGTGTGGGCTGCCGACAGGCGTGTCGAGTTGCGCACCCTGTCGGGCCACTTGGGCCCGGTGAATTCGGTGGCGTGGTCGCCCGACGGCGCCCGGCTGGCCTCGGGCGGCAGTGACGGCACGGTGCGGGTGTGGGACGCCCATGGTGGTGCTGACGTCTGGTCCGTCTCGGGCTACGCCGGCTGGGTGAGGGCGGTGGCATGGTCGCCCGACGGCACCCGCCTCGCCTCGGGATCGGAGGACTGCACGGTGCGGGTGTGGGACGCCGACAGCGGCGCCGAGCTGCGCGCCTTGTCGGGCCACGCCCTCGGGTGTACTCCGTGCAGTGGTCGCCCGACGGCACCCGCCTGGCCTCGAAGTCCGGCGACCGCACGGTGCGGGTGTGGGACGCCGACCGCGGCGCCGAGCTGCGCGTCTTGTCGGGCCACGCCCCCAGGGTGAACTCGGTGCACTGGTCGCCCGACGGCACCCGACTCGCCTCGGGATCGGAGGACCGCACCGTGCGGGTGTGGGACGCCCACAGCGGCGCCGAGCTGCGGGTTCTACGGGGCCACGCCAGCGGAGTCAGGTCGCTGGCGTGGTCGCCCGACGGCACACGGCTGGCGTTGGCGTCCAGTCACGGCATGGTGCGGGTGTGGGACGCCGACCGTTGGGCCGAGCTGGCCACCCTGTCCCGCCACGGCGACTCGGTGAGCGCGGTCGCCTGGTCGCCCGACGGCACCCGGCTGGCCTCGGGCGCCGACGACGGCACCGTGCGGGTGTGGGACGCCGACGGCGGCGCCTAGCTGCGGGCCGCCTCGGGCCACCCCGGCGGAGTCAGGTCGCTGGCGTGGTCGCCCGACGGCACACGACTGGCCTCGGGCGACGACGACGGCACCGTGCAATGTGGGAGGCCGACCGCGGTGCCGAGCTGGGCGCCCTCTGGGGCCACGCCGGCGGAGTGAAGTCGCTGGCCTGGTCGCCGAACGGCACACGACTGGCCTCGGCGTCCAGGGGCGGCTGGGTGCGGGTGTGGGACGCCGACAGCGGCGAGGAGGAGACCCGCTTCGTGGTGGGCGACGATGCTTCGGCAGTGGAGTACTCGCGACGAGATGGCGCCCTCGCGGTAGGTTCCGACCGCGCCCTCATCGTCTACAAGGCGAGGTAGTCGACCGCAGCAGTCCATTGGACGGAAGAGAAGCGCGTCCCAATAGGCAAACGACGACCGGGGTGCCGCAGGAGGAACCCGTGCGGGTCGTTCTGTAAGACGTACGAGACGACATCCTTGTTGACTGTCCCGGAAGCCAATCCCTTCCCGAGACTGGCTCGGGAGTGTCGATCGCCCGGACCGGGGATCTGTCGTCCGACGTCCTGGAGAAGCGGTCATCTGGCTCCGAGTGACGTTGCTTGGGGCTGTCATCTTCAGGCCAGTATCGGTCCGGTGCCGACGAACGCAGCGAGGAGTTGCGAGCGCAGGGCACCCAGGGGCAGCGGCCCCGGGGATGATGCGTTCGCTCGAAGCGCGTGTCGAGCTGCATGACCTTGCCCCACGCGATGACTTCCTCCGGTGCTCGCTCGGGGAACAGGGCGTCCCACCAGGGTGTCCGGGCATACGCGATGTCGCCCCCGATCGCTACCAGGTTGACGGCTGATGCGTCGGAGGCAAGCACAGACTCATCCGCGTCCAGCGCTCTGCGTTCGAGCACCGTGACGTCGGCGGGGGCACCCACGCGAAGGGTGCCCAGGCGATCGTCGAGGCCGGCGATGCGCGCTGCGGTGCTCGTCACCATCTCCACGAGTCGGCGAGGCTCGAGACGGAGCCCTTGCTGCTCAAGGACTCGACGGGCGACTCGGAGCTCGTCGAGCAGGCTGCGAGATCCCGACGGCAGCCAGTCGGCCCCGAGCCCAACCTCGATGCCGAGACGAAGTGCCTCTGCCACCTTGGTGGTCGCCCCATACAGGCGGAGGTTCGATTGTGGCGACCACACCAGTCGAGCCCCCACTTCCTTCGGCACTTCGAGCTGTCCCTCAGTGAGCCCGGTCCCGTGGATAATCACCGTCCAGGGTCCGAGCAGTCCTAGCTCATCGAGACGGCCAAGCTCCGCAGTCGAGGACGCATCGACCCCCTCGGCGAGGTGAACGTAGATTCGATCGACCTCACGGCGGTCGACCGCAGCTCGGACCTCGGCAGCCCGGGTCGCGTCAGGAAGATCGACGAAGGCGCGGGCCCGGTGCTTCCCGAAGATCGGCAGGTCGACGTTTCGAACCAGCGCCTCGCTCGGGTCGGGATAGGAGGCACTGGCACCCTGGATGGCGGTAACGCCTCCGACGAGCGCTCGCATCTCTGCGTAGCGGGCGCACAGCGGACGAAGGCGGACGACCTTTTCGAGGTAGGCCATTGGACCTGCGACGAGGACTTGGTACGCGGGCTCGTCTCGGCGCCATACATACCGGTTCGGGTAGAGGCGCGGCGGCTCCCACGCGGGGAAGATGTTGTACTCGGGGTGACCGTGCAGGTCGATCAAACCCGGAAGGATCACGCTCTGATCGGTGTCGACGACAGGGCTGTCCGGCCTCGATGGTGCGATTGACGCGATCTCCCCTCCGGCAATGCTGAGATACGCGTCTTCCAACCAGCCGTCTGCTGTGAGCACTGACCCCCGCATCGCCCACGATCCGGTGGGCACTGCCTCGGCTCTCAGCCCAAGGGCACTCGGAAGCTCGGCAGGTATGCCTTCGACGTAGCTCTCCCAACCCTGCGGATCCTGGTTCGCCACTGCAGATCTATGGCCGAGCCCGGGGGCGCGCCTCGGATGGCGCGGTAGCTGTCATGAGATTAGGTATCCCTGCCGCCCTAGGCAGAGCCGACCCGGGCGATTGCTCCGCCAACTTCGAAACGCGTGATCACGAAGTCGTCCACGAGACCTGGTCGTAGCGACCGCTTCTCGATGTCGACCCTAAGGACGACCGCACCCGCGAGCCCGGCCAGTACCCGTTCGAGGTCGGAGCGGGAGGCAGGAAAGCGAAAGACTTCCATCCGGCCCTGCATATCGTCGGGATCCCTCAGCCGTCCCAATTGGAGCTCTCCCCCCGGCCCGAGTATCGATACGGGGTGACCGAGCGCGGTGCCGGCATCCCACGTTTCGAGGTCGTGGGTCTCGACGACAAACACCACGTCGTTCGTGACCGTTGCGTCGAGGGTCATTGCCAGGGGGATCGCCAGGCAGTAGCCGACGAAGGTTGCCTCCTGGAAGAGTCCGGGATTTCGCCGAGGTGGTAGTTCCCTGTCAGGATCACGCTGGTCGTCGACATCCCCAAGTCCATCCTTCGCCTGCGGCCTATGGATTTCGGAGCATAGGCGGCCGGGGGGCCGAGTCGTCCGGGAGGATCGACACGGCTCCCTCGCCATTCGGGCTGCGGGGAACCCCCGTTGTCGTTCGGCCTCCGGGGTCCCGCAGGAGGAACGCCTTGCGGGACGCAGATCCGACGCGTGGTGCCGGCGCAATGGAGCCTCCGCCGCCGTGCCGGAAGCGGATCCGGCGACGGGACGACAGCAAGTTTCTCCCCGTAACGCGGAGCGTGCGGCGCGCCCGCCGGTAAGGGTTCCTCCTGGGGGACCCCGGGGGGTGGCCGAGATGGATAACGACTGGGGCACCCCTGGCGGCCGCGGCGGTCGGCAGATGGCGCGGGTGTTGTGGCGCATCCAGCGGAGCGCGAGGTCAACCGGAAGGGCAGCTCGGAGCAAGTCGAACTTGGAACGAAGCAGTGGATGTGATTCCACAGAACGTGAGGTCCTGGTGGCCCTGTCCCAACAGCAGGCGTAACAGAATGCCGAAGCTCTCGGAGCGGTACCGGCCCAGTCACCCGCGAGCTCGTCGGCAGTATCACCCATCGAGCCACGACCGTGCTATCGCTGGCTGAACGACGCCGTGTGCGCCGTTGGCGGGGAGTTCCGCCCGCGCCAAGGAGGCGGCTTCGAGCGTCGTCGTCGACATCTTCAGGGTCATCCGGGGACCGCTCGACGACAGCCCCGGCGGCCCCCGGCTGACTCCCGCATCGGTCCGGACACTGCGAGGCATGGCGAGGTCTGAGATGATCGACTCGTCTCGAGCGGAGGAGGGCGGCCATGAACTACGAGAAGGTCAGTCCCATGCTGGCGGCGGTGCTCGCAGATTTCGAACGAACAGGACGGCCCGGCCTCAGGCCTCACGTCTCCAATCTGGGCCTGGTGTCAACCGAGCCGACGGCCAGGCCCGCGCGAGTGGTCGTGTTCCTCCACGTCGATGCCCAGGCCGACCTGGAGGACCTCAGCGAGTACGGGGTCGAGGTGAACGCCGGTGAGGGACCCATCCGAACAGGCATCGTGCCCCTGGACGGGATCGAGCGGTTGTCGGAGGATCCGGCGGTCACGAGGATCGTCCCCGCCCGAAGGCTGCGGCCGCTCCTCGACGTCGCCGTGCCGGCGGTAGGCGTTCCCGCCATGCGCAAGAGGGGCAGGCTGAGCGGCAAGGGTGTGGTGATCGGCACTGTCGACACCGGGATCCAGGCGTCACACCCGTCGTTCAAGGGGCGCGTCGCCCGCATCTGGGACCAGACAATGGCCGGCGGCAAGGGCGTCGCCGAGGGGCGTTACGGCGTCGAGCTGAGCGGCGCCATGTGCGACCTGTCGAAGGACACGATCGGTCACGGCACGCACGTGGCCGGTATCGCCGCCGGCGCCGACCGTACCTATACCGGCGTGGCCCCCCGTGCCCAACTGGTGATTGTGAAGTCCGACTTGCTCACGGCCCACATCGCCGACGGGATCCGCTACATCTTCCGGGTGGCGTCGCAGCTGGGCTGCCCGGCGGTGGTGAACCTCAGTCTCGGTGGCCACGACGACGCCCACGACGGCACGGACTCGCTATCCGCGGTGATCGACGCCTCGGTCGGCCCTGGTCGCATCGTGTGCTGCGCCGCGGGAAACGAGGGCAACGACAACATCCACGCCCAGGTGCTCGCCCACCAAGGCGTCACCCGCACCATCGCCTGCGCCATCGACAGCCCCGGCCCGGGTGAGCTGCCGATCGTCGCCAACGTCAACGGCTGGTACTCAGGGGCGGACCGGATCGATGTGGCGGTCGTGGGACCGTCGGGCACCCAGACGCCGTTCCAACCGATTATCTCCAAGGGGTCGCCAGTGCGCGATTACTCGTTGACGGACGGTGTGGTTCGTATCACCAGCCCGGGGCCGGACCCGGCCAACGGCGACCACAACTTCATCGTGCAGATCCAGCCCGCCCCCGCGCCCCTTTCACCCCCGCCCAGTCCCGTCCCCGGCGGGTGGCGCATCCGCCTCAATGGCGTCAAGGTCGTCCACGGTCGCGTCGACGTGTGGGTCATTGACGATGTGGCCTTGTTCACCGGCCGTGCCGTGCAGGACTCGATGAAAGTCGGGTCACCAGGCGCTGCCACCCGGGCCATCACCCTCGCCTCGTACACCACTCGTGTGGCGTGGAAGGACCCCGCGGGCAAGGACCACCTCCTCGGGCTGGAGCTCTATGACATCTCCGATTTCAGCAGCGAGGGCCCGGGCCGCGACGGCGCCCAGAAGCCCGACCTCGCCGCGCCCGGGGCCGCCCACCGCGCTGCGGCTGATCGAATCGGTCATTTATCCCAATGGCGTGCTGCAGCTCACCTACGACACCGCCGGAACGCCCACATACGGCCAAATTGGCTCGCCGGAGCTGACGAGCGAATGAGGCCGACGCGGCAGAAGCTCCGAGCGAGGCGGTGAAGAACTGCCGTCGGCGCTCTCGCCGAGGTCGCCGTTGTGTCCGGTGCGCGGCACCCGCCCGGGAACCGGCGTGGTGCGATGGGGAGAGCACCCGATAACGACGACCGGGGTGCCCCAGGAGGAACGACGACCGGGGTCCCCCAGGAGGACCCGCTTACGGGACGCCCTGACCCCCTTCCTCGGAACGTCCGTGGGGACATGCATCTGTACCGCAAGCGGATCCGCTTGCGGGACGTCCGTCGTCGCACACGAGATCGCGCCGCAAGGACCGCCCGCGCCTCGTAAGACGTTCCTCCTGCGGGACCCGCTGGTTGCCGAGATGGATAACTGCAGCGGCGCCCTGACCGGCACATGAGGGGCTATGTTGGCCGGCCTCAAGTGCGGGAATATGGGGAACTCATTCTGGCTCCTATCGGTTCGCTGCTCGTGTACCCGGACGGCGACGCCCTGCCGATGACGACGCCCCAGATCGTAGAAGGACGAGCGCCGCGTAGGCTGTTGCTATGCGACCTTGATCTCCTGCAGCAGCTCGATTTTGCCCATTTTCACCTGGAATACAAAGAACTTCGACTTGGTCTTCAAGTTGCCATTGGGCTCGAATGCGATCGACTTGGAGATGCCTTTGTAGGTCTTGAGTTCCTCGACGTACTTCAGGAGCGCCGGCCGATCCTTGCTGCCCTCCTTGATGCCCGTGATGAGGAGCTTGGCGGCGTCGTAGGCCTCAAGCGAGTAGACGCCGGGCTCCCTCCCAGCCTTCATCTTGAAGGTCCCATGGAAGGTCTTCAGCTTCTTGTCCTTGGCTGTCTCGAAGGCGAGGTTGCACGCGCACGTCAGCCGCGCACCCTCGGCCCACACGTCGCCCCCGGCTGCATTGACGAAGCCGAGGTCGAGCGACTTGTCGCCGCTGACGAAGCTGGCGTTGACGCCAGCGTCGATCAACTGCTTCTTGAGCCGGCCGGCATCGTCGTAGTAGCCCCCGTAAAAGATGGTCGTGGGGTTGGCGGTCTTGAGGGCGGCCACTGTCGCAGACAAATCCTGCGACGTGGGATCGACGGCGGCGGATGTGGCCTTGGCAATGCCCCTGGCGGTGGCGAGCCTCTCCACTTCGTCGGTGAGTCCCTTGCCGTACTCGCTGTTGTCGTGAACGTAGGCCACGGTGCGCGGCCGCTCCTTCACCAGGTATTCGGTGATGCCGGCGGCCTGGAAAGCGTCATCGCCGATGACTCGGTGGAAGACCGCGGCGTCGGGCACGACCGTCGCCAGGTCCGTGTTGGTGGCCGACGGGGTGATCATCACCAGGCCCGCCTGCTGCAGGGCGGGAATGAGCTCCCTCGTCTCTCCCGAGAAGGATGGGCCTACAATCCCCACGACGCTCTCGTCGCCGACCAAGCTCTCCTTGACCCTCGAGGCCTGCGACGCGTCGCCACCGGTGTCGAACTCCTTCAGCGCGATTCTCGGCCCGACGCCCATCTCGTTCTCCTCCTCGACCGCCACCTTCACGCCGTCGCGGATGTTCACGCCGAGATTGGCGGCGACGCCAGTGAGGGGTCCCACGAAGCCAATCGTGACGGTCTCCCCACCGGTCGGGCCCTTCGTGGAGGGTTTCTTCTCACCGCCGCAGGCGACGAGAACGGAGGCGGAAAGAACCAGGACAGCGAGCACCGTCCAGCCAGCGCGGGCGACAATGGACATGTCTGCGCTCCTTTGCAAAGCACTGAGTGAGTAGAACGTACCCACCCACGTCGGACCGCAGACCTCCGCGAGCCAGCACCTCCTCCGCGAGCCAGCACCTCCTCGGCGTCGCAGGCGCCTACCGTCAGGCTCTGCACACGGGAAGGGCGGCACGCGCGGTTGTGGTGCTCCGAGGAACGAATGAGCATCCCCCCGTTCCGTGGAGGCATGGTCTATGAGGAGACGCCATGCCAGAGACACGGAGGAAGTACGACCCTGAGTTCCGAGAGGGGGCAGTGCGGATCGTCAGGGAGACGGGGAAGCCCATCGCTGAGGTGGCCCGAGACCTCGGCCTCCACGCCGGCACCCTCGGGAGCTGGGTGAACAAGGACCGCCTGGCCCGAGGCGACAAGTCCGACGCCGCCAACGTGGACCCCCACTACGTGCGCCGGCTCGAGCGTGAGAACGCCGAGCTGCGGATGGAGCGTGATGTCCTCAAGCGATCCGTGGTCCTGTGGGTAAAGGAGGCGACGCGATGAGCGTGGCGTCGTTCGTCGCCGCCCAGAGGACCGAACACGACGTGCCCCACGTGATCTCCTGTCGAGCCCTCGAGGTCTCC
>JBHENM010000057.1:0-24321 GCA_046262035.1 Acidimicrobiales bacterium | reverse complement strand
CCCAGGAGCCGGTCGTCATCGACCGGATGATCGTCCCCCCTGTGGCCTACGGGGTGAAGGTGATCTCCACGGGTTTCTTCGTGCCCGACGACCAGCCCGTCATCTGGCGGGGGCCCATGCTCCACAAGGCCCTCGAGCAGTTCCTCACCGACGTGATGTGGGGCGAGCCCGACTATCTGCTGATCGACATGCCTCCGGGCACGGGCGACGTCGCTTTGTCCATGGCCCAGTTCATGCCCCGCGCCGAGGTCCTGGTCGTCACCACCCCGCAGCCCGCGGCCCAGCGGGTGGCCCAGCGGTCGGCCCACGCCGCTCGGAAGGTCAACCTCGCCGTCCGGGGCGTGATCGAGAACATGAGCTGGTTCACGGGCGACGACGGCACCCGCTACGAGATCTTCGGGTCGGGCGGCGGCCAGCTTCTGGCCGACCAGCTGAGGGTCCCCCTCCTGGGCCAGGTGCCCCTGGTCACCGCCCTCCGGCAGGGTGGCGACATCGGGGCGCCGGTCACGGTCACCGACCCCGCCGGCGAATCCGCCCTCGCCTTCGAATCCCTGGCCAAGCGCGTCGAGGGCATGGCCGCGGCCCGCGTCTACCGTCCGGAGCTCACGATCCGCTGAGGCTGCCGGCCGAGGCTAGAAAGAGTCCGTGCTCGGGGCCATCTCCTACGACCCGATCGTCCGGATCCACCTGGGCCCGGTGTCGGTTTCCCCCCATGGGATCGGTATCGCCGCGGGCTTCCTGCTCGGGGCGTGGTTCATGCTCCCCCGGTCCCGGGCCCGGGGGATTCCCGACGACCTCGTCTATCCCCTCTTCACCCTGGCCGCCATCGGGGCCATCGTCGGAGCCCGCGTCGCCTATGTGATCAACCACCCCGGGGATTACGACTCCGTAGGCGAGGCGCTGCAGATCTGGCGGGGCGGGATCTCCCTTATGGGCGGGTTCGTGGGCGCCATCCTCTTCGCCCTCCCCAAGATCCGCTCGTCGGGCCTCCCGTTCTGGAAGGTGATGGACGCCGCCGCCCCGGGCATGGCCTTGGGAGTCATGGTCGGCCGGGTGGGCGACCTGGTCGTGGGCGACCACCTGGGCAAGACCACCGACTTCTTCCTGGGCTACCGGTGCCCGCCGGTGGGCGTGGAGACGTCATCCCCCTGTGCCCCGACCGAGCTGGCGTCCCGCACGGCGGGGGCCGTGGTCCACCAGACGGCCCTGTACGACATGCTGATGGCCGGCGTCCTGCTGGCCGTTCTCCTCTGGCTCGCTCGGCGCCCTCGTTTCAACGGGTTCTTCATCCTCGTGTTCGGCGCTGGCTACGGCACAGCCCGCATCATCGAGGATTTCCTGAGGGAGGACGTCCGCCGGTTGGGCCTCACCGGGAGCCAGTGGACGGCCACCATCACGATCCTGCTGTGCCTCTTCACCCTCTTCGTCCTGCGCCGGACACCCAAGTGGGGCCGGTGGGACGAGAGACCACCGGAAGCGGAGAGCGGGGCGGGCCCGAGCGGCCCCCTGAGCGGAGTGACGGGGGCACCTACGCTGGGCGCCAGCGCAACCGCCGCCGAAGAGGACACACACGAGGGCTAGGAGACAAAGTGCAAGTGCGCATCGGGATGACGTACTCATCCAAGGAGCTGGAGATCGAGCTGGGCGACGCCCAGGACGGGGACGCGGTGGTCGCCGAGATCACCAAGGCGGTCGCCGAGGACGGAGGGATGCTCTGGCTCACCGACCGCAAGGGTCGCCGGGTCGGTGTCGCCTCGGCCAAGGTCGCCTACGTCGAAGTCGGCCCCGACAGCGAGGGGCGCCGGGTGGGCTTCAGCGCCCTGTGAGGTGACCGCCGACCTGTTGCGGCGGCGCCTCCTGTTCGTCACCGGCAAGGGGGGCGTCGGCAAGAGCACCATCGCCGCCGCCCTGGCTCTCCTGGGCGCCCGGCACGGAAAGCGCACGCTCGCGTGCGAGATCGACGCCAAGGGCGACCTGGCTGAGTTCCTCGAGACCAGCAACGTGGGCTTCGCCCCGCGGCAGGTGCAGCCCGGGCTGTGGGCCATGGCCATGCACACGGAGGCCTCGCTCGACGAGTACCTGCGGCTGCAGCTGCGGGTGCCGGGCGTCACCCGGATCGGGCCGCTGGCCAAGGCCTTCGACTTCGTGGCCACCGCCGCCCCCGGAGTCCGGGAGATCCTGACCGTGGGGAAGCTGGCCTACGAGGTGCGGGAGCGGCACTTCGACCTCCTGGTGGCCGACGCCCCGGCCAGCGGCCACGTCGTGGGCCAGCTCACCGCCCCCCAGGCCATCAACTCGCTCGTGCGGGTGGGGTCCATCCGCAACCAGACGGACTGGGTCCTGGACATCCTCGGAGACGCGGCCACCACCGGCCTGATCATCGTGACCACGCCCGAGGAGATGCCCGTCCGGGAGACCATCGAGCTCGTCAAGCGGGTGCACGACGAGACCAACGTCGACCTGGCCGCCGTGGTCGTCAACCGGGTGCTGCCCGAGCTGTTCAGCAAGGGCGACGAGGAGATGTTCGAAAGGCTGCGAGAGCCGGTTGTCGCCGGCCGTCTCTCGCAGGCCGTCGGCGGGCCTGTGGAGCAGGTGTTCGAGGCCGCCCGCCTGGCCGTCACCATGCGTCGTACGCGAGCCGCCCATCTCGACCTGTTGCGGAGCTCGATCGGCCCCGACGTCCCCCTCCTGTACGTGCCCGAGCTGTTCACCCGGGGTTACGGGCTGCGGACCACGGGCCAGGTGGCCGACGCCCTCAGCGCCGAGCTGGGCTACTAGCGACCGTGGCCGAGCCCCGCACCGTCGAGCAGCTGCTGGCGGCCAAGGAGATCGTGGTGTGCTGCGGGTCGGGCGGCGTGGGCAAGACCACGACCGCGGCGGCTGCGGCGGTGATGTCGGCCGTGGCCCTGGGGGGCAAGACGCTGGTGCTGACCGTGGATCCCGCTCGGCGCCTGGCCGACGCCCTGGGGGTCGAGTCGCTGGGGAACCGGGAGCGGCGCATCGCCCCGGAGGCGTTCAAGGAGGCGGGGGTCGAGCCCCGGGGCGAGCTGTGGGCGGCCATGCTCGACACCAAGCAGTCCTGGGACGAGCTGGTCCTCCGGCACGCACCCGACCGGGCCACCGCCGACCGGATCTTCGGCAACGCCCTCTACCAGAACGTGTCCGGCCGCTTCGTCCAGAGCCACGAGTACATCGCCATGGAGCGTCTGTACGACGCGCACAACTCGGGCCGGTACGACCTGATCGTCCTGGACACGCCGCCCACCCGCAACGCGGTGGACTTCCTCCGGGCCCCCGACCGGATGGCCGACTTCTTCGCCAGCAGGCTCCTCCGCTGGCTGACGGCGTCGTCCCGGTCCCGGGTGCTCAACCTGGCCAGCCGGCCCTTCTACCAGGTCGCCGACCGGATCCTCGGCTCGCAGTTCCTCGAGGACGTGGCCGAGTTCTTCCTCCTGTTCCAGTCCATGTACGACGGCTTCTCCCAGCGCTCCAACTCCGTGAAGCGCCTATTGCACGACCGGCGGACGACCTTCCTCGTGGTCTCCACCCTGGAGGCGACCCCCCTGCGGGAGGCGGAGGCGTTCCTGACCGGGCTGGTGGCGGACGGCTTCCACCCCGGTGCCGTCATCCTCAACAAGGTCCTCCCCGCCTACCTCCTCGAGCCCGGTCTGGGAACGGTGGCCGAGCGCCTGGCGGCCGACGCCCCGGCGCTGGCCCAGCAGGTCGGTGGTGACCCGGCCTCTGCGGCGACCGCGGCCCGGGTCCTGCGCGAGGTGGCCGAGAGCTTCCTCAACTTCTCGGTCGTGGCCAAGCGGGAGGCGGAACAGAGGGCCGAGCTGGCGTCGGTGCCCGACGTGGTGGTCACCGTCCCCTACTTCGACCAGGACATCTGTGACCTGCCGGGGCTCCTCGATCTGGGGCGGGCCATCTGGGGATCCACGGGCGAAAGGTCCTCCCGGCGTCGCGGTTAACACCCCTCAAGATGGGCGGGCGCCTGTCGATACTCAGAGGGTGAACGTAATGGTGGACGTCAGCTGCCCGGAGTGCGGAGTCGAGCTTCCCTCGCGCGGCAGCATCGCCGTGCACCTGGCCACCGATCACGCACCTGGCGCCCCACCCCGCCCCGCCTCGTCGTCCCCTTCCTCGAACGGCCAAGTCGCGGCCACGAGCCAGCCCCGATCCACCGAGAGTCGCCAGCCCGCGGTGGTGGGCCTGGGCGTGGCCATCGCCGTGCTGCTGGTCAGCAGCGTGTTCGGACTCCTCGCCAAGCAGGACTCGTCGGGAACGGACGGTACCGAGATCCCCGTAGCCGCCGGGGGCCAGCCTGCGCCGGCCGTCGCCGTGCCCGAAGGGTGGCGCACGGTGGGGGGGCCGGGAGAGGGCTACACCATCGCCCTTCCCCCCGAGTGGAGCGACCTCCCCCTGAGCGACCCGTCGGTTGACGACGCCATGCAGGAGATGCTCCAGGCCAACCCCCAGCTCGAAGACGTCATCACCACCCAGGTCCGCAACGTGCTCGACAGCGGCGGGAAGCTGTTCGCCTTTGCCGACAGCGGTGCCGGCGCGGTGAACATCAACCTGATCGTCGTGCCCTCCGGCGGGGCGAGCCTCAAGCAGGTCAGCTCGGAGATTCCCGTGCAGCTGGCCGACGTCGGCGCCAAGGACATCCAGGTCGAGAACGTGGTCCTGCCTGCGGGGAGGGCTCTGAAGATGAGCTTCTACCAGTCCCTCAACGCGCCCAACGGTGAGGCGTTCAGGGTCGAGCAGCGGCAGTACGTGGTGGTCCAGGGCCGGGAAGTTTTCGTCCTCACCCTCTCCACGCCCGACATGGCCTCCGACGGCGAAGTCCTCGACGCCATCGCCCACACCCTGACCGTCGATTAGTTCGTGGGGGCGCTCAGCCCTCCGCAGCCCGTTCGGTGATCTCGTAGGCGCACACGTGGGCCCCGGCCATCATGTGGGCCGTGCGGCGGACGTCGGCGTCGGGCAGCGTCTCCTGGAGGAAGGAAAGCTCCGAACGGCAGGCGGCCCCGTACTTCTGGGCCACGTCGAGGATGGCGCAGTTGTGCTCGACGACGTGCCAGCGGCCGTCGTCCGCCTGCTCGCAACTCGCCAGGTAGCCGTCCTCGTCGAGGATGTTCGCCAGCTCCTTGACCCGGTCGGGGAAGGCGAGGCCCTCCATGCGCGTGCGGGCCCGCTCCACCCGTGACTGGCGGCGTCGCTCGAAGGCGAGGTCGACCAGCGAGGCGTCGGCGTCCTCGATGAACGAGAGGAGCTGGTTGGTGAGCTGGCCGTAGCGCTTGGGCCACAGCGACTCGGTGGCGGGAGTGAGGCAGTAGCGGCGCCGGGGACGGCCCGGGCCCGGCCGCTCGTCGCGGTGGGCCACCAGGCCCTCCCGCTCCAGTGGTCCGAGGTGCTGTCGCACGGCGCCGACGGTGACGCCGAGGACACCGGCGATCTCCTCGGCCGACGCTTCGCCTCTGGTCTTCAGCGTGGACAGCACCGCCCGACGACCGGGGGGGATGGACTCCAGCCCCACGGTCGAGCCCGCCGTCTCGCTGGGAGCGAGCTCGACCGGCTCCGACGGCAGGGGCTCGGACGGCGGCGGCGGGTTGGTCACGGCAGGATCAGGTGACTGTCGCCGAACTCGTGCCACAGGTAGCCCTCCTCCAGCGCCGAACGATACGACGCCTCCAGGACCGACCGCCCGGCGACGGCCTCCAGCATCCCCAGGTGTGACGCCTCGGGCTCGTGCCACCCCGTGATCAGGCCGTCCACGGCCGAGATCCGGCGATCGGGAGTGACGACCACCTCCGTCCAGCCCTGGCCGGGGTGGACCCGCCCCCGGACGTCGACGACCGTCTCGAGGGCCCGGACGGCGGTGGTGCCCACGGCGATCACCCGGTGGCCCTCGGCCCGGGCGGTATTGACCCGGCCCGCGGTCTCGGGATCGACCCGGAACCACTCGGCGAAGGGCGGCTCGTGGCTCTCCAGCGACGAGACGCCGGCGTGCAGCACGAACGGGGCGAAGGCCACACCCACCGACACCAGCCTGGTGACGAGCTCGGCGGTGAAGGGGCGGGCCGCGCTGGGCATCTCGGCGCTTCCCGGCTCGTTGGCGAAGACGGTCTGGTAGGCGCTGATGGGCCAGTCCCGGTCGACGTGGCTGTAGCGGATGGCCCGGCCGTGGCGGGCGAGGAAGGCCAGCGGGGGCTCCGGAAGAAGGACGGCCGCCACCCAGAGGCGAACCGGACCGCCGCTGGCGGGGGTCAGGCTGCCGGCGCCGGTGGCGGGCACCAGCAACTCGACCCGGCCTCCGTCGGGGAGGCGAAGGACCGTTCCCGGAGGGGCGTCGAGCCAGGGCGCCGACGCCCCTGGGCCCGAGCGGCCCTCTGAGCGGAGTGCCGGGCGCGTCGCTGGCGGATGCCGCAGCTCCACCGTCCACAGTCCGGCAGGTAGGGCGGTGGACAGGTGGAGCTCGGCCGGTTCGCCGCCGGCCGTGGTGGCGTCGACGGCGGCGGGCAGGGTGGTGGACCGGTTGACCACCAGGACGTCGCCCGCGTCGAGGAGCCGGGGAAGGTCGGTGAAATGGCGGTGCTCGATGCGGCCCGACGAGCGCCAGGCGACCAGCAGGCGCACGTCGTCCCGCCCCCGCCCTCGTTCCTCCGCCGGCTCGGATGCCGCCTGGGCGTGCGGCACGGCGAAGTCGAGCGCCGGTCGGGAGGCGGTGATCGTGCTCATGCCACGGGTTGCAGGTCGGCCGCCCGCAGGCGGCCGCTGGGCCGGTCGGAGGTGATCAGGGCCAGCAGGGCGGGGACGACGGTCTCGGGCTCGGGGCGGTCGGAGATGTCCTCTCCGGGAAAGGCGTCCTGCTGCATCTGGGTCCGCAGGTCGCCGGGGTCGACGGCCCAGATCTGCAGCCCGGGCTCCTCGGCCGCGAGCACAGCGGTCACCTGGTCGAGGGCGGCCTTGGACGAGCCGTAGCCGCCCCACCCCTCGTAGGCCTCCACCGAAGCGTCGGACGTGACGTTCACGATCCGGCCCGCGGGCGACTGGCGCAGCAGCGGGAGCGCCTCCTGGACCAGGCCCAGTGGGGCGACGACGTTGACGGCGTACACCTGGGCCAGCACGTCGAGCGGGTAGGCGGCCAGCGGGGGCTGGGGGCTGGGGCCGAGCAGGCTGGCGTTGTTGACCAGGAGGTCGAGGCCGCCCAGGGCCTCGGCCGCGGCCACCAGCTTCCGGCGGTGGTCGGGGTCGCTGACGTCGCCGGCGATGGCCACCACCTGGGCGCCCGGCGTCTGAGCCTCACCTATTTCTGCCGCGGCACCGGCCAGGGCGTCCGCCCCTCGGGCGTCGATCACCAGGGACCAGCCGTCGGCGGCCAACCGGCGGGCGAGGGCGAGCCCGAGACCCCGTGATGCTCCGCTAACGACTGCGACAGGCATGCTGCCCTCCTTGGGTCACGATGATAAAGATAGAATAACCTGTCTTAATCCGCTCCGCTAGGATCTCCAGGAGAAGTTTCGGCACTCGTCCGGCTGACCGGTCCGTAGCATGGTGGCGTGGCCACCCTGCTTGAGCTGGCTCGGCTCACCAACCTCGACGGGCCTTCGGCCGATCACCTGCAGAGGCTGGTGGCCACGTGGGGGTTCCTGGCCGACCTGTGCTTCGCTGACCTCCTGCTGTTCGTGCCCACGGCCGAGTCGGGGGAGACGGGCGACGAGTTCATGGTGGTGGGGCAGATCCGCCCCACCACGAGCCAGACCCTCTACCGCGAGGACCAGGTCGGCCACGTGGTCACCCCCGACGAGCGGCCCGACGTGGCCCGCGCCTGGCACCTGGGCCAGATCATCGACGACGAGCGGCGGCTGTCGGCCCGGGGGGAGGTGGCGAGCATCCAGTGCATCCCCGTGCGGTGGAAGGAAACCCTGCTGGGCGTGCTCACCCGGGAGTCAGCGCCTTCCGTGGGACGCCGGCTGGGCGAGCTGGAGCGGGTGTACGTGGAGATCTTCGACCGCTTCGCCCGCATGATGGCGGGGGGCGAGTTCCCCTTCGAGGTGGAGGAGCCCGAGCCCAACGAGGCGCCCCGGGTGGGGGACGGGGTGGCCCGTCTCGACGACACCGGACGCGTGGACTACGGCTCGCCCAACTTCATCTCCGCCCTCCACCGGATGGGCATCCACGGCAACGCCCGGGGGGCCCGCCTCGGGGAGCTGGGGATGGACGAGTCGGCCGTGCGGGCGGCGTTCGCCATCGGCGTGCCCATCACCGAGGAGGTGGAGCACAACGACGTGACGTTGCTGGTCAGGTGCATCCCCCTGCTCGACCGGGGCACGGTGACGGGCGCGGTGGTGGCCGTGCGTGACGTGTCCGACCTCCGGCGGCGGGACCGGCTGCTGATCTCCAAGGACGTCACCATCCGGGAGATGCACCACCGGGTGAAGAACAACCTGCAGACCATCTCCTCCCTGCTGCGGCTCCAGGCCCGCCGCCTGGAGTCACCCGAGGCTCAGCAGGCGATCGAGGACGCGGTGGCCAGGATCCGCTCCATCGCCCTCGTCCACGAGACCCTCTCGGCCTCGACCGGCGCCAGCCAGGAGGTCGACTTCGACGACATCGTCCGTCCCCTCGTGCGCTGGGTGGGCGAGGGTCTGCTGTCGCCCGACCGCCGGGTACGGCTCCTGGTGGAAGGCGAGGCCGGGGCCCTGCGGGCCGAGGTGGCCACGCCGCTGTCCGTGGTGCTCACCGAGTTGCTGCAGAACGCCGTGCGTCACGGATTTCCTGAGGACGGGGCCCACGGCGGGGGCACGGTGCGGGTGTCCCTCGACAACGACGGGATTCGCCTGCTCCTGCGGGTGGTGGACGACGGCGTCGGATTCCCCGAGGGCCTGGCGGGCGCGTCGGGCCTGGGCCTGACCATCGTGCGGACCCTCGTGGCCGAGCTGGGGGGAGAGCTCACCATCGAGAGCGCAGGCGGGGCCTGCTTCGAGCTGGCCATTCCCCTCACCGTGGGACGGGACGCCACGCCGCTGGCGGCCGAGGTCGCCCCCGTGGGGCCCATGAACGTGGCCGGACTGGCGGGCCAGAAGGAGGAGAGCGCTAAGGACTAGGCGCTATGAGGCGCGGCGGCGCCGGGCCAGCCACGCCTTGCGGAGCTTGCGGCGCTCCTCCTCCGAGGTTCCGCCCCAGACCCCGGCTTCCTGGTTCGTGGCCAGGGCGAATTCCAGGCACTGGGCCTGTGCCTCGCACTGCTGGCACACCGCCTTGGCTGCGTCGATCTGGTCGAGGGCGGGACCGGTGGTGCCGATCGGGAAGAACAGATCCGGGTCGGTGTCACGGCATGACGCCTGCTCCCGCCAGTCGTCGACATCCCAGTCGTAAGTCCGGCTCCAAGTTAAGGCCACCGCATCTCCTGATCTGATCCTTGTGAAGTATTTCACAAACTGGTGAGAAGAAGACCAAGCGCAAGTGCAACGTGGGTTCTAGCAGGAAGGATAGCGGCGACCGCTCACTGCGGCAAGCAGTTTGTGCAAGTTTTCTCGAACTTTGCCGGCAGGTCCTCTCAGGGCATGACCAGCAGGAGGCGGTCGGCTTCGTGGGTGAAGGTGAGCTGCTCGGAGTCCCCCAGGTAGTCGCCGTCGGCCTGGTAGGGGACGGGACGGTGGCCGACCACGGTGATGGCCGTGACGTCGCTGCGGTAGTCCACCTGGGGGTGGTTCCGCAGCTTGCGGCCGCTGCCGATGGCCGATCCCACGAGGGAGAGGGTGCTTCCCAGCTTGAGCGTCCGGAGCGTGACCATGGCCAACGGGGTGTCCAACCCGGCGTCGGGCGCCAGGCACAGCGGGCGGATGCCGAAGTAGGTGTAGGGGTTGGTCTTCAGGCAGACGGCGAAGTACCCGTCGTCCAGAATCGTGGTCTCCCCGTCCCGGACAATGATGTTGGGCCGGGTCCGGTCGAAGTGCCGGAGCCAGGTGGCGAAGGCGGCGTAGACGAAGACCCCCTGGCCGATGGTGCGCTTGAGCTGCGGCCGCTTCTCGACCTGTGCGACCACGGCCGCATCGAAGCCCATGCCCACGTGGAAGAGGAAGTAGCGGCCGTTGACCAGGCCCAGCCCCACCCGCCGGGGCGGGCGTTCGAGGGCGGGCCCGAGCTGGCGGAGCGCTCCCTTCACCTTGCGGGACCAACCAAGGGTGCGGGCGTAGACGTTGGTGGACCCGCCCGGCAGGCAGGCCATGGCCACGTCGCTCCCCGCCAGTCCGTTGGCCGCCTCGTTCAGGGTGCCGTCCCCGCCCAGGACGACGACCACCTGGCAGCCGGCGTTGACGCCTTCCCGGGCGAGATCCATGGCGTGGCCCCGGTACAAGGTCTCCACCACCGTCACGTCGTGGTCCTGGAGCGCCTCCTTGACCGCCGCACACTTGCCCGGCGTGACCGCCGACGCCTTCGGGTTGACGATCAGTTGCAGCTTCAAGAGGCCTCTTTCACGGGCGGGCGGGACGTTGCTTGCTGGGCCCCGCCTACCGGGCGGGACGTTGCCTGGGTCACTCGGGACGGTCTTCGTCGGGTGAGGCTTCCCGCAGCTGGGTCAGGCTCCGGGCCAGCAGGCGGGACACGTGCATCTGGCTGATGCCCAGTCGGTTGGCGATCTCGGACTGGGTCAGGCCCTCGAAGAAGCGGAGGTGCAGGATCACGCGCTCCCGCGGGGGGAACTTGGCGATCAGGGGCGACAGGGCGACGCGATGCTCGCTGTCCACCAGCCCCTGGTCCTCCACCCCGAGCTGGTTGAAAAGCGAGCCCTCGTCGTCGGCCCCGCTCGGAGCATCGAGGGACGTGAACCGGTAGGCGTGGCCGGCCTCGATGGCTTCGACCACCTCCTCCTCGGAAACCTTGGCCGCATGGGCGATCTCGGGGATGGTGGGAGAGCGCCCCAGGTCCTGGGAGAGGCCTCCGACGACGGCCCCCAGCCGAAGGTGCAGCTCCTGCACCCGCCTCGGCACGCGGACGGCCCACCCCTTGTCCCGGAAATGACGTTTGAGCTCGCCCACGATGGTGGGCGTGGCGTAGGTGGAGAACTCCAGGCCCCGGCCGGGGTCGAAGCGGTCGACGGCCTTGAGCAGACCCAGCGCCGCCACCTGGACCAGGTCGTCCAGCGGTTCGCCCCTATTGGTGAAGCGCCGGGCCAGGTACTCGGCCAGCCCCATGTGGGCGGTGATGAGCTCGTCGCGCAGGGTGTGGTCGCGTGTGGCCGCGTAGTCCTCGAACTTCCGGCGGAGCTCGCTCCGGTCGTCCCTGTCGTCGGCGTCGACCGACATCGCGTCAGCCCCCATGCCGACGACGCCGGTCGTCGATTCGTGCGGACGTGGTGGCCGTCATCTCAGACCGCCCGGTGCCGCTTTACGAGACGGAAGGTGGGACCCGCCAGACCCGCTTCGAGCTGGCACTCGTCAGCCACCGCGCCCAGGATCTGCATCGAGAGGGGGGACAGCAGGGGTTCGTGGTTCAGCCCGTCCGAGAAGTGGCCCTCACCCTCGACCACCAGGCCGTCGGCCAGCAGCTGGTAGCGCACGGTGACCGTGCCGTCCCGGCCCCCAGGCCCGACGAGGGAGAAGCACAGCTCGTCGATGGCGATGCGGAGGTCGTCGACCTCGTCGAGGGTGAACCCCACCCTGCTGGCCACACCCGCCGCCAGGATACGAGTCATCCTCAGGTACTCGGGCTGTGCCGGTACCGCAAGATGAACCTCCCCGTCGCCCATAGCCGGGGATGACGGTAGCCGGTGCGAGCCGGAAGCTGTCATTCCCCCTGGTCACGGCCCGGCGTGGGGTTGGGGTCCCACGCTCGGGAGGAGGGCGGGGTTGGGGCCCCGCCCGGGGCGCCGAAGGCGCCATAGACGTCACGGCCCGGCGTGGGGTTGGGGTCCCACGCTCGGGAGGAGGGCGGGGTTGGGGCCCCGCCCGGGGCGCCGAAGGCGCCATTAGACATAGTCGGTTGCCTCCATGGCCCATGCCCGGCCCTCGTCGGGGCACTCGGCGGCCAGGCGGAGGCTCCAACCCGTGGCCGGGTGGGCGAGGTCCCAGCGGTACCAGCGCAGCCAGTCGACGGCGTCGTCCACGTCGGGCCAGCGGTCGAGCTCGCCGGCCAGGGCGGCCAGCGCCCACCAGGCCGCGAACCGGCCGTGGGCCATGCCCCGGCGACGGCCGTGCGCGCCCCCGCTGGCGCCGGCCCAGGCCATCAACGCCACGGCGTGCGCCGGATCGACCGGCGCCAGCCTCACCTGCTCCCCGACCAGGCCACCGATGGCGTCCAGGGCGTCTCCGTGCACAGCCACGGCCGTCGACGAGCCGTTGGACTGGGTGCTCCACGCCACCGCCAGCTCCACCAGGGCGTGGATGGCCTCGGGGTCGTCCGCCGGCTCGGGATCGCCGGCGGGCACGGCCTCTTCCCAGCGTGTGCCCGGGGGGACGGGGACGTCGGCGAACTCGGCCGAGTACGGCTTGTAAGTCGCCAGTGGATACTCCGGCTCCCACGGCTGGAGTCGAAGGGGCAACTCGAGGACGGCTGTGTCCACCGTCGTCTCCCCGGTCAGGTCCTCGCCCCGGACCACACGCTCGTGGGCGACGAGCGCGGTCTCCGGTGTCCGGGGCAGGTGGGGGGCGAGCTCGCTCCACGTGTGGGACGACGCCGCCACCTCGGTCAGGGGGCCGAGAGAGAAGCGGCCCCCACCCGACTGCAGCACGGGCGCCGCCCAGCGCCCCGGTGCCTGGAGGGCAAGCCGGTACTCGGCGTGGCTGGCTGCGGGCCAGAGCTGGCGTCCCCGCTCGAAGGCGGCGCGGCAGCGATCCCGCAGATCGAGCACCCCGGCCCAGTTCCCGTCGTCGCACAGGAGGTCGACGCGGCGCAGCAGCTCGTCCAGGTCCCCCAGGTCGACGAGCTCGGCGATCGACCTTCGCGCCTCGGTCACACGAGGGGCCAGGGGAAGTGCCGGGCCGAGCGGGCCGAGGGGAACACGGGGTTGCGCACCATGGCCGCGGCCCGGGCCACCAGGGCCACCATCTCCGCCTCGTCCAGGAGGCCGTCGAGGTCGGAGGGCAGGTCCAGGGCCAGCGCGGCCACCGCCTCGACCCGCTCGGCCGGGATGGGCTGGCCTTCGAAGTCCCAGATCACGGTGCGCAGCTTGGGGTGGGCGTGGAGGGACAGCCCGTGGTCGATGGCCCACATGCGGCCGTCGGCGTCGACCAGGCAGTGTCCCCCCTTGCGGTCCCCGTTGTTCACCACCAGGTCGAGGGCGCAGATGGCCCGGAGGGCGTCATGGTGCTCCGGGCGCTCGAGCAGGGTGAAGTAGTGCTCGTCGAAGTCGGCGTCGACCCATCGCTGCACCGATCCCACGCCCAAGGGGCCGTCGCGCACCACCGTCTCCGGCACGAGCCCCCAGCCGAGGGCTTCGGACACGACCCAGGTCGCCACCTCCCGCTTGTACAGGCCGGGCGGGTAGTCCCAGAGCGGGCGCTCGCCTCGGAGGGGCTTGTAGATCCCCCGGCCGGCGATGTCCCCCAGGCCGAGGTCGACGAGGAACGTGCCGTTCGAGCTCCAGGGCAGGCGGCCCCGGACGACGATCTCGCCCTCCGAGAGCAGGCTCAGGGCGCCAGGTCGCGGTGACCGTTCAGGCGGACGCACATGTGTCCTTCGGGATCTTGGGGAGCGCCGCACAGCGGGCACGGCGGACGTCCGGCGGCCACGACCTCGTTGCCGTGGCGGATGAAGGCCGCCACCTGCTCCCGGGTGGCGCGGAAGTGAGCGCTCGCCCCCTCCTCGCCCTCCTCGACCAGCTCCTCGGCCACGAGGATGATGCGGTCGTCCTCTTCGTCGTAGGTGACGCCCAGGGAGCCCACCACCCACTCGGCGACCACCGGCTCCAGCAGGTCCAGGTCGGTGGGAAGGGGCCCGGGCACGGGAAGGTCGGCGAGCAGGGTCTCGAGGTAGCGGCACAGGGCTGCGACCTGCGTCTTCTCCAGCCTCAGCGAGACGACCTGCTCGGCCTTGCGGGCCTGGATGAAGAAGGTCCGCTGGCCCGGCGGGCCGATGGTGCCGGTGGTGAGGTGGTCGACGTCGGCGATCTCGAACGAGCTGCTCACGACGGCTTGGACAGGAGCGATGACACCCAGTTCACGGTCAGCACCATCGGGCCCGACTCTGCGTAGGCCACGGCCGTGACCGAGCAGGGCGAGATGGAGAGGCGCTGGAACATGTCGAGGTGGGTGCCGAGGGCATGGCCGACGGCTGCTTTGATCGTGTCGGCGTGGGACACGGCGACGATGGTGCCGCCCGGGTGAACGGCGACGAGGCGGGCGATGGTGCCCACGATACGGGCCTGGAGCTCGACGAAGGACTCGCCGCCCGGGAACCGGAAGCCGCTGGGATGGTTCTGGACCACCTTCCAGCCGGGGGTCCGGCTCACCTTCTTGAGCTCCTCACCCGTCCAGTCGCCCACGTCCAGCTCGAGGAGGCCCCGGTCGATCTTCACCTTGAGGCCCCGGGCGACGGCGATGGGAGCGGCTGTCTCCCGCGCCCGCTCGAGGGGCGAGGCGTAGATGGCGTCCACCTTGGGCAGCTTGGCCACGGCATCGGCCGCCACGCGCGCCTGCTCCTTCCCCACGTCGGACAGGTGCAGGCCTGGGGCCCGGCCCGGCAGCACCTTGCCCGTGGTGGGCGTCTGCCCGTGACGGACGAAGAGTACGAGCGTGGGGCGCGGACGAGCGGCGGCGCGAGGCATGGGGAGCGGCCAACCTACCGTGAAGTCCGTATGGACTCGCTCCCCCAGGTGACGGCCGACATCGTCGGCTGCCGGGCCTGTCCCCGCCTGGTGGAGTGGCGGGAGACGGTGGCCCGGGAGCGGCGGGCCGCCTTCCGGGACGAGGAGTACTGGGGCCGGCCCGTGTCCGGGTTCGGCGACCCCGAGGCCGGATTGCTCCTCGTCGGCCTGGCCCCCGCCGCCCACGGCGGCAACCGCACCGGCCGGGTGTTCACCGGCGACCGCTCCGGTGACTGGGTTTTCCGCGCCCTCTGGAAGGCCGGTTTCGCCAACCAGCCCACGAGCGAGCACGCCGGGGACGGGCTGCGCCTGACCGGGGCCTACGTGGCCGCCGCGGTGCGGTGTGCACCCCCGGCCAACCGGCCCACGCCCGCGGAACGGGACACGTGCCTCCCCTACCTGGCGCGCGAGCTGGCCCTGCTGGCCGGCGTGCGGGTCGTCGTCGCCCTGGGTCAGTTCGCCCACGACGTGGTGTGCCCGCTTCTGGGCGCCCGGCCGCGACCGCGGTTCGGGCACCTGGCCGAGCACCCCCTCTCGGAGGGCCGCACCCTCCTCGACTCGTACCACCCGAGCCAGCAGAACACCTTCACCGGCAAGCTCACCGAGCCCGCCTTCGACGCCGTCTTCAGCCGGGCCCGGGACGTGCTGGACCGGGACGGCTCGGGCCCTAGAGACTCGGGCCCTGGCACCCGCTCAAAGGGCCGCTCGGGCCCTAGCACCCGCTCAGAGGGCCGCTCGGGCCCTAGAGAACGGAACGGAGCTCGCTGACGCCGTAGACCACGGCCAGCACCCCCATCACCGTCGCCACCGCCAGCCGGAGCCGACGGTCGTTGGCCCGCAGCGCCACCGCCGCGCCCAGCCGGGCACCGGGCACCACTCCCACGATCAGCAATATTGCGAACCGCCAGTCGATGTCGCCCAGGAAGGCGTGGGTGATCGTTCCCGGGAGGGCGAAGATCCCGACGCAAGCCAGGGACGTGGCCACCGCCTCCTTGGTCGGCAGGCGAAGCAATTGGAGGAACGCGGGCAGCAGGATCACGCCACCCCCCACCCCGAGCAGACCGGACATGAGCCCGCCGGCCGCGCCCAGGCCGAGGCGGACCGGCACCGACCGGCGGTCGGGAGGGGCCGTTTCGCGCTCCTCAGGTTCCCGGATGAGGCGCACCGCCGTCAGGCCCAGCAGGAGGGCGGTCATCACCATCAGCCAGTGGCCGTTCCCGGGGACCTCGCCCGCCAGGAGCGAGCCGGCCACCGCGGCCACGGCGCCCGCCGGGGCGACGGTGGCCACCACTCCCCAGTCGACCAGCCCCTCCCGCCAGTACCGGGCCGTCCCGGAGGCGGCGCTGGGGAGGATGGAGGGGAGGGTCGTCCCCACCGCCACCAGGGCCGACACCCCCAGTACCCGCACCCCGGGCGTGGACAGGACCGCCCCGCCAACCCCGAAGGCGGCCGAGAGCATCCCCGTGATCACGCCCAGGAGCACGACGAGGGCGTCGCGCAGGAGCCCGGCTTCCATGTGAGCGTGGCGCTAGGAGCCGGCGGCCAAGGAGATCAGGCTGGCGCCGGTTCCTCGGCCTTGGGCGCCGCCTTGGGCTTCGGCGGGGGGAGCAGGCGGGGTTCGGCGATGGCGGTCTCCGGCCACCGCTTTCGCTGCTTGCTCGACAGCTTGCGCAACAGGGCGATGGCTCCCGGGTCGTCGTCCCCCGGGCGCCCGACGATGCTCCCGTCCTCGAGCATCTTGACGATGATCTCCCGGCCGAGGTCGGTGCGGACGATGGTGAGGGTCCAGTCGTTGAAGGCGCCGATCCCCCCCGTCGAGATGTCGGCGTGCTCGGCGGCGAAGTCGGGACACATCTTGCAGCCCTCCCGCGTCCACGCGTGGCACTCCTTGAGGGGGACCTCGTGGTAGCTCCCGTCCTTCAGCCAGATCTGGAACACGCCCTTGATGTTCATCTTGGCGATGTCCGCCCGCTTGAGGCCGTACTTGGCGTCGAGCAGTTCGTCGAAGATGGCGTCGTCGAAGGTCTTGGAGCACAGCAGGCCGATGTTCAGGGCGAACCGGCGTGCCGGCTTGCCCGCCTTGCGCACGTCCATGACCGGCGGCACCGACGACTGGCAGCTCATCCCCACCAGGGCCAGCTTCTCGGCCCCCCCGGCCACGGCCTCGTCGTAGGCCATGGTGTTGGCCGAGTACGTGTAGCGGCTCCCGGCCGCGGCCAGGACCTCTTCCCGGGCCCGGGCCACCCCGGGAATCGCCTTCCAGGACGTGCCGTCGCCCTCCAGATAGGACACCAGGGCGGCGTCGATGTAACCGTGGTCGAGGGCCCACAGCAGGATGGCCGATACCAGGCCCCCGTCCTGGCCGACCTTCTCCACCGACGGATCGGCGGCCTTGGCCAGGATGATGTCCTTGGAGATGCCGTCGACCTCCTCGGGACGGCGGGTGCGGCCGAACATGTGGTTGTCGATCTCTGGCTCCCACGCCCGGAAGCGGGGGCAGGCCCGGGTGCACGACGTGCAGCCCCGCTCGCCGTGGCCGCAGTTGGACGGGCCGCCGTCCTCCTCGAGGTGGAAGGGCTTGTAGACGCCGTTCCCGTCCTCGTACCCGAGAACGTCGTAGGGACAGGCGACAACGCATCCGGCACAGCCCGTGCAGAGGCCGGAGGTGACGACCTCCGACCACAGGTGGGCCCAGTGCAGAATCTCGCGCGGCACGGGGCCACTCTAGAAGCCGCCCCCGACGAGCCAGAATCGACTGCCGACCGCGAGGGGGAGAGAGGACAACGGTGCCGGAGCTGGCCGAGGTGGAGGTCTACCGGCGACTGGCGGAACGGGCCGTCGGCCGCCGGGTGGCCGAAGTGGTGGCCCCTGACGCCTGGTACCTCAAGAGGGGCCTGACTGCGCCCGTCCTGGAGGGCGCCGTGGTCGGGCGCACCATCTCCGGCACCCGCCGGGTGGGCAAGCTGCTCCTCCTCGACACCGACCAGGGCGCCGGGCCCGTCCTCGGGCTGCGCTTCGGGATGGCCGGCCGGCTGGTGGTCGACGGCGAGGCGGGGGTGGACTGGCTGCTCTACACGCCTGTCGAGAAGCTGGAGCGCTGGTACCGCTTCTGCCTGCGCTTCGCCGACGGTGGCGATCTCCGGATGCTCGATCCTCGACGCCTGGGCGGTGTGGAGCTCGATCCGGTCGAGGCGCGCCTCGGCCCTGACGCCCTCAGCATCACCCCCGCGGCCCTGAACCGCGTCCTCGGTACCAGCGTCGCTCCGCTGAAGGCACGGCTCATGGATCAGGCCCGGCTCGCCGGAGTCGGCAACCTGGCCGCCGACGAGGCCCTGTGGCGGGCGGGACTGGATCCCGCCCGGCCCGCGGGGTCCCTCAGCCCGGCCGAGCGTCGCCGCCTCCACCGCCACCTGCGCACGACCATGGCCGACCTGCTGGCCCAGGGCGGCTCGCACACGGGCGAACTCGTCCCCGAGCGCCGGCCGGGTGGCCTGTGCCCCAAGGACGGCACCGACCTGATCCGGCGAACCGTCGGCGGCCGGACGACCTGGTCCTGCCCCCGCCACCAGGTGTGACGGGCTAGCTCGACTCCGCCTCCCGCTCGGCCAGACCCTTGATCAGGGCGCCCCGGGAGTGGATTCCCAGCTTCTGGTAGACGTGGGCCAGGTGGTGTCCCACCGTGCGCGGCGAGATGAAGAGGCGCCGGCCCACTTCGGGGTTGGTCAGGCCCTCACCCACGAGGCTGGCGACCTCACGCTCGGCCGGGGTCAGGCTGTCCCAGCCCGTGGCCGGCCGGTCGCGCCCCCCGCGGCCCCTCGTGGCGTAGGCGACGGCCTCGTCCGCCGACAGCGACGCTCCCTCGGCCCAGGCGGCGACGAACTCCTCGTCGCCCAGTGCGGTCCGGACCTGGCTGACGTCGCGCTCCTGGCGGGCACGGTCGTGCCCGGAGCGGACGTAGCCGCCGGTGTCCAGCAGAGTCTGGGCCGTGCCGAGCAGGCGGGCGGCGACCGGCCAGCGCTCACTGTCGGCGGCCAGGCCGGCTACGGACTCCAACGACGCGGCCAGGCCGGCGAGGTCGCCGATGCCGTGGTGCAGCTCCAAGCCGCGCCGGGCCAGCGTGTCGGCCTCGTCCAGCCTTCCGTCGAGACGCGCCAGCCTGCTCAGGCGGTCGTAGGCCTGGGCCGAGGCCACGGTGTCGCCTACCGCCTGGGCCGTGGCCAGGGCCTCGAGAATGTGCCCGGCGGCGGCGCTGCGGTCGCCGTTGGCGTCGGCCGCCCAGCCCAGGCCGAGCAGACATCGGGCCTCGTGGAAGGCGAGGCCGTCGGCGCCCCGGGCCAGCGCCAGCGCCCTGGCGTAGAGGTCGCCGGCGCCGTTGTCGCCACTCGTCGCCTCCGCCTCCGCCTCGGCCAGCCGGCCCGAGAAGTAGAGGGCGCGGGCCTCGTCGACCGGCGTTCCGTCGGCGTTGGTGAGCCCCATCGATTCGTCGAGGAGCTGCCGCGCCCGGCCCCAGTCGCCCCGGGCCCGGCTCAGGTCGGCCAGCAGCACCAGCCCCGTGGCCGCGTGGTCGGCGTCGGCCATCCCCTCGGCCTGGGCTCGGGCCTCCTCGAAGGCCGCTTCGGCCACGTCGTGCTCGCCCAGGATCACGGCCACCCGCCCCAGCCCGAACAACCCTGACCGGAGGGCCTCGCCGTCGGGCTCGCCCCGTCCCAGCTCAACGCACTCCTCGAAGTGCCGCCGGGCCTCGGCCAGCTCACCCAGCAGGAAGTGGGCCTGGCCCAGGGCCCAGAGGAAGTGGGCCAGCTTGTTGGTGTCGCCCGTGCGCCGGCAGCGGTCGATGTCCTCCCCCAGTCCGGCCAGGGACTGGCGCGGGTTGCGGAACATGTGGAACATCGAATGGCAGGCGCAGACGCTGGCGTCGTGGTCACCGGCGGCGCCGAAGAGGGCGGAGCTCTCCTCCAGGAGCGGCAGGGCCGAGGTCATGTCGCCGTTCATCCCCCGGAACAGGCCCGTCCCCCGCAGCACTTCGGCCCGCAGCAGGGGCGGGCACTCCTCGCTTACGGTGACGGCCCACTCCAGCCAGCCCAGGCCCTCGCCCAGGTGGCCGCGGGTGCGCCAGAACGTGGCCAGGGCGGTGACCAGGCGCACCCCCAGCTCGCAGTCCTCGGTGCCCCGCGCCCACTCGAGGGCGGCCCGCAGGTTGTCGTGCTCGGCGTCGAGCCGGTCGAGCCACAGCTGCGGCTCACGGCCGCTGATCCCAGCCTCGGCCTGCTCGGCCAGCGTGAGGCACCACGAGGCGTGACGGCGGGCCACCTCGGCGTCCTCGGCCGCCTCTTCCAGCTTGGTCCGCGCCCACGCCCGGACCGTCTCCAGGAGGCTGTAGCGCACCCGGTCGTCGGGCGTCTCGACGATGACGAGTGACTTGGCGGCCAGCGCCCCGAGGAGGTCGACCACCTCGTCCGGTTCGACCTCGCCCCCGGCGCAGACCTCCTGGGCCGCTTCCGGCGTCCACCCGGCGAAGACGGACACCCGGCGGAGCAGGGCCGCCTCGGCCGGGGAGAGCAGGTCGTGGCTCCACTCCAGGGTGGCGGCCAGCGTCTGGTGACGGGGCATGACGGCGCGGCTGCCGGTGGTGAGGAGCCGGAAGCGGTCGTCGAGCCGCTCGAGCACGTCGGCCGCGGACAGGGACGCCAGGCGAGCGGCGGCCAGCTCGATGGCCAGGGGCATGCCGTCGAGGCGCGCACAGATCTCGGCCACGGTGGGTGCCACCGCCTCGGTCAGCTGGAAGCCGGGGGAGGTTGCCGTGGCCCGCTGCAGGAACAGCTCTCCCGCCTCGCTGGCCTGCACCGAGGCGGCGTCGACCTCAGCCGGCGCAGGAAGCGACAGCGGACGCACCGACCACCTCTGCTCGCCGCCTATGCCGAGCGGTTCCCGGCTCGTGGCCAGCACACTCAACCCGGGACAGGATCGCAGCAGGAAGTCCACCAGGTGACCACAGGACTCCACCAGATGCTCGCAGTTGTCGACCAAGAGCAGGACCGACTGGTCGCCTATCTGAGACGCCACGTGGCCGGCCGAGGGTCGGGCGGGATGGTGTTGGAGACCGGGGAGGACGGCGCCGAATGCATCGGGCAACAGCGCCGGTTCGGTGAGGGGGGCCAGCTCGACCAGCCAGACGCCGTCGGGGAACTGCGAGGTCAGCTCGACGGCCACCTGGATGGCGAGGCGGGTCTTGCCCATGCCGCCCGGTCCCGTCAGCGTGACGAGCCGCGACGCGCCGAGCAGGGACGCCACGTCGACCACTTCCTGTTGTCGCCCGACGAAGCTGCTCGGGAGGTGGGGGAGGTTGTGCCCTCTCACCTCTCGGAGGCGTCGCCCGTCGAGGGGGCGCCCATGGCGGCTCCTGGGGCCGACGGGCTCAGAAGCAGGGAGGCCCGGCCGGGGTGACGTTCGGCTCTGGCGGGATTGGGGGGTCATAGGCCCGAATTCGAAGTGGGGCTCACTACGAGCGCGTGGGACATATCGCGTGGCTGCTCAGAACACCCTCATGATCGCAGATCCGGCGGGCCCCGGCCACAAAGGTTCCGGTCCGTCAGCGGTAGGCCTGGGCCTGGAGCTCGTACAGGTCGGCGTACAGGCCCCCGGCGGCCATGAGCTCGTCGTGGCTACCAGCGCCGACGATCTTCCCTCCGTCGAGAACCACGATCAGGTCGGCCATGCGCACGGTCGAGAAGCGGTGCGAGACGAGGAGGGTGATGGCGCCTGTCTGGGCCGCGTGGGCCGAGGCCATCGAGGCGTAGCGGATGAAAAGCTTGTGTTCGGTCTCGGCGTCGAGGGCGGCCGTGGGCTCGTCGAGCACCAGGAGAAGGGGTGCCGGCCGCATCATGGCCCGAGCCAGCGCCAGCTTCTGCCATTGCCCTCCGGACAGCTCCACGCCGTTGTCGAAGCTGGCGCCAAGCTGCGTGTCCAGCCCGTCGGGGAGGCTGGAGACGACCTCGCCCGAAGCGGCCCGATCCAGGGCCCGGGCGACGGCGACCCGGTCGTCGAGGAACGGGAGGTCACCGACGCCGACGGTCTGGCCGGCATGGAGCTCGAAGCGGGTGAAGTCCTGGAACCCGGCGCTCATCCGCGTTCGCCACGCGCAGGGATCGATGCGCCGGAGATCGATGCCGTCGACCGAGATCACCCCCGCCGACGGCGCGTAGAACCGGCACAGCAGCTTGACCAGGGTCGACTTGCCGGCGCCGTTCTCCCCCACGACGGCCACTGCGGCCCCTGCCGGGAGGGAAAGGTCCAACCCGGACACGACGTCGACCTCGGTCCCCGGGTACCGGAAGCCGACCCCTTGCAGCTCGATGCCACCGACGAGCCGATCGGGTGCCGGGGCCGGGTCGTCGGCCGCCCGCTGAGAGGCAGCGGCGTAGTCGCCCAGCCAGAGGAACCGGTCGGCCACCTTCACCATGCGGGCGACCGCGGTCAGGGCGCCCGCAGCCATGCTGACCTGCCCATTCACCTGGGCCACCAGGGCCAGGGCGAGGACGACATCGCCGACGGAGGCCCGCCCGGCCACGGCCTGGCCTGCGATCAGGGCGATGGCGGCGGCGTAGCCGGCGCTGAAGACGAGCCAGCCCGCCGCCGTCCATCCCAATCCCCGGCGGGCGGCGCCGTCGAGAACGCGGTCTGTGTCATCCCACTCCTTCTGGTGGCGCCGGAGCAGCTCGGCCCCGGCCCCGAACACCCGCAGCTCCTTTCCCGCCGCCGGCGAAGTCGCCAGCTCGAAGAGGTGCCGCGCCCGGCGGGAGGGGTCGGCGGTGGTGTCGAGGGCTTCCTGGCGTATCCGCTCGGCTCGCGCCTCGGCCCACAGGGACGGGACGGCGAACAACGGGATCGCCAGCAGCCACGGGTTGACCGAGACCAGGAGGGCCCCCGTGGCTCCGACTTGCAGGAGGAGGGCGACGGCGCCGGCGGTGTGCATGCCGGCGAAGCCGAGATCCGGCATCTCCCGGCGCAATACCTCCAGCCGGTCCAGGTACGCAGGACGCTCGTGGTGCTCGATGGTGGTGACGCCGCTGACCAGGGCCACGATCTGCCGGTCGAGGTACAACCCCGTGTTCTCCTTCAGCGGGAACTGCATCCGGGTGGTGGCCGCCCGTGCCGCCAGCCCCAGCCCCGCGGTCACGGCCATGCCCACCGCTGCGGCCAGGGCCGAACCCTCGTCACCGGCGACGGCGGCGTCGACGATCCGCTTCAGCCAGTAGGCGGTGAGTACGCCGACGACGGAAGCGATGGCCGACAGGGCGATCACGGCGGTGGACCGCCAGCGGTCGGCCCGGAAGGCGACCGTCACGGCCAATGCCACGGCCCGCCGGGTGCTACGCATCGTCGTTCGGGCCGGGGGCGGTAGTCGTGAGATGGGCGGCCTGAAGGCGGAACATCCGGGCGTAGCGGCCCGCGGCGGCGAGAAGAGAGTCATGGTCGCCGGTCTCAGTGACCCGGCCGCCCTCGATGACCACGATCCGGTCGGCCCGGCGAACGGTGGAAAACCGGTGGGATATCAGGATGGTGGTGATTCCGCGGGTGATCTCGAGGAACCGGTCGTAGAACGCGGCCTCGGCCCGCACGTCCAGAGCCGCCGTCGGCTCGTCGAGGATCAGGACGGAGGCGCCGGCGTCGACGGCGAACAGGGCCCGGGCCAGGGCCACCCGCTGCCACTGGCCTCCGGACAGCTCGGCCCCCGCGGCCGTCCGGCGCGACAACACGGTGTCCCAGCCCGCCGGCAGCCGGCCGATGATCTCGCCCGCGTCGGCCCGCTCGGCCGCGGCGGCCAGGGCGTCACGGTCGGCGGCCCGCTCGACGGCGCCGAAACCGACGTTGTCCGCGGCCGACAGCTCGTAGTGGACGAAGTCCTGGAAGATGGCGGCGATTCGGCCCTGCCACGCTCGGGCGTCGATGGTGGCCAGGTCGGTGCCGTCGACCGTGACCCGCCCGCCGGTCGGGTCGTAGAGCCGGGCCAGCAGCTTCACCAGGGTGGTCTTGCCCGCGCCGTTGGGGCCCACGATGGCCAGCGACCGTCCCGCAGGGATCTCCAGGTCGAGCCCGTCGAACACGTGGTCGGGGCGGCCCGGGTACCGGAAGGACACCCCCTCGAAGCGGATCTCCGAGGTCGGCAGCCCGTCCGCGGGGGCGGTGCCCGCGAGCCGGAAGCGGGGCGCGGCCACCGCGTCTTCGAGCTCGACGGCCGCCGGCACCGCCGCCGATCCGTAACTGATGTTGAGGTTGTCCCAGCCCACCGTGTAGACGGCGGCCACTCCGGTGGCGGCCCCGGCGAACATGGTGAGCTGCCCCAGGCTGATCTCACCCCTCGCCGCCGAGCGGCCCAGCAGGGCGTACGTGACCCCCAGGGCCCCGCCGAGGACCACGGCCAGGGCCGGTGGCACCCAGCGACCCTTGGGACGGTCGCGCCAGAAACCCTCCATGGCCACGTCCCACTCGTGCCCGAACCGCTCGCCGACCCA
>JBHENM010000056.1:0-2439 GCA_046262035.1 Acidimicrobiales bacterium | reverse complement strand
CGAGCGGGAAGGGGCGGCGGAAGGAGACCCGCACCTTCAGTTCGTTCACGGTGCACCTGGAGGCGATGGCCGATTGGTTCGCCGCCGAAGGCGTCACCGAGGTCGTGATGGAGGCCACGGGGTCGTACTGGAAGCCGGTGGTGCGCCACGAGGCGCTGTTTGACCGTGGGGGGATGAAAGGACCCCTCCTGCGGGCCGTCGCAGCGGTCCGCTGAAGCTGAGGGCAGCCCGAGCCTGGAGACGAAGGTGAGGGTGGGGAGCAGCCCTGACAACGACGGGACGGGTCGGCACTGCCAGACGGCCCGGGTCCGGCAAGCAAGACGGGAAGGTGTACGAGTGCAGAAACCAGTGGTCGAACCCCCGCAAGGCCAGGACCGGCTCCAACCTGGTGGATGTGGGCCGGATCGCAGCGCACGCCCGGGTGACGTCCGTCCGGGCGACTCCGAAGCCGGTGGACAGGGCCGGTGGGGAGGCCATGAGGAAGGCCTGCGGCGTACTCATGGCGATGCTGCCGGGGAAAAGCTGGGCGCCTTACCCGTCGAACGGTCAGCAGTGAACGTGGGAACCATCCTTGTGCACCCCTTCCCTCCGGCCAGCCAGGTCGGGGGCGGGCAGGCTCGTCGTCAGCCGGTAGCGCCGGGATGGGGCGGAGTCCTCGTAGTAGTCCGAGGTCGGGAGAGCCGACTACATGGCGAAGGGGGACAGCGAGTTCGCAGTCGTGGGATTGGAATGCCTGGAGGTCGCCGGTGAACACCGGCGATCCGTGGCCAGACGCCGACACGGCCTGGTGGCGGGTACAGGGGATCCAGACCAAGCTGCACCAGTGGGCCACCGACGATCCTGATCGTCGGTTCGACGACTTGTGGAACCTGGTCTATGACCCGGCTGTCCTGGCTGACGCCTGGCACCGGGTGCGGAGCAACCGAGGGGCTCGCTCGGCGGGGGTGGATGGGGAAACCGCCCATTACGTCACCGCTGTCCGGGGCGAGCAGGCCTTCCTCTCCGAGCTGCGAGACGACCTCAAAGCCCGGAGGTTCCGTCCGATGCCCGTGCGGGAGGTGATGATCCCCAAGCCCGGCGGCAGGCGCCGTCGGCTGGGCATCGCCACCGTGCGGGACCGGGTGGTCCAGGCAGCCCTCAAGACGGTGCTCGAGCCGATCTTCGAGGCGGACTTTCAGCCGTGTTCGTACGGCTTCCGCCCCGGACGCCGGGCCCAGGACGCCATCGCCGAAATTCACTTCTTCACGAGCCGCTCCTATGAGTGGATCGTGGAAGGTGACATCAAGGCGTGCTTCGACGAAATCTCGCACCCGGCGTTGCTAAGCCGGATGCGGCATCGGATCGGGGACAAGCGTGTGCTGGAGCTGGTGAAGGCGTTCTTGAAGTCCGGCATCCTCGGTGAGGATGGAGAGCTTCGGGAGTCGGGTACCGGTGCTCCACAGGGCGGGATACTTTCGCCCCTGCTCTCCAACATTGCCCTCTCGGTCCTCGACGAGCACTTCGCCGGGGCCTGGGAAGCAATGGGAGACTCCCACGCTCGGGAGCAACGCCGACGCAAGGGTCTGGCCAACTACCGCCTCGTCCGTTATGCGGACGACTGGGTGGCCATGGTGGCCGGGGACCGTGCCGACGCCGAGCGCCTGCGCCAGGAGGCGGCAGCGGTGCTTCTCCCCATGGGGCTTCGGCTCTCGGAGGAGAAGACGGTGATCGTCCACATCGACCAGGGCTTCAACTTTCTGGGGATGCGCATCCAGCGACATCGCCAGCGAGGTTCGGCCCGACGCTTCGTGTACACCTATCCGTCCCGAGCCGCCTTGGCGGCGGTGACGGCGAAGGTGCGGGGCATCACCCGCAAGTCAACGAACCAGTCGCTCCCCGTCCTGCTGCACCGGCTCAACCCGGTGCTTCGTGGATGGGCCAACTATCACCGTCACGGGGCGTCGGCCAAGACCTTCTCCTACCTGTCGGCCTTCACCTGGCGACGGGTTTGGTGCTGGTTGTGCCACAAGCACCCCAAGACGGGGATGAGGGAACTGCAACGGCGCTTTCTCCGGAGACGGTGGCCCGAGCAGGACGAGGTCAGGCTGTTCAACCCCTCGACGGTGGCCATTGTGCGCTACCGCTACCGGGGTGCGGCCATCCCCTCGCCGTGGGCGACGACGACGCAGGAGGTCGCGTAGTCGGCCGGCGTGGACACGTGGAGAGCCCGATGCGATGAGAGTCGCACGTCGGGTTCGGAGGGCGGGCCGGGGAAACGGACCGGTCGAAAGGCCGACACCGCGCCCCGGTCCGACCCGACTGGTACGTGCTGGAGGAGCGGACCTTCGAGCTGAAGCTGGTCAACGCCCGGCACGTCAAGATCCTCCCCGGCCGCAAGAGCGACGTGGCCGACGCCGAGTGGCTGGCCGAGCTGCTGGAGCACGGCCTGCTGCGGGGCAG
>JBHENM010000055.1:0-45458 GCA_046262035.1 Acidimicrobiales bacterium | reverse complement strand
GCCATCGTCCCCACGACGGACGGCTGCTTCTGCGACACCACGACTCCGCCGGCCTCCTCCTCGGTGATGGCAAAGGCTGAGACATCGGCAGCAGCTCGGAAGGCCGCCGGTCCGGGTGTACGACCCAGAACGCCAACCGAGATCTTGTTGGCCCCGACCACCGCCCACAGCTGGTAGGTGCGCTCCGGGGGGAGCATGGGCAGGTTGGTCCGAAGCAGGTATCCGGTTCCGTCCGAAAGGACCACCGCTTCGGCCGAGTGAAGGCCGTCGGGTGAGCGCATGGCCACGGTCCGGGCATCCGGGCGGGCGGCGGCGGCGTTGGCCGCCTGGGCCAGCTCCTCCCCGTGCAGAGCCGTGGCGACGCGATCCACCTGGTCGCTGGTGCTGATGACCTTGACGCCGACCAGCCCGACCAGGGCCACCGAGGCGGCCACGCCTACGGCAGCGGCGGCCCGGGTGACGGTCGACCACGGCCTCCGGCGGCGGCGCTCGTCGTCGAGGGAAACCACGGGAGGCATCCGCATCGGCGGCGGGCTCTCCTCCAGCGAGCTGGCGATGCGGTCCCAGAGGCCCTCCGGCGCCGGCAGCCAGCCGGAGGCGAGGAAGGCGGCGACCTCCTGATGCTCGGCCACTTCTCCCCGGCAGGGCGTGCAGCTCTCCAGGTGGGCCTCGACGGCCTCTTTCTCGTCGCCATCGACGGCGTGCAGGGCGTAGGCACCGAGCAGTTCGAGCACTTCGGGATGGTCCAGATCGCGAGCCATCACGCCCCCATTCCAGCATCTGCCAGCTCGCCGCGCATGCGGCGCAGGCCCGACCGGATTCGGCTCTTCACGGTTCCTTCGGGGGCGTCGAGCATCACCGCGACCTCCCGGTAGGTGTGGCCCCCGAAGTAAGCCAGCTGGATGGCCTTCCGCTCCTCCGGCGGGAGAGCGGCGACCACGTCCTTCACCCTCTCGGCGACCGTGTGATCGACGACCTCCTGCTCGATGTCCGGGCTGCTCTCCGCCGTCGCTCTCGCATCCCGTTCTTCCCGCCGGCGGCGCGAGGTCTCTGATCGGAGCAGGTCGACGGCCCGGCCGTGAGTCTGGGCCAGGAGATAGGAGCGAAGGCTGCCCCGTTCCGGGTCGAAGCGGTCGGGCCTGTGCCACAGGCGGAGGAAGACCTCCTGGAGAACCTCCTCGGCCCGCTCCTTGTCCCCCAGCAGGCGGCGGGCCAGGCCGAAGGCCGCGCCCGCGTGGCGCCGGTAGGCCTCGGCCAGCGCGTCCTCACGCCACCGCCCGATGGCCAGAACGAGGGCGGCGTCACTGGCGTTGTCGAGAGGCTGCACCATTGCTGATCCTACGGATCTGGAGACCGGCCTGGATGACCCGGCCGCAGGCGGGCAGCTTCCGGCCCTCAACGCGCTTAGCGTCTCCGAGACCCATCGAGACGAGGAGGTGCATTGGGCGTGGAACCCCCCGGGCCCGGAGACTTCCGGCTCGACCGCCGCCAGCTGCTGCAGGCCGGCGTGGCCGGCGGCACGCTCCTGCGATTCCTCCACGCCGAGCCCGCCGGAGCAGATCAGGCTCTCGACGTTCAGATCCTCCAGACGTCTGCTTCCATCGAGAACGCGGCCGTGAGCGCGTACGACGCCGTCCTCGCCCTCCCTCTCCTGACCGGCCCTACCGCCAACGCCGCGCTGACGTCCCTGTTCGTAGGGGCGCGCAACCACCACGTCGACCACGCCCGGGCGTTCAACGACGCGGCCGGATCGCTTGGCGGCAAGGCGCAGACGGCTCCGAACCCGGCGCTGGGCCAGATCGGCCGGGAGCGCTCCCGCCTCACCGACCTGGCCACCGTGCTGGACCTCGCCGTGGAGCTGGAGACGGCCGCGGCCCAGACGTACCAGAGCAACGTGGCCGCCATCGAAGATCTCAACGCTCGGAAGGTCTCAGCCAGCATCGCCGGCGTGGAGGCCCAGCACCTCTCGGTGTTCCTCGTGGCCCGGGCCCTGGTCGCCGCCGGAACCCCCGATCTGATCAGCTTGGACGCAGGAGTGGCCGGGCGTCTCCCTCCTCAGGCGGGAGGGGCGGGCTTCCCGGACACGTTCTCCAAGGTCGACCGGGCTCGGGCCGCCGACGAGGGGGCAGTCCGATGACGGGACGCACCGTTCCCCCGGGTGGGGCGGGAGCGCCGGGCGGCCGTCGCCGGTTCCTGTACGCCGCCGGCTGTGCGGCCGGAGCCGGGCTGCTGGCCGCCTGCGGAGGCGGAGGCGACGAACCCCGCTCCGACGACGGCCCCGTCGTCACCCGATCGGAGAACCTGGAGGGTGACCTGGCGGTCGCCGCCCTGTTCGTGTCCCTCGAGAACCTCCTGGATTCGGTTTACCAGGAGGGCTTCGACCAAGGCGACCGGCTGGGTCTGATCCCCCCGGCGGTCATGACGCTCCTCCAAACCGCGCAGCGCCAGCACAAGGAGCACGCGGCGGCGTGGAACAGCATCCTGACGGGGGCGGGCAAGCCCGGGATCACCGGCGTCAACGTGAACGTCAAGTCGACCGTGTCCGACCCGGGCTTGTTCCGGATGGGCGACGCCACCGGCTTTCTGGCCCTCGGCCACGAGCTCGAGACGATCACCGCCTCCACCTACCTCGCCGGGATCGGGGCCATCGAGAACAACGCCGCGCTGAAGATCGCGGCGTCCATCCACATCGTGGAGAACCAGCACATCTCGGCCATCGAGTTTCTCCTCGGTCGCACTCCGGCGCCCGAAAGCTTCGGTCGCACCGACAGAGGCCGCCCCACGACCGACTCCATCGGTTGATGGCGCGGGGTTGTCCGGCTACGGGTGCTCGAGGCCGTACTCTTAACCGGTGCTGGCGGCGCCGCCCGAGGCTGGGCACCTGGGCCGTTCTACCCGGCTGACCTATCGACCGGCCCTCGACGGACTGAGGGCTCTGGCCGTCATCGCCGTCTTCGCCTACCACGCCGGTCTGCCCTGGGCCCGGGCCGGATTCCTCGGCGTGGACGTGTTCTTCGTGCTGAGCGGGTTCCTCATCACCGCCCTCTTGCTGGTCGAGCGTCACCGCACGGGCGGGGTGGACCTGCTGAACTTCTGGCGGCGGCGGGCCCGACGCCTTCTTCCGGCGTTGATCGTGCTTCTGGCCGCCGTAGCCGTCGCCGTGCCCCTCCTCGCCCCGGAGCAGGCGTACCGCCTGCGGGGCGACCTGCTGGCTGCCCTCGGCTACGTCAGCAACTGGCGCCTCATCTTCGAGGACCAGTCGTACTTCCAGGCTGCCGGTCGCCCTCCCGTCCTCCAGCACCTCTGGAGCCTCGCCGTCGAGGAGCAGTTCTACCTTCTGTGGCCCGTCGTACTGGTCTGGGCCCTGCGCGGCAACCGAGAGTTCCGTCCGCAGCGCCTGGTGAGGCCCCTGCTCCTGGTTTCGGCCGCTTCCGCCGTCCTGATGGCTCTGCTGTTCCACCCCTACGAGGACCCCTCCCGCGTCTACTACGGCACCGACACCCGCCTCGCCGCCCTCCTCCTGGGCGCGGCTCTGGCCTGCGGGACGGCCCGCTGGCAGCAGACCGACCGGCTGAGCCGGGGTGCGCGGCTCGGGTTGGAGACGGCAGGGCTCTTCAGCTTGGTGGGGTTGGCGTGGGCTGTGAGCGGGGTCAACGAGTTCGAGCCCCGCCTGTACCGGGGTGGGTTCCTGGCCTTCGCCGCGCTGGCTGCCGCGGTCGTCGCCGCCGCCGCCCGTCCCGGGCCGAGGGGCCCGGTGACCGCTCTGCTCGGTATCCGGCCGATGGTGTGGCTCGGACGCCGCTCCTACGCGATCTATCTGTGGTTCTGGCCCGTCCTGATGCTCACCCGACCCGATCGCGACGTCCCCGTGCGCGGCACCGCCAACCTCGCCCTGCGGATCTCGATCACCCTGGCCCTGGCCGCGGCCTCCTATCGCTTCGTGGAGCGGCCGGCTCGAGCGGGCGCCATCGGTCGGTTGTGGTCCGACCTGCTCGGGCGCGTGCAGCCCAAGGAATCCTCACCCCGGCCGTCCGCGATTTGGGCCTTCGGCATCACCGTCGCCTTCGTGTGCGTGGGGATCGGCGTGATGACCTCGCACCGCTCGCCCGAGCCCCTCGACCTCAACGTCCAGGCTGCCGCCGACATCGCCGCCCAGCCCAGTTCCACGACCTCGGTCCCGCCCAGCACGTCCACGGTGGTGAGCTCGACGACCGTCGTGGTGAACACGACCACGGCGGCGGTGGCGACCACCTCGCCGCCGGTGGCCGCTGTGCAGGTCGAGCTCCCGGTCGTGCGGGCGAGGGTGACGGCCATCGGCGACTCCGTGCTGCTGGGAGCCAAGCCCCTCCTCGAGGGGCAAGTGGAAGGAATCGTCGTGGACGCCGCTGTCGGCCGTCAGTACGCCGAGATCCTGTCGGTGGCACGCTCGTACCGCGAGCGCGGGCTCCTGGGGGACGTGGTCGTGCTCCAGACCGGTAACAACGGACCGATCAGCGGTGAGCAATTCGACCAGCTCCTCGAGGTCTTCACCGGCGTGGGCAAGGTGCTGGTGGTGAACGTCAAGGTGGATCGACCGTGGCAGGACCACAACAACGAGATCATGGCGTCGGGGGTCCGCCGGTGGCCGAACGCGACCTTGGTCGACTGGCACGCGGCGGCCAGCGCAGACGCCGGCGCCTTCTACAGCGACGGGCTCCACCTGACGGCGGGCGGGATGAGGCTGTTCACCGGGCTGGTTCTCGCCGCCATCTGAACCGCCGCGCCGGCCCCGCCCGGCTGTCCTAGAACTCCGTCTCGGCCGTGACCTTCTCTTTGATGGCCTTGTACTCGGGGCTCTGGGTCAGGGGCATGAGGCTCATGAGCTTGCCCATGTTCCCGGTGACCTTCAGCCGCCCCTGCATGAAGGCCGCCGTCTCGTCCAGCTCGCCCTTCTGGATCTTGAGCGAGTCCTCGTAGCCCACGGTGATGGTGACCTCGGCGTCGGGGTCCTCACCGAGGGAGGATTCGAGCAGCTTGCCGTTCTCGACGACCCAGTAGTACTTGACGTCCTCCCCGGGGCCGCCGGTAACGGCGTACTGGAGGTGCGCCGTCGCGCCCGGGCGCTCCGGAAACTCCTGGGCGATCTCCCGCTGCCGGTCGAGCCACTCCTGCGTGAGGTACTGAGCCATGCACACTCCTGCCGGTCGGTTGGTAGCGGATCGTACCGTCCCCGAGCTGGCCGTCAGCTATTACCTGAGGTGCGGACACGATCGCGGAGGCCGGCGAAGAGGTCGTCCTCGGGCATCGGCGCGTCGACCAGGTCGCGGGCGAGGATGAAGTCGTCGTAGGGGTACACCACGACCTCGGCGGGAAGACCGAACCAGAACCGGGACGTCGGATCGATCTGGGTGGCGTGGGCCAGGAGTGCCTCCCGGCGAACGTGATGGTGCTCGGTGACATCCACGCGGGTGGTGATCCGGTGATCCATGCCCGGCCGGTCCATCCACTCCTGGGTGTAGGGCGACTCCATGCCCAGCTCGAGAAACTTCTCGTGGCTAGCCATCACGCGGGCCCGGGACCAAGCGGAGTAGTAGAGCTTGGACGGCTGCCATGGCGGCCCCGCCTCGGGAAAGGCGTCAGGGTCTCCGGCGGCCTCGAACGCCGGGACGGAGATGTCGTGCACCCGGATGTGGTCGGGATGGGGGTACCCCTGCTGATCGTCCGCGTAGGTGACGATGACCTGGGGGCGTTCCCGGCGGATCACGGCGACCAGCCGGCCCACGGCCTCATCCAGGGAGGCGCGGGCGAAACAGGCGGAATCCGCGTTGGCCTCACTGCCGGGCATGCCCGAATCCCGGTATCCCAGCATCACCACGTCGTCGTAGCCGATCACCGACGTGGCCCGCAGCAACTCCTCACGACGCACTTCGGGCAACCGCTCCCGCACTTCGGGCCGGTCCATCGCCGGGTTCAGGATCTCTCCCGCCTCCCCACCGGTGCAGCAGACGAGCACGCACCGGACGCCCTCGGCGTGGTAGCGGGCCACCGTGGCCGCCCCTTTGGACGCCTCGTCGTCGGGATGGGCGTGGACCGTCAGAAGGCAGAGCGATTCGGGCATCGGCAGTCCAAGATAGGCGTGCTCGGGCCTTTGCGGGCACACTGTCGCCGTGAAAATCGCCTTTGTCGGTTCCTTCTCCACGGGGAAGACCACCCTCGCCAACCTGTTCGCCCGGGAATGGGACTACCCCCTCCTCCCCGAAGTGGCCCGGCAGGTGGTGGAGCTGGGATTCCCCCTCGACCAGAGCGCTACGGCCGAGACGGAGACGCTCATCTTCCTCAAGCAGTGGCGGGCGGAGGCCGTCCACGGGCGGTTCGTGGCCGACCGCTCCATCTACGACGTCCTCGCCTATGCCGACTGGGTGATGGAGCACCAGCAGGGGAACCGAAAGGAGAACCACCTCTGGTACGAGTCCCGGGAGATCGCCCTACTGGACCTCCGGGCCCGCTACGACCACGTGTTCTACCTGCCGGTCGAGTTCCCAATCGTGCTCGACGGGCTCCGGCCCGACGACCCCGCCTTCCAGGCCGAGATCGACGGGCGCATCCGGCAGTTGCTGGACTCCGCCGACGTGTCCTACGACACCCTGACCGGCTCGGTCGGAGCCCGCCAGGAGCACGTCCGGCAGGTCGTGGGATCGAGGGTGGGTAGCGACCTGGGCTGATCCCGGCCCTTACTCCCCGATCGGTCTACCGTCTCGACAGTGATCTCGGTCCGTTCGTACACCAAGGGCGAGAGCGCCGAGCTCGACCCGGCCGAGATCTCCGAGGTCCTCGACAATCCGGACTGCCTGGTGTGGGTGGACGTGTCCGACCCGTCCGAGGAGGACCTGGCCTGCCTGCAGGAGGAGTTTGCCCTGCACCCGCTGGCCGTCGAGGACGTCCGCCACCGCCATCAGCGGCCCAAGCTGGAGCACTACCCGAGCCACGCCTTCGTCGTGGCCTACACCGCCACCCTTCAGGAGGTGGACTTCTTTCTGGGGCCCACGTGGCTGGTCAGCGTGCGAGGAGCCCACGAGGGAACACCGGCCTGGTCGGCGGACGCCTCCCGCACCCGCTTCGAGCGCACCCACCCGGACCCTCCGACCAGCGCCTTCCTGCTCTATGTCCTCCTCGACGAGGTCGTCGACGGCTACTTCACCGCGGCCGAGTCGACCGAGGACGAGCTCGAGGACCTCGAAGAGCGCATCTTCGCCGAGGAGATGCCCGACGAGCGGACGATCCAGCAGGAGCTGTTCGAGGTTCGCCGCCGGCTCCTCATGTTCCGGCGGGCGGTTGTCCCGCTCCGGGAGGTGCTGGCCGCCCTGCTGCGGGGTGAGGTCGAGTGGATCGATCAGACCACCCTCACCCATCTCCAGGACGTGTACGACCACGTCCTGCGGGCCGCCGACCACATCGACAGCCAGCGGGAGCTGATGGGCAACGCCGTGGACGCCCACCTGGCCATCATCTCCAACCGGATGAACAGCGTGATGAAGCGGATGACCTCGTGGGGCGCGATCCTCCTGGGGTCGACCCTGGTCGCCGGCATCTACGGCATGAACTTCGAGCACATGCCCGAACTGGGTTGGGAGCTGGGTTACGCGTGGGCCCTGGGGATCATGGCCCTTGTGACGATCATCGGGTACACCTTCTTCAAGCGCAGGGACTGGTTGTAGGGCGCCGCCGACCTACTCCCGCCTGACGCTCAAGGGTCGCGAGGGCTGAGGCAAGTTCTGCCGATGGCCGCTCGGACGCCGAAGGCGTCTCGCCGGCTGTCGATGCAAGAAAAGAGAACGGCGGAGGGCGATCCGGCTTCGCCGGTCGCCCGGAGCGCCTTTCATGACTCGGCGAGCAACCTCTGGCGAGCCGAAGGTTGCTAGGGCGCAAGGGCGGCGGCCGCCGTGTCTGCGTGCTGCTCCACCTCCCGGGCCGCGGCTTCGCACCGGGCCGCTCGGCCGGCGTGACTTCCCGAGGGAACTCCGCCGGTCACGGCGTGGGCGGCCAGCGCCGAAGCCACCTGCCCCGGCTCGGGCAGGGCCGGATGGGCGGCCAGCCTCCCCAGCCGCCGCTCCGCCGTCTTTCGCTCCCCTTCCAGCGACTCGGCCTGCCATCGCATCCACAGGTGGTCGGGCGCGACCTCCCGCAGCCTCGACAGGATGGCCAGGAGGTCCAGGGTGGCGACGGCCTCTCCCATGACGAAGCCCAGGAGGTGGACGACGGCCATCGGCGAGTCCCCGGCCATCGTCTCCCGCACGGCATCGAAGACCTCCTCGGCCCACGCCGAGTAGGCGCCGGCGTCCTCGGGCCGGGGGACGGCTGCCGCCCCGAGGGCAGCCGCCAGCTCGGCGACCTCGTCGAGCCTCCCCAGGGCAGCCTCGCGCTGGCCCACCACCCGCTCCCGCTCGCCTCCCACTTGGGCACCCAGCGGGACATCGGCTCCTCGCGCCGCCTCGGCCAGGAGCTCCAGGCCGTTGAAGTACAGACCGGCCACCTGAGGGGCATAGCCGGCGACGAAGCCCGTCCGGAGCGAAGCCTCGTGGGCGGGGCCGGTCACGATCGGGCCTCCGGCACCGGCGCCGGCTCCGCGGCGGACGACCGCACGAGCCACCACGCCGCGACCATGGCGCCGAGGGTGTCGAAGACGAGGTCCCAGCCGGTGTTGACATACCCGCCGACGTTGGTCTCGGGAAGGATGAGGGTGGCCGCGAACTCGACGATCTCGTTCGCGGCGCCGACCCCCAGGCCGGCCAGGACGACGAGGACGGCCATTCCCAAGGTGATCCTCCCCTCCGGCAGCCACGAGCGGAGCACCTTCCCGCAGGCCAGGGTGGCGAATCCGAAGCCGAAGGCGTGGACGAGCCGGTCGAAGTGCAGGAGTTCCACGACCACCACGGCGTTGTACAGCGTGCGGTCGCCGTCGAGGGGGATGATGCCTCCGGCCAGGTGCCCGAATCCCCAGACCGACAGTCCCCAGAGCACTCCCGGCCCGAGGCCGAAGCGCACCTCGAGCCGGCAGACGAGGACGATCAGGAGAAGGATGAGGACGACGTAGGGGATGGCCACTTCGCTGTCCAGGGCGAGGCCCACGACCAGGAACACGGCCAGGTACGCGAGGGTGAAGGCCGCCAGTCGAGGATGGGCCCGCACGACCGAACGCACGGAAGCGACATTACGCACCCGGCCTGAAGGCGAGGCGCCCTGGGCCGTCGGTCCGTTGCCCGGCCAGACACGCCGGCGCGAAACTGCGCTAAGGGATGAGAAGCGGGGCCAGAGGCGGAGAGATCGCTCCGGCAGTGGGGGCCGGAGCCCTCCTGGCCGTGGCGACCGTGTTCGGCTCGGCCGCTCTGGCCTGCACCAACCTCGCCACCATCGGCCTCAGCAGCGAGGCGGGCCGCCCCGGGGACACGATCGTGCTCACCGGCACCTCGTTCCCGGTCCCCCGCGCTCGTGAGGCCACCCCTACGCCCGTCGTGGTGCGCTGGCGGGGGCCGGACGGTCCCGTCCTCGGCACCGCCACTCCGGACCGAACCGGAACCATCGCCGTCATGTTCACCATCCCCGAAACGGCACCCGGGCCCGTCGTCATCGTGGCTACCCAGCGCCGGCCGGTGCCGGACCCGAAGGCCCCCGACGCCCCGCCCACGATCTTCACCGACGAGTACGGGACGCCGGCCCGGGCCACGCTGAGGGTCCTGGCTCCGGGTGAGCAGGCCGGAACGCTCGTGGCGCCCCCTGACTTCGTCGCCACCGGCGACAGCGGCTCCACGGCCATGATCGTGATGACGCTGTTGTTCGGGGCCGTCGCCCTCTCACTCTTCGGCGGTGGGGTCATCGCCTTCGTGAACCAGCTGCGCAGAGGGCAGGCGGTGCCGGAGTCTCGGACGCTCCGCTAGAAGGACGGAGGTCAGCGGCGAGCGCCGGCGGGCAGAAGCTCCTCCTCGCCCGTCTCTTCGTCCTCGATGAGCACATACCCGCACAGCTGGGCCAGCAGGGCGTGGCCTTCGTCAGGGCCGGTGGCGATCAGCTCGTCCGCGCTCTGGAGGGTGACCGACGCCCGGGGCCCGTAGAGGTACCGTCCGCCGCGCCGGATGGCGAGGAGGTAGAAGCCGGTCTCGGTCTCGAGCCGGAGCTCGGCCAGCGAGCGGCCGTCGGCGGGGGAACCGGTGGCCACCGGCACCCGAACCACGACCTCCTCGGCGTCGCCCAAGGCCAGCGCCAGGATCGGGTGCAGCTCCTCCCCTTCCTCGACCAGCCACACCATCTGCTGGGCCGCGTCGCCGATCTCCTCGGCCGCCTGGGCCAGGTGGATCAGGCCTCGGAGGGGCGAAGGGTCGACGTGCTCGTGGGCCGCTCGCAGCACCCAGACTTCGAGCCGCTCCTTCATCTCGTCGAGACGGTCCTCCAGGTGGTTCACCTCGGCGGCCAGGCCCTGATCGCGCAGGACGAGGGCGGAGTAGGCGAGACCGACGGCCACCTCGGACACGTTCTTCATCTCCACCAGGGTGTCGATGGCACGGTCGAGGTCGGAGACGGCCGTCTCCTCGGAGATCTGGGGCGGCTCCCACCCGGGCGCCCCCGCCAGCGACCGCAGCTCGGCGATGCCGTCGGCCGTTCCCTGCAGGAACAGCACGTCGCCCGGAAGCAGAACCTGGTCACCCTCCACGTCGGTGATCCAGTCCCGGTCACGGCGGATGGCGACCACCCGCATGCCGACCTCCACGGGAAGCTCGAGATCGGCCAGGCTCCGATGGGCCATGTGCGAGGCGTCCCGGATCCGGACGCGGTGGGAGATCTCCTCCGCTTGGGCCAGGTCGGCGACCAAGGCGCGGGGGATGCCCAGGCGGTGGGTCACGATGCGACTGATGTCGACGGCGGCATTCCCCATGCGCTCGATGGCGCCCACCACCTGCAGGACCGACGCCATGGCGTCGGCGTCCCGGGGAGAGCGGGCGGCCAGAACGCAGACGGCGCGCATCTCGTGGACCAGCTCCGACAGGTGATCCTCGAGCTCGTGGATCTCCTCGGCCATGTCCGGATCGCCGAAGTAGACCGAGGCGTAGGCCAGGTCGATCATCAGCTCGGAGGTGTCCTTCGCCTCCGAGAGCATGGTCTTGAGATTGCGGGGTCGTTCGTCCATGGGGACAGGGCCAGCGTACCGCCGGCCAGGCCGCCGGGCTCCGCAAGGCCTAGCCCGTTGCTAGCCCTGGCGGTCGGGCCCGGCCCGCTCGAGGTGGATGCGGATCACCAACCGCCGCTGTTGCACCATGGCCTCCCGGAACTCGTCCCAGTCGGGATGCTCGCCCGCTACCTGCCGGTAGAGGGCGACGAGCCCCGCCATGGCGTCGGGGAGGGAGACGATCTCGGCCGTGCCGTCGACCTGTATCCACTCCCAACCCTCGCCTCTCACGCACGCCGACACGTGAGGGTCGCGCCGGAGGTTGCGGACCTTGTAGGCCGTCTCCCGGCTGCTGATCACGACCGCGCCCCCCTCGTCCACGCCTACGCCCACCGGGGACAGCTGGGGCCAGCCGTCGACGCGCCGGGTGGCGAGAACCGCGTCGTGGTGCTGGCGGACGAAATCACGGGCCTTGTCGAGATCCATGGGCAGAGCCGACCACCGTTCGGTTGCGGGCGCAACCTCAGGCCCGGGAGAGCTCCATCAGGATCGCCTGCTCGACGGCCCGGGCGTGGTCGGGATCGAGCAGCCTCGCCCCGCCCGCATCCACCACGTAGAAGGAGTCGACCAGCTCGTGGCCCAGGGTGGCGACCTTGGCGTGACGGATGTCGAGCTGAAGGTCGGCCAGGGCGCGGGTGATCCGGTACAGCGTGCCGATCCGGTCGGGCGCTCTCACTTCGACGACGGTCGCCGTCGCCGACGCTTCGTTGTCCACGATCACCTGGGTCCGAGCGGGCGTGGCCGACGGGAGCTTCGAACGACCGGCGTAGACGCGAGCCCGCTCAGCGAGCCTGGCCTCGAGCGACAGCTTCCCGGTGAGGACCCGCCTGAGGTCGGCTTCCACTGCGACCCAATCGGGCTCCCCGCCGAACAGCAGCTCCACTTCGAAATGCTCCACGGCCACGCCGTCGTCGCTCGACCACACTCGGGCCGAGAGGACGTCGAGCCCGTGCAGCGCCAGCGTGCCGGCCACCCGGTAGAAGAGCCCCGGCCGGTCGGGGGCAGCGAGGGTCAAGCCGTGGTCCCGCCCCTCGATCACCACCTCCCCGGTCTTCTCAACGCGCTCGATGAGGTTCCTCTGCTGCGGCGTGGGGAAGTCCTCCGGAGGCTCGGGATGGGCCTCTCCGGCCAGGGCCCTTCCCACCCGGGAAACGAGCTCCCCGACCAGGCCCGCCTTCCAGTCGCCCCAGGCGGCCGAGCCGGTGGCGATGGAGTCGGCCTCGGTGAGGGCGTGGAGGAGCTCGAGGGTGCCCCTGTCCCCCACGGCCTCCGCCACCGAGGCGATGGTGCTCGGGTCCTGGAGGTCGCGGCGGGTGGCGGCGTCGGGCAGGAGCAGGTGATGTTGCACCATGGCGACGAGGATCTCGGCGTCATCGGGGGGGAAGCCCAGGCGGGCGGCGATGCGGCGCACGACGGGGATGCCGGCGTCGGTGTGGTCGTGGGAGGGGACGGTGTCGGTGAAGCCCTTGCCGATGTCGTGCAGCCAGGCCCCGATGAGCAGGAGGTCGGGCCGGTGCACCCGTCCCGCGAGGTCAGCCGCCTCGGCCGCCGTCTCACAGAGGTGACGGTCGACGGTGAAACGGTGGTAGGCGTTGCGCTGCGGCTGGCACCGGACATTGACCCATTCCGGCACGAGCCGGACGAGCAGACCCTTCTGGTCGAGGGCCTCGAGGACGGGAATGGCGGCTCGACCGGCGCCCAAGAGGCGGAGGAGAGCCCGGCGCGCCTCCTCCGGCCACGGGTCGGGGGGGATGGCACCCTCCCGGGCAAGGCGATCGAGCGTGGCCCGACCCAGGCGGGTCCCCCCGGTGGCGGCCGCGGCGGCCGCCCGGAGGACGAGCGTCGGGTCGTCGCCGGGATGGGCGCCGGGGGCGAGCTCCACCAGGCCCTCACGAAGGACGAGCCCCGCGCCCAGGGGCTGGTCACGTGCCGCCGACCGGCCCCGTGGGCCCTGGAGCGAGGCCTCGATCCGCTGCCAGGCCTCGTCGCTGGTCCAGGCGATGGTTCGGGCTGCGGCGGCCACCCGGCCCATCAGCATGTCGGCGTCGGCGTCGCCCAGGGCCGCCGCCACCGCGTCCTGCTCCTGGAGGAGGAGCCGCTCGGAGGGCTTGCCCGTGCGGCGCTGGAGCTCGACCCGCGCGCCCAGGATCACCTGGTAGGCGGAGACGAGGGCGTCGTGATCCTCGTCGACCAGGATCCGCCGGGCCGCTTCAGCCCACCTCAGGGCGTGGACATCCCGGAGGCCTCCCCGCCCCTCCTTGAGATCCGGCTCCAGGAGGAAGGCGACCTCCCCGGCCTGGGAGTGGCGCTCTGCCACCGAGCGGCCCAGCCTCGCCAGCCACCGCGACGACCTCGCCCGCCACTGACCCGAGGCCCGCTCGGCCAGGTCGGCGGCGACAGAGGCGTCGCCCGCCACCGGCCGGATGTCCAAGAGCCCGGTGGCCGTGTTCAGGTCCTCATCGGCGAGGGCCAGCGCTTCCTTGGGCGTGCGCACGGCGTGGCCGAGCTTCACGCCGGCGTCCCAGACGGGGTACCAGATGCTCTCGGCCACCCCCGCCACCCGGGCCCGGTCCCGGCGGCCCGTGTGCACGAGCATCACGTCCACGTCGCTGGCCGGGCACAGCTCGGCCCGCCCGTACCCGCCCACCGCCACCAGGGCCAGGCCCCGGGGATCGTCCCCGTCGATGGCGGCGTCGAACAGCGCGCTCAGCCACCGGTCGGTCGAGTCCGACAGGGCCCGGCAGAACTGAGCCCCCTTCAGCGAGGTATCAGCCCGGACCGCTTCCAGATCGGCAGGCAACGTGAGGGGCACGGTTCAGCGCAGCCGTCGCCGTTGGAGAGCCACGTACCCCGGCAGCTTCCTGCGTTGTCCGCTCAGAGGGCCGCTCGGGCCCTAGAGGGCGTCTTGGCCCTTCTCGCCGGTGCGGATGCGGACGAGGCCTTCGACGGACACGACCCAGACCTTTCCGTCCCCGATCTTCTCCGTGCGGGCGGCGGCGACGATGGCGTCCACCACCCGCTCGGCGTCGGCGTCATCGGTGATGACCTCGACCCGCACCTTGGGCACGAAGTCGACGGTGTACTCGGTTCCCCGGTACACCTCGGTGTGACCCCGCTGGCGGCCGAAGCCGCGGACCTCGGACACGGTCATGCCCTGCACGCCGAGACCGCGAAGGGCCTCTTTGACATCGTCGAGCTTGAACGGCTTCACGATCGCGGTAACCAGCTTCATCAGCCGACCCTCCCCATGGCGCCGAGCTCTCCCGAATACGCCGTCTCCGCATGTTGGCTCAGATCGAGGCCCCGGTCCTCGTCGTCCGTCTGGACCCGCAGCCCGATGGTGGCGTCTATCACCTTGGCCAGGATGAAGGAGACGATGAACGACCAGGCGAGGGTGGCTCCGACGGCCACGAGCTGGTTGCCCAGAAGCGACGATCCCCCGCCGGCCAGAAGGCCGCCGACAGACTCGTTGGCGAAGATGCCCAGCATTATCGACCCACTCAATCCGCCGACGAGGTGCACGGCGACCACATCCAGGGAGTCGTCGTAGCCGAACTTGAACTTCAGCTGGATGCAGAGGAAGCAGAGCACGCCAGCGATCAGGCCGATCGCGATCGACGCCATCGGGTTCACGAACCCGGCGCACGGGGTGATGGCGACCAGGCCGGCCACGCATCCCGAGGCCGCCCCCAGGGTGGTGGCGTGCCCGCCCTTCATCCGCTCGACCACCAGCCAGCCGAGCATGGCGGCCGCCGCGGCCGTGTTGGTGTTGATGAAGGCGGTCGCCGCCAGGTTGTTGGCGCCAAGGGCGGAACCGGCGTTGAAGCCGAACCAGCCGAACCAGAGGATGCCCGCCCCCAGCAGTGTGTACGGAAGGGCATGGGGCGGCATCGCCTCCCCGGGCCAGCCCCGCCGCTTGCCGAGGACCAGGATGAGGGCCAAGGCGGCAATACCGGCGTTGATGTGAACGACCGTCCCCCCGGCGAAGTCCAGGGCGCCGAGCTCGAAGAGCCAGCCGTTGGGGCTGAACACCCAGTGGGCCACAGGGGCGTAGGCGAGGACCAACCAGCCGGCGAGGAACGCCACCCACGCGGCGAACTTCATGCGATCTGCGGTCGCTCCGGTGATCAGGGCCGGCGTGATGATGGCGAACATCATCTGGAAAGCCACGAAGACCAGGGGCGGTATGGAAAGGGCGAGGGGACCTTCGTATCCGGGTATCAGGAGATCGGCATTCCCCAGGTCGGCGAGACCGGCGAAGCTGAGATCTCCGATCAGCCCGCCTCCGACGTCCTCGCCGAAGGCGAGGCTGAACACGAACAGCACCCACATCACACTCACCAGGCCCATGGAGAAGAAGTTCTGCATGAGCATGCCGAGCACGTTCTTGGACCGGACCATCCCCCCGTAAAAGAAGGCCAGTCCCGGTGTCATGAACAGCACCAGCGCCGTCGACGCCAGCACCCACGCGGTGTTGCCGCTATCCAACGCGCTTTCCAAGGTCCCCTCCCCCATCCTGGTGAACGAGGGCACCGTACGAGCAGAAGCTGACGCGCGTGTTTCGCCCACGTTAAGAGCGTGTGTCCCGAAATGCGGGCATTAACGCAACCAGGTTGCGATAAGGTCGAGCACCGTGCGCTCGCGCCGGGACCGCCTGCCGGCCCTCATCGCCGCCCTCCTGGTCCTCGCCGCGTCCTCGGGCTGCGCTCGGGACGATGGCGGCGCGACGGGAGCCTCCAGTGGGCCCGAGTTCGCCGCTCCTGCGGACCGCCGGCTGCGGATTGTCACCACCGTCGCCCCCCTGACCAGCATCGTGGCCAACGTGGCTGGGGACGTGGCCGCCGTCACCGGGCTGGTCCCCGAAGGCGCCAACTCCCATACCTTCGAGCCTCCTCCCAGCGCGGCTCGGGCCCTGGCCCGGGCCGACGTGGTGTTCCTCAACGGGCTCGGCTTGGAGGTCCCGACCAAGGAGCTGGCCGAGGAGAACCGGGCGAGAGGCTCGGAGATGGTGGAGCTGGGCGACCGGACGATCTCCCCGGCCGAGTACATCTTCGACTTCTCGTTCCCCGAGTCGGGGGGGAAGCCCAACCCCCACCTGTGGACCAACCCTCCGATGGCCAAGCAGTACGCCCGCCTCGTCGCCGACACCCTGGCCCGACGGGATCCGGCCCACGGTGAGGCGTTCGAGGCCAACTACCGGCGCTTCGCCTCCGAGGTCGACGAGCTGGACCGGGCCATGATCGCGGCCACCGCGTCCCTCCCGCCCGAACGCCGCAACCTGCTGACCTACCACGACGCCTACGCCTACTTCGCCCGCCATTACGGCTGGACGGTGATCGGCGCCATCCAACCGTCCTCCTTCGAAGAGCCGACCTCCCGGGAGGTGGCGGACCTGATCACCCAGATCCGCCAGCAGCCGGTTCCCGCCATCTTCGGCTCCGAGGTGTTCCCCAGCCCGGTCCTGGCCCAGATCGGCCGGGAGACGGGCGTCCGGTACGTCGACGTACTGCGGGACGACGACCTGCCGGGTCGTCCCGGCGATCCCGAGCACTCGTGGCTCGGGCTCATGCGCTTCAACTTCCTCACCATGGTCCGCAGCCTCGGCGGCGACGCTTCCGCCCTGGAGAGCCTGCACCTGGAGGACGCGGCCTCGGACCTGACCGGATATCCCAAATGAGCGGCCGCCGGCTCGTGACCTTGGACGGGGTGACGTGCGCATACGAGGCGGCGACGCCTCCTGTCATCGCCGACGTCTCACTGGAGATTGCCGAGGGCGACTTTGTCGGCATCGTGGGCCCGTCGGGCTCGGGAAAGTCGACCCTCCTGTCCTGCATCCTCGGCCGGATCACCCCCACCCAGGGAACGCTCACCCGACGCCCGGGCCTGGCCGTCGGCTACGTCCCCCAGGTCGAGACGGTCAACTGGAACTTCCCGGTGACGGTCTCCGAAGTCGTGCTGATGGCTCGCTCCGGCCGGCGGATGCCGTGGGCCAGCGCCGCCGAGCGCCGAGAGGTCGACGCCGTCCTGGACCGGCTGGGGCTGGCCGGCCTCGGCCGCCGCCACATCCGGGCGCTGTCGGGAGGGCAGCAGCAGCGCGTGTTCCTGGCGCGGGCGCTCGTCCGCCGTCCCCAGCTGCTGCTGCTGGACGAGCCCACGGCCGGTGTCGACGTCCGTACCCGCCACGAGGTGCTGCACCTGCTCTCGGACCTGAACGCCAGTGGCCTGACCATCGCTCTCACCACCCATGACCTCAACGGGATGGCGGCGCACCTGCCGCGCCTGGTCTGCCTCAACCGGGAGATCATCGGAACCGGTCCGCCGCGGCAGGTCCTTACCCCGGCCGTGCTCGAGCGGACCTACGGCGCGCCGATGGAAGTGCTCGAGCACGGTGGCATGCCCGTAGTGGTCGACCGTCCGGCGCCGGCCAACGTCATCCCCATCAAGCGGGCTGCGGAAGGAGGCGGCTGAACCTTGTTCGAGCCCTTCCAGTTCGAGTTCTTCCGCCACGGCCTTCTGGTCGCGACGCTGGCCGGGGCCCTGTGCGGCCTGGTCGGGGTGTACGTGACCCTCCGAGGCATGAGCTACATCGGTCACGGCTTGTCGCACGCCATCTTCGGAGGCGCGGCGGCCAGCGCCGCCGTCTCCTTCAACTTCTATCTGGGGGCCGGTCTCTGGGGCGTCGCCTCCGCCCTGCTCATCGGCCGGGTGAGCCGGCGGCGGATCATCGGGGCCGACGCCGCCATCGGTGTCATCACCACCGCTTCGTTCGCGCTGGGGCTGGCCCTGGTCAACCGTTTCGGGCAGGTCCGCCAGAGCGTGGATGCGGCCCTGTTCGGAAGCATCCTCGGCGTCTCGATGACCGACGTGTGGGTGGTGGCCGGCGTGACCGCGCTGGCGGCCGCCGTGGTGTTCTTCGGTTACCGAGCGCTCCTGTTCACCACCTTCGACCCCGAGGTGGCCGAGGCCTCGGGGGTCCGAACGGGGCGGGTTGACGCCGTGCTCATGCTCCTGCTGGCGGTGTCCATCCTGGCCACCATGAAGGTGCTGGGCGTCGTGCTCATCGCCGCGTCCCTCGTCATCCCAGCGGTGGTGGCCCGCATGCTCACCGACCGCTTCGCCCGGATGCTGTGGCTCTCGGTCCTGATCGGTGGCGCGTGCGGCTTCGTGGGCATGAACCTGAGCTATCACCTGGACGCGTCGTCGGGGGCGACGATCGTGCTGGTGGGCGGAATCCTGTTCGGCGTCGTGTTCGCGGTGACGGGCGAAAGGGGGCTCCGCCGCACGGCCAGCCTCGCCTCCCGCTCCCACCCCGAGGCGGCGGTTCCCACCGCGGGATAGGCCACTCCGCCCGCCGGTACCATTCCGGGATGCGGGTAGTTGCGCCAGGCCAAGTCGTCGCGCGGGACAACACCCGCTCGCGCCGCTGAGCATGGGCCTCCCCTACGGAACCGCCCTGGTCACGGGCGCGTCGAGCGGCATCGGGCGCGCCTTCGCCTGCGCCCTGGCTGCGGCGGGCACCGACCTCGTCCTCGTCGCCCGGCGACGGCCCCGCCTTGAGGAGATGGCGGCCGAGCTGGCGGCCGACCACGCCCGCCGGGTCGACGTCATCGAGGCCGATCTGACCGAGCCCGACCAGCGGGCCGTGGTGGAGGACCGGCTGGCCGACAGCGAGCATCCGATCGACGTCCTCGTCAACAGCGCCGGCTTCGGGACGGAGGGCCGGTTCTCCGATCTCCCCGTGGAGGGCGAGGAGCAGGAGGTCCTCCTCAACGTTCTGTGCCTCCTCCGGCTGACGCACGCCGCCCTTCCGGGCATGATCGAGCGGGGCCGGGGCGCGGTGATCAACGTGTCCTCCATAGCCGGCCACCAGCCCATTCCCATGTGGGCCACGTACTCCGCCACCAAGGCCTTCGTCACCTCGTTCTCCCGGGCCTTGAGCGCCGAGGTCGAAGGGACCGGCGTGCGGGTGCTGACCCTGATGCCCGGCTTCACGCGCACCGAGTTCCACGAGCAGACCGGCCTGACCCGGGAGCTGATTCCCGGGCCGGCGTGGATGACGCCCGACGAAGTGGCAGCAATCGCCCTCCGAGCCCTCGAGCGGGGCCGCACGGACAGCATCCCCGGCCTGCACTACCGCGCCCTGGCCACTGCCTCCCGCCTGTCGCCGTGGCCCCTGACCAAGCGGGTACTGAAGGTGGCCACCCGGCGGCTGGCATGACCGGCCCGGGAGGCCGGTCCAAACGGCTGTCACTGGTTCATCCCTCGAAGAGGGTGGAACAGTGACCAGGCCCAGCCCTGGGGGGGCGGTGTCGGTGAGGCCGGCGGCCGCCGACGACGTGGAGGCCATGCTCGATGTCCTCGAACGGGTCGTCGACGAAGGGCGATGGGTGGGGACGGAGCCGCCGCTCGATCGGGTCGACCGGCGGGACCGGTTCATGGCCGCCATCGAAAGCGAGGCCGCCGTCCATCTGGTAGCGGTCGTCGACGGCCAGGTGGTGGGCGAGCTGGGCATGGAGCGGGCGCCCTACGGCGTGGCCCACCTGGGGATGTGCGTGGACCCCGGGTGGCGGGGCCGGGGGGTGGGCGGGGCGCTGGTCGCCGAGGCCATCGCCGCCGCACCCAGGTTGGGCGCTCACAAGCTGGCGCTCCAGGTGTGGCCCCACAACTCGGTCGCTCGCCGCCTGTACCGCAGGTACGGGTTCGCCGAGGAGGGCCGGATCCGCCGCCACTACCGCAGGCGCAACGGGGAGCTGTGGGACGCGGTCGTCATGGGCCTGGTCATCGACCAGGAAAGCCCCGGCTCCCCGTACCCCGATGGCTGAAGCCAGCTGGCACCGGGCGGTACCGAGCCAGGACCTGCCCACGGGAGAGATCATCAGGGCCAGGGCCGGGTACGTGCCGGTGATGGTCGCCCGGCTGTCGGATGGAGAAGTGGTGGCGTTCTCCATCCGGTGCCCCCACCAGGACACCAGCCTCGAGGAGGCCGTGCTCTGGGACGACAACGTCCGCTGCCGCCAGCACCAGTACCTGTACGACCCGCGAAGCGGAGAGAACATCTTTCCCGCCCAGGGTGCTCGTCCCCAGAACCTGTGGAAGCTCAAGCCCGGCTACCTCCCCACGTTCCCGGTCACCGAGCGTGACGGGTGGGTGTGGGTCCACGAGCGCCCCAACCCGCCGCCCCCGGCGTACGACCCCGCCACCGAGGAGCCCCCGATCTGGGCCCGCCCCGTGACCGGCGGCGTCCAAGGCGAGGCGGCCGACGAGGCCGATGACGAAGACGAAGGCGGCGACGAACCGCCCGGCCCGCACGCCGTGAGCAAGACGGTGAGGGTGGCGGCGGGTGCCACCTTCGCGTTGCGTCTGCCCACCAACCCCCTCCCAGGCTGCACATGGACAGTGGTGGTCGCCCACGGGCTGCTCGACGTGGTGGAAGAGGGGTTGAGCACGGCCAACCCGCCCCGCTGGCAGGTCAGGCTGGCGGCCAGAGCGGTAGGTGAGGACGAAGTCACGTGTGCCTTCAGCCAGCCCTGGGACGTGGAGCCGTCGGAGGTCCGGACCTACCGGGTCCTGGTCGTTCCTCCTGCCACGGGCTGAACGGCTACGTCCCGGTCTCGGCCGCGCCGTCGGGGGCGGGCTCAGGAGTTCCCGGGCCGGCGGGCTCGCCCCGTAAGGACATGGCACACGCGACCCCGGCGACGGCGCCCTGGGCAGCCGCCACCTGGACGAGCTGGAGGCCGGGGATGACGTCACCCGCGGCATAGACACCCGGGACCGTCGTCTGCCCGTGCTCGTCCACGACGAGACATCCCTCGGAGGTGAGGTCACAGCCGAGCTGGATGGCCAGTTCGTTCCGGGGCCGGTGCTCGATCGAGAAGAAGGCGAGCTGGCAGGGGATGGTCGATCCTCCCCGCAGCCGGACACCCTCCAGGGCGCCCCTCACCCCGAGGAGCGCTTCGGCGTCGTCCTCGAGCAGGGCCACCCCGTGCCGTTCGAGAGCGGCGCGGCATTCGGCGTCCCCCTCGAAGGCGGTGCCATCGGTGACAACCGTCACCTCGGCGGCCCAGTCGAGGAGCCCGAGGGCGAATGCGGCCACCTTCTCGCTCCAACCGAAGGCCACGACCTCCCGGTCGCGGGCCTCGTAGCCGTCACAGCTCGGGCAGTGAAACACGTCCGCGCCGTAGTGGTCGAAGAACCCGTCCACATCAGGGAACTCGTCCTCCACGCCCGTAGCCAGGACGAGCCGCCGGACGAGAAGCGAGCGGCCCGCGGCCCCGCCATCGTCCACTCGGACGCGGAAACCGCCGTCGGGCGCGCCCTCGATCGACGGGGCGCGGCCTTCGACCAGTTCGGCTGTCGGATAGCGACAGCAGGCCTCCGTCGCCCGAGCCAGCAGTGTCCGCGGATCGACGGGATCGAGCCCGAGATAGCCGTGGGTCTGCTCGACCCAGCGGTTCCTGCGCTCCCCGGCGTCGAGCAGGACCACCCGCCGCCGGTGACGGGCCAGCCACGTGGCCGCGCTCAGCCCGGCTGGACCGCCGCCGATGACCGCCGCGTCGTGGGTGAGGTCGGAGGGGGGCCGGCTCAGGCGCGCGCCTTGGAGCGGGCAGCCTTCCGGGCCTTGTCGACCACGGCGGCGCCGGCCCCGACCACGAGGTTGCCGGGAGGAGTGTCAGGCGCCTTGGGGTGGGGGCGCGTGGGCGCCACCTTCTTGGCTTCTTCCATCTGCTGGCCGATCTCACCGAGGACCTTGCGTCCCATGTTCTTGCGGACCTCGGGGAACAGCTCGGTCTCCTCTTCCTCGACGTGGTGCCGCACGTTCTCGATGAGGACCGTCATCTTGGCCGTGAAGCGCTCGTGGTCGGGCTCCATCGAGTCGAGCTCCGAGGCCACCCACTTGACGATGTGGTGCTCCTCCAGCGACTCGAGGACGGTGTCCTCGGTATCCGGCACGGCCTTGCGGATGGCGGGATAGAACACCTGCTCCTCGATGGAAGCATGAACTGAGAGCTCCTCGATGATCTCCTCAGCAAGCTTCCGCTTGGTGACGTAGGCGTTGTCTCCGGCCTTCTCGAACTTCTTGAACAGACCTTCGACGGTCTTGTGGTCCTGCTTCAGCAAGGTGATGGCGTCCATGGATGCGGTCTGCCCTTGCGGACAACGGTTGAAACTGTTGGAGGCGGCCTGTTTTCAACGGAAATCGCGGGAGCGCGGGGTCTGGGTGGCGAGCGAGAGCGCCTCCAGGTGCTCGGCCACCAGATTCGTGGCGCCCTCGTAGCGCTCCAGGCGGCCCCGGACCAGCAACGCCGGGGCGGCCCGGGCCAAGCGGCGATATCGGGCCCAGACCCCGGCGGAGCAGATCACGTTGGCCATCCCCGTCTCGTCCTCCAGGTTGAGGAAGATGGTGCCGCCCGCGGTCGCGGGCCGCTGGCGATGGGTGACGATGCCCGCCACCGAGACCCTCCGGCCGTGGACGACGTCGGACAGTGCGGCCACGGTGACCGCTCCCAGACCATCGAGGCGGTCACGGGCGAACTGGACGGGATGGCGCTCGGCCGAGATCCCGGTCGCCCACAGGTCGGCGGCCGCCAGCTCCGGCTCGGACATGGCCGGGAGAGGAGGAGCGTCGGCCCCGCACACGACGCCCGGGAGGCGGTCGTTCCCCCCCTGCACCACTGCCCCCGCGGCCCACACCGCTTCCCGCCGCTCCACGTCGAAGCACCCGAAGGCTCCGGCGGTGGCCAGCGCCTCCACCGCGGGCAGGCCCACCCCGGCGCGACGGACCATGTCCTCCATGGACGAGTAGGGGCGACCGGCGGCGATGCACTGGGCCACGTCGTCACCCAGGTTGCGCACGTACTCGAGCCCGAGCCGGACTGTGTTTGTTCTCCCCCGTTCGGTGAGCGTGGCCTTGGCGTCCGAGGCGTTGATGTCCGGCCCGAAGACGGTCACCCCATGGCGGCGGGCGTCGGCCACCAGGGTGTTGGGCGAGTAGAAGCCCATGGGTTGGGCGTTGAGGAGGGCGGCCAGGAAGACGTCCGGGTAGTGCAGCTTGATCCAGGCCGACGCGTAGACCAGGTAGGCGAAGCTCACCGAGTGACTCTCGGGAAAGCCGAAGTCGGCGAAGGCGGCCAGCTTCTCGTAGATCTGGTCGGCCACCGCCCCGGTGATGCCGTTGGCCTCCATCCCCTCGTAGAGCCTCCCCCTCAGGGCCTCCATCCGCTGGTGGCTGCGCTTGGAGCCCATGGCCTGGCGGAGCTGGTCGGCCTCCCCCGGGCTGAAGCCGGCCACGTCGATGGCCATCTGCATGAGCTGCTCCTGGAACAGGGGTACGCCCAGCGTCTTCTTCAGGGAGGGCTCGAGCAGAGGGTGCAGGTAGGTGACGGGCTCGGTGCCGTTGCGGCGACGGATGTAGGGGTGGACCGATCCGCCCTGGATCGGCCCAGGCCGGATCAGGGCCACCTCCACCACCAGGTCGTAGAACGTGCGGGGCTTGAGGCGGGGCAGGGTGGCCATCTGGGCCCTGCTCTCCACCTGGAAGACCCCGACCGAGTCGGCCTTGCACAGCATGTCGTACACGGCAGGGTCCTGAGGGATGGTGGCCAGGTCGACGTCGACCCCGTGGTGCTCCCGGATGAGGTCCACGGCCAGGTGCAGGACGGTGAGCATGCCCAGGCCCAGCAGGTCGATCTTCACCAGCCCGGCGACGGCGCAGTCGTCCTTGTCCCACTGCAGGACGCTGCGCCCGGGCATGCGCCCCCACTCGACGGGGCACACCTCGACCACCGGACGGTCGCAGATCACCATCCCTCCCGAGTGGATCCCGAGGTGGCGGGGATAGCCCTCCACCTGGCGGGCCAGCTCGAGCACCGGTAAAGGGATGTCGGTATCGGTGGGCAGCTCGGACAGCCACCAGCCCTCGACCTGCTTGGACCAGGCGTCGAGGGCCCCGGGAGGGTGCCCCAGGGCCTTGCCCATGTCCCGCACCGCCGACTTGGGCCGGTAGGTGATGACGTTGGCCACCTGGGCCGCGTTCTCCCGCCCGTAGCGCTCGTAGACGTACTGGATGGCCTCCTCCCGCCGCTCGTGCTCGATGTCGAGATCGATGTCGGGCGGGCCGTCGCGCTCGGGCGACAGGAACCGTTCGAACAGCAGGCCGAGGCCCACGGCGTCGGCCTTGGTGATGCCCAGGGCGTAGCAGACGGCGGAGTTGGCGGCCGAGCCCCGGCCTTGGCAGTAGATGTTCGACCGGCGGCAGAACTCCACGATGTCCCAGACGATCAGGAAGTAGCCGGGGAAGCCCAGGGCTTCGATCACGCTGAGCTCGTGCTCGATCTGGTCGTAGGCCCGCTGGTTGCCGGCGTAGAGCCGGGCTGCGCCCCGCATGGTGAGCTCCCGCAGCCACGTCATCTCCGTCTGCCCGGGAGGGACGGGGTAGTCGGGAAGGCGGGGCGCCACCAGAGCCAGGTCGAAGGCGCAAGCCCGGCCGTACTCGGCCGCCCGTTCGACCACTCCCGGATAGCGGGCGAAGCGGCGGGCCTGCTCCGCCCCCGAGCGGAGGTGAGCGGAGGCGGAACCGGGCAACCAGCCGTCGATCTCGTCCAGGGAGCGGCGGGCCCGCACGGCGGCCAGGGCGGTGGCGAGCGGACGTCGCCCGGGCGTGGCGTAGTGAACGTTGTTGGTGGCCACCACCTCTGTCCCGGCCCGGGCGGCCAGGGCCACCAAGGCGTCGTTGCGCACCGAGTCGAGGGGGTCGCCGTGGTCCCACAGCTCGACGACCACGTTCTCCCGCCCGAAGGCATCGACCAGGCCGGCCAGCTCCCGCGCCGCGGCCGCCGGGCCGTGCTCGTTGAGGGCGGAGGGGACCGCCCCCTTGCGGCACCCGGTGAGCACCAGCCACCGGCCTCCATGGACGCCGGCCAGATCGGCGAGGGCCGCCTTGGGAAGGCCCTTCTCCCCGCCGCTCGCCAGGTGAGCGGTGGAGATGACCCGGGACAGGCGGGCGTAGCCGGCGGGATCGCGTGCCAGCACCACCAGGTGACGGCCTTCGGGATCGGCCAGCCCCGCCTGTGACCGGCGTGGCAGCTCGAGGGTCAGCTCGGCGCCGAAGACGGTGGGCAGACCCAGGGCCTGCGCCGCCTCGGCGAAGCGAACGACGCCGTAGAAGCCGTCGTGGTCGGTGACGGCCAGGGCTTCGAGGCCGAGGCGGGCGGCCTCCTCGGCCAGCTCCTCGGGGGGAGAGGCCCCGTCGAGGAAGCTGAATGCGGAATGGCAGTGCAGCTCGGCGTAGGGCACCGCCGGGCCCGGGTAGGGAGGGGACGGAGGTGCTGCCCGGTACTCAGCTCGTTTCGGTGACCACGCCGGGCTGTCTCCCCCGTCTGCGTCTCGTGGCCGGTCGGACAGGCGTCGTTCCAGCTCGGCCCACGGGACCGGCGGGTTGTGCCATCCCATGGGCCCACCCTAGCGAACACGTGTTCGCCTTGGCCAGGGGGACGATCAGCGGGCGGAGCCGGCACCGGCCTCCTCGGGCTGGCGGAAGACGTGGCGGTAGGCGCGGGGCGAAGCCGACACCGCCCGTTGGAACTGCGACCGCAGGCTCGCGGCCGACGAGAACCCACACCGGGTGGCGACCCGCTCGATGGGCTCGTCGCTGGTCTCCAGGAGACGCTGGGCCAGCAGGATGCGCTGGCTGATGAGCCACTGGTGAGGGGTCGTGCCGGCCGTGGCCCGGAAGCGGCGGGCGAACGTCCGGGGGCTCATGGCTGCCCGCCGAGCCAGCTCCTCCACCGTCAGTGGCTCGTCGAGGTGTTCGAGCATCCAGCCGAGCACGTCGGCCAGCCCGTCGTCCCCGGTCGCCTCGGGCATGGGCAGGTCGACGAACTGGGCCTGGCCGCCGCCCCGGTGGGGAGGGACCACCATCCCTCGGGCGACGGCATTGGCCACCTCCGCCCCGTGGTCGAGCCGCACGACGTGGAGGCACAGGTCGATGCCGGCCGCCGTTCCGGCCGAGGTGAGGATGTCGCCGTCGTCGATGTACAGCACCTTGGGATCAACCCGTACTTCAGGGTGACGTCGAGTGAGCTCGTCGGCGCACTTCCAGTGAGTCGTCGCCGGTCGGCCATCGAGGAGCCCGGCCGCAGCCAGGACGAAGGCGCCGGTGCAGACCGACATGAGGCGGGCTCCCCGTCGGTGGGCGGCGCGGAGGGCCTCGAGCAGCTCCACGGGGGCCGGCACCGACCGGTGGGGCCAGCCGGGGATGACGATGGTGTCGGCCCGCTCCAGCTCATCGAGGCCGTACGGCGCCTCGACCACGAGACCTTCGGGGGTGAGCAGGGGTGGTGGCGACGCGGCGCAGACCCGGTGCTCGTACCAGGGGTCGGCCAGCTCGGAATGGTCCATGCCGAAGACCTCACAGAGCACAGCCAGCTCGAACATCGACACCTTCCGGCTGACCACGCTGGCCACCACGTGCATGGCAGGATTCTAACGATAAATGACGTTCCTGCCACTGGCCGGAGGAAGAGCCGGCCGTCAGGATGGAGCCATGCAGCACGCCTTCGGCACCGAACGTCTGGCTGAGGAGCACCATCGCGAGCTGGTCACCCTGGCCCAGGCCGAGCACGCCGCCCGCCGGGCCCGCCGGCAGCGCGGCGAGGTGCACCCGTGGCGCCGGGAGATGGGCACGGCCCTGGTCCGGTTCGGGCTGAGGGTCGGCCTTCCCAAGCCCCGGCGGGCGCCTGCCCTCGGCACGGCGGCGGCTCTGCCGGAGCCTCCGCGACTGGACTGCGCCCCCTGACCTGACCCTCAGGCCTTGGGGACGGGCTCGGGCTCGCGGGTAACCGGTCGTTCCGGACCAGGCGACGGGCTCTGGCGACGGCGCAGGGCGGCGGCCAGGCACATGGCCAGCCCGAGGCCGAGGGCCAGCCCCACCAGCCCCGCCTGCCAGGCGGTCACCTTGCGGGACGTGCCCTTTCCGAAGGTGACGGTCGACGTGAAGATGTCCTGGGTCTGGTTCTCTTCGTTTCCGTTGCGGGTGTCCGACCAGGCCACGATGGGGCCCTTGTCGTCGGAGGCGATGGCGATCGGGGCCATGACGTCGATGTTGTTGATCCACGTCCCGATGGTGCGGTCGATGGGTACATCGTTCACCCGCACGTTCCTGGTCCACGACTGGCCGAAGTCCCGGGAGCTGGTCATGTAGACGGATGCCACCTTGCCCCGGTTGCTGAACAGGCTCAGGATCTGGCCGGGAGGGCTGGTGGGCGGCGTGGGAGGAGGGAACGGATCCTCGCGCCAGTCGTACCAGGCGACGTCGATGCGGCCGTTGGGGGCCTGGGAGATCTGGGGGTAGTGCTGCCCCACGCGCGTGCCCTTGGTGTCGTCGTTGAGCTGGTCGGGCGGGCTCCACGTCACGCCGTCCTTCGAGGTCGAGTAGTAGATGTCCAGCTCGTTGGCCCGGTTGTCGTGCCACACCACGTGGAAGGTGCCCTCCTCGCGGTCGTACAGGGGGATGGGCTCGCTGGCGTCCAGGGCGGCTGCGATCTCCTTGTGGTCCCACGTCTTGCCCCGGTCGGTCGACGTCCCGACGAACAGGCGCGTCGGCGGCGAAGGCTGACCCGCGGGCGCCGTCGGCGCCGACTCCCGGTAGAAGGCGTGCAGCTTCCTGTCGACCACGATGGGCCGGGGGCCGTCGAAGCCCGTGTTCTTCTCGAACGCCATCTGGGGCGGGCTCCACGTGGCGCCCCCGTCCTCGGACACGGACATGAACGGCCGGGTCGGCGGGTTGTCGGTCCGGAAGCGGTTGTTGAAGGAACGTCGCCACATGGCGTAGATCAACCGCGGGTTGTCGGGGTCGATGGCGAGGTGGCCCTCGAAGTTGACCTCCATGTCGATGCCCGGTTCGGGGGCGGGCTTCCCGGGGTCGATGGCCACCGTCTCCCACGACCGTCCACCGTCCTTGGACCGGCCGAGCATGACGCTACGGCTGCCGTTGCGGGTGGGGTCGTTGGCCTGGAAGACGTTGTAGATGGTGCCGTCGGGCCCCTGCTGGAGCTCGGTGCGGATGTTCTGGGACGAGGCGTAGCCCTGGGCGCAGTTTCTGGTGAACGGCTCGAGCTTGGGCGCCTCCTCGGGTCGCCACGTGGCCCCGCGGTCGAGGGAGACGTAGAAGCGGCACTCCCCCGTCACCATCTCGGACTCGGCCAGATACACCGTGTTCCGGTCGTCCTTGTCGATGAGCAGGGCGGGGGCCTCGTGGGCCCGGGAAAGGGGCAGCACCCTGTCCCGCTGGTTCACGAACACCGCAGCCGCAGGCTTGGCCGTGCCCTCGCCCTCCTCGGATCGACACGACCCGGCCAGGAGCGCCATCGCCAGCGTACCCACCACAACTCTTCGTGCGTTCATGGACGCCCGTCTAGCCGCCAGCCCGGACGGCCGGCAATAGTGCCAGTCGTCATATAGGTGTCAGCCCTCGGGTGCGCAGGATGGCGGATCCGCCCTTCTAGTATCCGCTCCGGTGAACCTTGGGTCCCTCTCCCGCCGCCGGTTCCTGGCCATGAACGGTGCCGCCGCCGCGGGCCTGGTGGTGGCCGGGTGCGGAGGCACCGTGGGCAGGCGGCCACCGGTGGGCCCTTCCGACGAGGCGGTCGCCATCGCCGAGCGCAGCCGGCGCCGGTCCGGCGCGCCGGTGCGGGAGTTCGCCATCACCGCCGGTTCGGCCCGTGTCGACCTGGGCGGCCTGAACGCCACCACGTGGGCGTACGGCTCGAGCGTTCCCGGCGGCGAGATCCGGGTGCGGGCAGGTGAGGTCGTCCGGGCCCGGTTCACCAACGACCTGCCCGAGGCCACGACCATCCACTGGCACGGAGTCGCCCTGCGCAACGACATGGACGGCGTGCCCGAGGTGACCCAACCTCCGGTGGCCCCCGGCGCCACCTTCACCTACGACTTCGCCGTGCCCGACCCGGGCACGTACTGGTTCCACCCCCACAGCGGGCTGCAGCTCGACCGGGGCCTGTACGCCCCCCTCGTGATCGAGGATCTGGCCGAGCCGGGGGGGTACGACCGCGAGTACGTCGTGGTGCTGGACGACTGGACCGACGGCCTGGGCCAGTCCCCGGAAGAGAGCCTCGACCAGCTCCGCCGGGGAGAGGGCCCCCACGCCGCCCACCTCGGCGAAGGAGCGGGAGGTGGTCCCCGTAGCGACCTCCTCGACAGTCCCGGCGGAGACGTTTCCTACCCGCTGTACCTGCTCAACGGCAGGCGACCCTCCGCACCCGTCACCTTCGACGCCGCGCCCGGTGAGCGCCTGCGCCTGCGCATCGTCAACGCCGCCGCCGACACGCCGTTCCGGGTGGCTATCGGCGGCCACCGCATGACCGTCACCCACGCCGACGGCTTCCCCGTCGACCCGGTGACCGTCGACGCGCTGATGATCGGGATGGCCGAGCGCTACGACGTGCTCGTGACCGTTGGCCAGGGGGGCGCCACTCCTCTGGTGGCGGTGGCCGAGGCCAAGGGCGCCCAGGCCATGGCGGTCATCCGGTCCGGTCCGGGAGACGTCCCCCGTCCGGACATCCGCCCCGCCGAGCTCCGGGGCCGGGTGCTCCAGCTGTCCGAGCTCCGCGCCGCCCAGTCCGTCCGCCTACCGGCGGGCGATCCCGATCTCCTGTTCGTCGTCGAGCTGGGCGGAGGCGAGGAGGGCTACGTGTGGACGATCAACGGACGACCCCACGGCCACGACCAGCCCCTCGAGATCCAGCAGGGGCAGCGGGTGCGCCTCGCCTTCAACAACCGGACGACCATGTTCCACCCGATGCACCTGCACGGCCACACCTTCCAGGTTGTGCTTCCGTCCGGTCAGCCGGGGGCCCGCAAGGACACGGCCATCATCCGGCCCGACCAGAGGTTGGCGGTCGACTTCGTGGCCGACAACCCGGGTCAGTGGATGCTGCACTGCCACAACCTGTACCACCAGCAGGGCGGCATGATGACGACGGTCTCGTACGTCAACGACCGCCGCTCCGGCCAGGGCCGCAACGAGGAGCTGGCCGCTCGGTGGCGGCTGGCCTGCGAGTGGCTAGGCGCGTCCGGGGGCTGACGGCTAAGCCACCATGAAGGTGCCCTTCATCACGTTGGGGTGGGCCTCGCAGTGGAAGGCGTAGGTGCCGGCCTTCTGCGGAGGGACGGTGAAGGACTGGGTCTTGGGGCCGGTGAAGTAGTCGGCCCGGAACATCACCTCAGTCGCCGTGTGGCTCTCGACGAGGACGATGTTGTGGTTGATCTGGTCCTTGTTCTCGTAGGAGAGGGTCAAGGGCTGGTCCGCGGTACCGGCCAGGCAATCGGTGTTGAACGTGGCGTTGGTGGCCACGATCCTGAGCGACGTGCTCGGGTCGGGACATCCGGGGGTAGCCGCCCCGGGACCGTGATCGTGGCTGACCACTCCCCCCTGTGTGGTCTGGACGGCGGGCGCAGGAATGGGGTCGGCGTCCTCCGCCTCGTCGGAGTCGTCGCCGCAACCCGCCAGCATGAGGGCTCCGACCAGCACCCCGATCCATGCCTTGCTCATGTTGCTCATGTTCATGCCGCTCATGTTCCGACCTCCTGCTGTGGGTCAATCGTAGGTAGCTTCGACGCTCCAACGCCCGCCTTCGAGGCAGAGAAGGTGGGCCAGCCCGTCAGTGGTGACGAACTGCCAGCGAGCGAGCCGGCGATGGGCGGCTGAATCCCACCAGCGCTCGTCCACTGGCCACGGGCCGGTCCACGCCGTCACTTCAGCCCATGGGCGCCCGGCCACCGACAGGCGGGCGGGCGGGGCGCTGACCGCTCCCCGGCCGGTGACGACCACCGGATCGCCGCGAGCGTCGACCACCTCGGCCGGAACGGGCTGGGGAGGGACGCTGGCCGGGGCGGGGGCCGGAACCCGACCGGGCCATGGTGGTCCCCCCGTTGACTCGGGTGCTCGGGGGTAACCCCACGGGACCAGCCTGACCTGCTCGCACGGGCCTCGTCCTCCCACGACCACGGCGGTAGCCACGGCCTCGGGCCCGAGACGGCCCTGCACCCGCTCGAGGGCCCGGGCCGCCCGCTCGGCCGCGGCCTGGTCACCGCCCCAGAAGCCCTCCTGGCGGCCCCGGTCGGGACGGACCTCCTCGGGGACCAACCGAAGGAGAGTCATCGGACCACTGGGGCGGGTGGCGGACGCCAGCCAGCCGTCGAGCTGCCAGCGCACGCGCTCGGCCAGGGCCATGGCCGTCACGGGTGTGGTCGAGTGGTCGATCCGCCAGCACCGGGAGAGCGACTCTCCGTGCTCGGTCTCGGCTTCGACTCGCACGAGCGAGAGGGCCAGCCCTCTCGCCCCCAAGTCATCCTGGAGACGGCTGGCCAGCGAGCGGGCCACGAAGGCGATGGTGTCGAGCCGGTCGGCGGGGGGATCCAACTCGGCGGTGACGGCCAGATCGGGAGGTGGAGTACGAGCCACCAGGGGGTGCTCGTCGAGCCCCCGGGCGAGACGGTGGGCCTCGGCCCCCTCGGGGCCGAAACGGGCGAGCACGGCCCTGACGGGAAGGTCGGCGAAGTCCCCCAGAGTGCGGATGCCGAGCCGCACGAGCACGTCGGCCAGGTCCCCCATCTCCACCGCCGCAACAGGGAAGGGAGCGAGGAAGGCGGCGCTCTGTCCGGGCGAGATGATCTGCGCGTCCGGGGCGCTGGCAGCCTGGCGAGCGGCCAGCTCGGCTGCGAACCGCCCGTCGGCCACGCCTACCCGACAGCGCGGAGCCTTCTCGTCCAGCACCCCATCCACGCGCTCCGCGATCCGCGCCGCCAGCGCTCCGTCACCTCCGAAGTACCGGGACGGGCCTCGCGTGGCAAGGGCACACACCCCCGGGCGCACGATCTCCACCCGAGGAGAGAACGTCTCGACCGCCGCTACCACCGGCTCGAAGGCCCGGGCGTCACCCTCGGGGTCGTGGGGCACCACCACCAGCCCAAGACAGTGGGCTTCGGCCTGGCGGCGACGGAGACCGCGCCGGACCCCCTCGGCCCGGGCCGCGGCCGAGCACGCCACCACACGATTGGCAGCGACGACCGCCACCGGCGCATCGCCCGGACCGGCGCCGGCTGCGACCACCGGCCAGTCCGGGCACCACACCACCAGCGTGCGGACCGCCACCGCCTCACCCCGCAGCCTGGGCGGCAATCACATCGGCCGCCGGGGCCGCGGTCACATCGGCCGCCGTCACATCGGCCGCCGGCACATCGGCCGCCGGGGTGGCAGCCACGTCCACCGCCGCCGGGGCCACGCCTCCTCCCGGCCCGGGAAGCCACAGCGGCAGGCGGCGGGCGCACGCCGCTGCTCCCCGTCCCTCGGCCACCACTTCGACCCGCCGGGCCCGTAGGTGGCCGTGGCCCGCCCCCACGCCTTCCCAAGCGGTGCGGGTCACGGTCAGGCGGATGTCCGCACCTCCGGGCCAGACCTGGGCCCCGGCGACGACCAGGACGGCCGAGCGCTCTCGGGCCCGGGCCGCCAGGCGCCGCGCCCGAGCCTCACTGACCGGCCCCGGCGGACGGGCCAGCACGACGTCGACGGCATCGAGCAGGGCGGCGACGGCCCACGCCCACTCCTCGGCACCCGGAGGGGAGGCGACCAGGGGGAACCGCTCCAAGGCGATGCCCACCTCGGCCGCGGCCGCCACCCCCAGGGACGACAGGCCCACTGCCGCGCACCACGATCCCGCCGCCGATGCCCCGGCCAGCAGGGCCAGGGCCAGTGAGGTGGACCCGCCCGTACTGATGACCGAGCCCCGCCGCAATCCGCCGTCGGCCAGGAGGGGCGTCAAAGGGGGCAACACCGGCAGCAGCCGCTCCCCGGCGAGGGCCACCGGACGGGCGTGCCTGGCGATCTCCTCCAGCCCGAGCCCCATCCGCCGATCATAGCGAACACATGTTCCCCGTATTGTCTGCGCCTTCGGCGCCCCGGGCGGGGCCCCAACCCCGCCCTCCTCCCGAGCATGGGGCCCCTGCCCCATGCCGGGCCGTGCTTGTCTGCGCCTTCGGCGCCCCGGGCGGGGCTACGTTCCTGCCACCGCTCCCGGCTCAGCCACCTTGACACCCTCCCGGTAGTACATGAAGAGGTCGATGACGATGTCGATCAGGCCGTCGCTGGATGCCCCCGGCGCCAGCTCGACCGTCACCACGTTGGAATAGATGTGCACGTCCTCGACACCGGGCTGCTCGAGCAGCCGCCGGGCGAGCACATCGCACGGGCGGTTTCCGACGGCATCTTCCAGCGAGTGGTACCGCTCGTGACCCATTCCGGTGAGGCTGCGGTTCAGGTCGAACACGACCGTCCCCGGTCTCGCCCCTGGTCGTTCGTTTACCCTGATGAGCTGGCCCACGGCGGCGGCACACTACCTGGTGGACCGGCGCCCTGGCAGCCCGAACCTCCGAAGCCCTCTGCGTCGATCGACTAGGACCCACCCATGGCCCGCCAACTCTCCGTCTCCCAGTCCTCGACCACCGCCCTGGCCCGGGCTTTGATCGACAACGTGGCTTCCGTAGTGCTGGGCAAGCGCGACGAGATCGCCTTGGTGGTGGCCGGCCTCCTGGCCGAGGGTCACGTGCTGCTGGAAGACGTGCCCGGGGTGGGCAAGACCCTCCTGGCCAAGAGCCTGGCCCGGTCCATCGGGGGAACCGCCGGCCGGCTGCAGGGCACGGCCGACCTGATGCCCACGGACATCACCGGCGTCAGCGTCTACGACCGCGATCGACGGGCGTGGGACTTCCACCCGGGGCCGATCTTCAACAACGTCGTGCTCGTAGACGAGATCAACCGGGCCACACCCCGCGCCCAGTCGGCCCTTCTGGAGGCCATGGGTGAACGGCAGGTCACGGTCGACGGGGTGATCCACGACCTCCCCGTCCCGTTCTTCGTGATCGCCACGCAGAACCCCTTCGGCGACGTCGGCACGTTCCCGCTGGTCGAGGGCCAGTGCGACCGGTTCGCCCTGGTCGTCTCCCTTGGGCTCCCCGATCGCGACGCCGAACGGGCCATGCTCAGGGGGGACGGCGGCCCGGATGCGCTCGACCGTCTGCAGCCGGTCGTTACCGGCGCCGCCCTGGTCGAGGCGGCCGGCGGCGTGGACCGCACCCATGTCGCCCCGCAGGTCGCCGACTACGTGCTCGACGTGGTGGCCGCCACCCGCTCCCATCCCGAATTCGGCCACGGAGCCAGCCCCCGGGCCGCCCGGACGCTGCTGCAGGTGGCGAAAGCTCACGCCGTGGTGACCGGCCGGGACTTCGTGGCACCCGACGACGTCAAGGCCGTAGCCGTGGCCGTGCTCGCCCACCGGGTGGGATCGGTCACCCGGCGCGGGACGGAGGCCACCCGCACTCTGGTCACGGATCTGCTCGCCACCGTGGCCGTGCCGCCCGTCTGAAGCGATGCCCGTCGACCCGGCGCCCCCGCCCCCGCCACCACCGCCACCGCCGGTCGAGAGCGCTGGGCGGCCCTCGCCCGACCTTCAGTGGGCTTCGGACAAGGAGCTGCGCCCCACCGGCGGCGCCGCGGGAGCGGCGGCCCTGGCCGCCCTGGCGTGGACGGTGTGGAACGCCACCGGCTCCCGCGTGAGCCTGTTCCTGTGCATGGCGACGCTGGCCGTCCTCGCCCTCGACCTGGTGTGGGCCCAGGTGGCGACGAGCCGGGCCCAGCTGCGGGTGACGGCCAACCCGGCGGAGGCGGTGGTCGGCGATCCGGTCGCCGTCACCCTGGCGCTGAGCGGGCCGCGCCAGTTCCTGCTCGTCGCCGTCCGGACGTTCGACGCCCGCCACGATCCGGTGCCGGTCGACGTACCCGCCACCCAGACGCTCACCGGGACCGCCACGACTCGTGAGGTCCGCACCGAGGTGGTCGTGGAGGTCGTCAGCCGCGGTCTCTCCGGTTTGATCGGCTCCGCCCGCCGGCGCCCGGTACCCCTTGCCCGCCCTCTGGCTGTCGGCCCGCGCCCCATCCCCGCCGCCGAACGGGTGCCCCCGCCGCCCCGTTTCTCCGGAGAAGGCACGGCCCGCCCTTCACCCACCGGCGACCTGGTCAGGAGCGTGCGTCCGTACGTGCCCGGCGATCCTGCTCGGCGGGTCCATTGGCGGGCGACGGCCCGCTTCGGCGACCTCGTCGTCAAGGAGGTGGAGGACCCCGAGACGGCCAGGCTGGTGATCGTCCTCGACCTCGGCCCGGGGGGCGTGGCCGCCGAGCGCGCCGCCGGCCGGGCCGCGTGGTACGCCTTCGAGGCCCTGGGCCGGGGGTATGACGTGGTGCTGGGCACGGCCGAGGGGGCGCGTCTGGTCGTCGGCCGGGTGCGCTCGGGCTCGGAGATCAACCGGCGCCTGGCTGCGGCCGCCCCGCCCGGGAGACCGAAAGTCAAGGTCGAGGGCGGCGCGGGCGGCATGGTTCTGGTGACCTACCGGGGAGACTCATGGCACTGACGGCGGCGATCGCCACGGCCGCGGCCGCCGTGTTCACGGTGGCTGGGTTGGGCGGCGCGGGCGCGGGAGGCGTGCTCCTACCGCCGGTCGCCGTAGCCGTCGCCCTCCTGCCCGGACTGTTCCTCGTTGCCACCCGTCCCGAGCGCCGGGTCCTGGAGCCGGGGCGGGACCTCCGCCTCCTCATCTTGCTCACCGGCGCGGGCGCGCTGATCTGGTACGTCACGAGCCAGAACCTCGGCACCGGCGGGCTGTCCACCACGGCCCGGCTGGCGATCCTCGCCGTCGTGCCCCTCAGCATGCTGTGGCCGGCGCCCACCGTCGTCCGCTACTGCTTGTTGCTGAGCGCAGCCGGCATCGCTGCGGCGGGCCCGTCGCCGTCGCAGAGCGCCTGGCCCCTTGCCGGCCTGGCCGCGGCGTCGGCCCTCGCCCTGGTGGCCCTCAACCGCCAGGCGTCGACGCCCGCTCCGTCACAACGTTCGGGCACGCAGCCGGGCCGCACCCCGGTTACGGGGGTTGGCCGTCGTCGGGTGGCGGGCGAGGCCACCACCGTCCTGGTGATCGCCGGCCTGGCCGGCCTCGTCCTGGCCTCGCTGCTCCCCCCGCCGAAGTCTCCCGGCAGGCCCGAGCCCGGTGACGAACCGGGCGGGCAGGGCGCCACGTCGGCCTACCTCAACCCCAGCGACCGGCTCGACGCCGGCGGCAAGGGGTCAGGGCGCGGGAACCAGGTCCTCCTCCGGATCACGGCCCCGGCCGCGGCCCTGTGGCGAGCGCAGACGTTCGACCGGTGGGACGGCAGGTCATGGGCCCGCAGCCGGGAAATCGAACGCGCCCTGGGGGGCTCCCCCGGCGGCCAGGCAGGACAGTTCGCCTTCGTTCCCCCCGGTCTCGGTGACGGCCTGTTCGGCGGCGATTCCTTCGTCCAGCGGGTACGGGTGGAGGCGGCCTCCGCCGGCCTGCTCGTCGCCGCACCGCGGGCCTATTCCCTCCAGCTCGCCCGGGGCCGGGTACAGGCGGCCGGCGACGGAACCGTGCGCGTCTCTCCCCCGCTGGGGAAGGGTGCGACGTACGTCGTGACCAGCGTGCGGAGCCAGTCGAGCGACGACGACCTGCGGTCCGACGACCTCGGTTCCGGAGTTCCTCCGGAGGTCGCCCGGGCCTACCTCCAGCTCCCCGGGGGCGTTCCCGCTCCGGTAGGGGCCCTGGCGGCCGAGATCACCGCCAGCGCCTCAACCGGCTTCGACCGGGTCAAGGCCGTCGAGGAGTGGCTGGCCAACAACACCGAGGTCGCACCCGGCAGCCCGAGCCTGGCGTCCGGCGCCGACCCCATCGAGCAGTTCCTGTTGACCGACCGGAAGGGATCGGCCGAACAGGCGGCGTCGAGCATGGCCGTCATGCTCCGGACGCTGGGAATCCCGGCCCGGCTCGCGGTCGGTTTCCTGCCCGGCGACCGCTACCGGCTGGGCGGCGAGTTCGTCGTACGCGCCCGCCACGGCCACGCCTGGGTGGAAGCCTGGTTCCCCCAGGCGGGCTGGGTGGCCTTCGATCCCTCGGGACGGGCTCCCGGGCGGACGGAGGAGGCGGATTCGCTGCTCGACCGGCTCCGCCGCCTGCTGGGGGCCTTCTGGTGGGTCCTGGCCGTCGCTTTGGCCGTGATCGTGAGATGGCTGACCCTGAGGGCTATCCGGCGGTGGCAGCGCCGTCGCGCCCGGCCCTGGGTCTCGCGGTGCTACGAGCGTCTGGTTGGCGCCGGCCTCCGCCGCGGCCGGGCCCGCGGCCGCCACGAGACGCCGGCCGAGTACTGCGCGGCGCTGGCCGACCTGGTCGCCGATGACCGGCTCGTCGAGGTCGGCCGCATGATTACCCGGGGCGCCTACTCCGAAGGCGAGCCACCGGCGCCGGACCGGGCTTGGGCCGACCACGTGGTGCGGGAAACAGGCCGTCGATGGCGCCGGCGCCGGCCTTCGGGGAGCGACCGGACCGAGCACCTCCAGTCGGTAGGCTCCTCGGATGCCTGACCAGCACCCGGTCCCGGTCAAGACGATCCTCGTCAGCATCGGGCTGGTGCTGGCGTCGCTGCTCGCCCTCTACCTCGCCTACCTCCTCTCCCACATCCTGGCCCTCCTGGTGGTGGCGGCTTTCTTCGCCATCGTCCTCAGCCCGCCCATCGACTTCCTGCGGCGCTATCTCCACCTGAGCAAGGGTCTGGCCACCGCCGTCGTCTTCCTCGGCCTCATCGCCTTGATGACCGGGCTCCTCTACATGTTCATCCGTCCTCTCGTCGACCAGACCGAGCAGTTCATCGACAACTTCCCCAAGTACGTGAGCGACGCCAAGGCCGGGAGGGGCCCCGTGGGGGACCTGGTAAAGCGCTACGACCTCGACCAGAGGATCGAGGAGAACCAGGACCGGCTCGAGAAGTCGTTGCGCGACTCGGGTGGTAACGCCGTCAAATGGGTGGGACGGATCTTCGCCGGCATCCTCTCCACCCTCACCGTGCTGGTCCTGGCCGTGCTCATGGTCCTCTACGGGCCCGACCTGTTGACCAGCGGTCTGGGTGGGCTGTCGCCACCAAAGCGCGACCGGGTGAAGGCGGTGGCCACCGACTGCGCCCGGGCCCTGACTGGCTATGTGATGGGCAACCTCTTGATCAGCGCGGTGGCCGGCACCGTCACTTTCATCGCCCTCTCCATCTTCGGGGTTCCCTTCCGGGGGGTGCTGGCCCTGTTCGTGGCCTTCACCGACCTCATCCCTCTGATCGGGGCCACCCTCGGCGCCATCCCCACCATCGGTGTCGCCTTCCTCCACTCCACGACCGCGGGCATCGGGATGCTCGTCGTCTACATCGTCTACCAGCAGTTCGAGAACCACGTCCTGCAGGTGGCGATCATGTCCAAGACCGTCCACATCAACCAGCTCGTCGTTCTGGTTAGCGTGCTGATCGGCGTCGAGCTGTTCGGCATGCTCGGCGCCCTCCTCGCCATCCCTGTGGCCGGCGTGCTCCAGGTGGTCGTCCGTGACCTTTGGGACAACCGGAAGGGTCGCATGAAGGAGGAGGCCACCATCGGCGCCGACGAGGTCCCCGTCTCCGAGGTGGTCGAAGACATGCGGGACGCGGAGGGGGCGGAGCCGGCCGTCAAGGCGACCGACGGCCCCGCCGGCCCCCGAGCCCCGACGACGCCCGAGCCCACGCCGGGCCTCACCTGAGCCTCCTCGATGGCCCGTGAGGTGGTCGAGGTCGGGGGGCACATCATCGATTCCCTGATCCTCGCCAAGATCCTGGACGTCATCCTCGACGCTGGCGCCGACTACCAGATGATGGACGTGGAGATCGGCCGGACCAACGCCGACCCCAGCCGGGCCCGGCTCGAGGTCCGGGCCGAGGACGACGAGACCCTGAGCCGGCTCCTGTCCGAGCTCCAGGTCCACGGGGCCAACCGGGTGAACCAGTCGGACGCACGGGTGGAGGCGACGACCGTCGACGGCGTCCTGCCCGAGGACTTCTACTCCACGACCAACCTGCCCACCCAGGTCCGGCGGGACGGGCACTGGATCGACGTGGAGAACCCGGAAATGGACTGCGCCCTGGTCATGCGGCCCGACGGCCGGGCCCGCACGGAGCCCATGCACCGGGTCCACGCCGGAGACCAGGTCGTGGTCGGTCGCGAGGGGGTCCGGGTTCAACCCCTGGACCGGCCGCGCGGGGCCAACCCCTTCGAGTTCATGACCTCGGAGGTTTCCTCGGAGAAGCCGAAGGACGTGCTGGTGGCGGCGGTGGCCGACCGCATCCGGCGAGCCAAGGCGGCGGGCGGAAAGATCCTCGTCGTGTGCGGGCCGGCCGTGGTCCACACCGGCGCCGCCCCCCACCTCGCCCAGCTGGTCCGGTCGGGCTGGGTCGATGTCCTCTTCGCCGGGAACGGTTTCGCCGCCCACGACATCGAGTCCAACGTCCTCGGGACGTCCCTCGGGGTGTCCCTGGGCGGCGGGACTCCGGCTGACGGCGCCCGCTCGGGCCCTGTTTCCCGCTCAGATGGCCGCTCGGGCCATGGCAACCATCTGCGGGCGATCAACGAGATCCGCCGGCGGGGCTCCATCGCCTCGGCGGTGGCCGACGGCTACCTCCGCTCGGGCGTCATGTACGAGTGCGTCACCCACGGCGTGCCCTTTGTGCTGGGTGGTTCGGTGAGGGACGACGGACCCCTCCCCGACGTCTACACCGACGTGGTCGAGACGGCCGATGTCATGCGCACGCACGTGCCCGGGGTGGCGGTGGCGCTCATGCTGGCCTCGACCCTGCACGCCATCGCCACCGGGAACCTCCTCCCGGCGGGGGTGGAGACCTTCTGCGTGGACATCAACCAGGCCGTCGTCACCAAGCTCGCCGACCGGGGCAGCCACCAGGCGCTGGGGATCGTGACCGACGTGGGCCTCTTCCTCCGTACCCTGGCCGACCACCTGGGGGAGCCGGCACCCGATCCGGCGGAGCCGCCCGGGTGACGCTGGCCTGGGGAAGACGGTTCCTCATGTGCCCACCCGAGCACTTCGGGGTCCTGTACGAGATCAACCCGTGGATGCACCAGGAGGTGGCCGTCGACCTCGACGTGGCCCGTGCGCAGTGGGACGGTCTGGTCGCCATCCTGACCTCGGCGGGAGCGGAGGTGGAGGTCCTCGAACCCCAGCCCGGCCTGCCCGACCTGGTGTTCACGGCCAACGCCGGTGTGGTCAACCGGGGCTGCTTCATCCCCAGCCGCTTCCGTCACCCCCAGCGCCGGGGCGAGGTCCCCCACTACGTGGCCTGGTTCGAGAGCCACGGCTACCAGGTCGCCGAGCTGCCCGAAGGCGTGGCCCACGAGGGCGCCGGGGATGCCCTCCCCTTCGGACGGGTCCTGCTCTCCGGGTACCGGTTCCGATCCGACGCCGCCGCCCACGTGGAGCTGTCGCGGCTGGCCGGCGTCCCCGTACGACCGGTGGAGCTGTCGGACTCGCGCTTCTACCACCTCGATCTCACGTTCTGCCCGCTCGACGAACGGCGGGCCCTCGTCGCTCCCGGAGCGTGGGACTCCTATGGGCGCCGGGTCATCGAGGCGCTCGTCCCGGAGCCTTTCGCCCTCGAGCCCGACGAGACGGCCGCCTTCTGCGCCAACTCGGTGGTCATCGGCACCACCGTGGTCATGCCCGTCTGCCCGGTCCGGGTCGGGCGGCAGCTGGAGCAGTGGGGGTTCGACGTCGTGGTGGCCCCGGTGGGGGAGTTCCAGAAGGCGGGCGGGGCCTGTCGCTGCCTCACCCTGGCTCTCGACGTGGCCGTAGGGTGACGCCCGTGCGCATCGCCGTCCTTGGAACCGGGCACGTCGGTCAGGCCCTGGGTCGGACGTGGACGGCCAAGGGCCACAACGTCGTGCTCGGGTCACGACGTCCGGCTCAGGTCGACTGCTCCTTCGGCCAGGCCGACAGCCTGGCCGGAGCGGCCGCTCGGAGTGAGGTGGTCGTCCTCGCCGTCCCCTTCGCCGCCGTGCCTGACACCGTCGCCGCCGCTGGCGACCTCGAGGGCAAGGTGGTGGTGGATGCCACCAACCCCGTCGGTGTGGCCATCCCCGCGCCGCACCACTCGGGCGCCGAGCTGGTGGCCTCCCTCGTCCCGACGGCCCGGGTGGTGAAGTCGTTCAACACCATGGGCTGGGAGACGATGGCGAACCCGTTGCTCGAAGGACGGCGGGCCCTGAACCTCATGTGCGGAGACGACGCCGGCGCCAAGGCGTCGGTGTTGACCTTGTCCGAGGACCTGGGGTTCGACACGGTCGACGCCGGCGATCTCTCGGCCGCCCACCTGTTGGAGGCAGCCGCTCAGCTGTGGATTCACCTGGCCTTTCGGGCCGGGCTCGGGCGGGACGTGGCCTTCGCCCTCCTCCGCCGAGCCGCGGGCTGAGCCGGCAGCGGTCACCCGCCCAGGGCGCGGGCGATCTCCCCCTTCCCGTCGTGAAGCAGCGGCCGGACCCAGACCATGGACGGCCGTCGCGGCGGCTCGCTGAAGCCGAACCCACCTGGTGGCTCCACGGGGCCGAACCGGCCCAGGTCACTACCCCGGAGAACGGCCCGGGCCTCGTTGAGGGGGCGGTACCAGCGAGCGCGGTACCACTCGCGCACCCCGGTATTGGTGACCCCGTAGGTGCGGACGCCCATCAGCCGCCGGGCGACGGGGCCGGCCACGTGCCGGGTCAACCACGGCGCACCTGGAAGCGGGACGGCCCAACCCCGCCCGGCCCGGGCCGTCAGCTCGAGCTCCAGCTCGGGGGCGCTGACGACCAGCGAGCGGCCGTCGACCACGGCCGAGAGGGGCGTGACCACGACCTCGTCGAACCGGTAGACGGAGAACACGAACCGGGCCACTTCCTCGGTCGGAGCCACCAGGCGCCGCCGGCCGTCGGGCGTCGCCCACATGACGTCGGCCATGGGCCCGATCGGTGAGACCTCCCAGACCCCGCAGACGAAACGGTCGCCCGACGCAAAGCCGGCGCTGGTGATGACGCCTACGAGGGGGTACCAGCCCGCTCGCGAGCCCGTCGCCCGCTCCTGGTCGCCACCCGCCAGATCGCCACGCCGAAAGCCACCGACACCACCGCCAGGGTGAGGTGCACCATCTTGAAGCCCACGGCCCGGGTCTCGTCGCCCAAGAGGTTGCGGACGAAGACGGCCCAGATGAAGAAGGTCCAGAGGGCGGCCAGGCGGAGGATGCGGACGTCGCGGCGGGACATGTCCTCGACGCTACCGCCGGGCGGCGAGATCGGATGGCGGAAGCACCGACCGGGTAGGGCTCACGCCGTGTCCCAGAGCTCGCCCTGGCCGAAGTCCCGTGCGAACCGGGGGGTTCCGCCCCAGGGAAGGCTGTCCATGAAGACCCAGGCACGGCGGTGTATGGAGGTGGGTCCCAGGGCGGCCAGCGCGGCCTTGTGACGGGGGCACGGATATCCCTTGTTCAGGTCGAAGTCGTAACCGGGATAGTGCCGGGCTTCGGCCCGCATGATCCGGTCGCGGGTGACCTTGGCCAGCACCGACGCGGTGGCGATGGACAAGCATGAGGCGTCTCCCTTGACGATCCGCCGCACCCGCCGGCCGCCGACGAAGTCCCAGTTGCCGTCCACCAGGACGGCATCGGGCACGACGCCCAGCCCGGCGATGGCCCGTTGGGCGGCCAGCTTCTGGGCCGCCGTCATGCCCAGCTGGTCGCACTCCTCCTGGCTGGCGTGCCCCACGGCCCACGCCGAACACCAGCCCGCGAGCCGGTTGAACAGGTGCTCACGCTCGGGCTCGGTGAGCATCTTGGAGTCACGGACCTTGTAGATCCGGCGGTCGCGAGGGAGGACCGCGGCGCCGACGGAGATGGGTCCCGCCCATGAGCCCCGGCCGACCTCGTCCACCCCGACGACGACCTCGCACCCCTCGTCCCACAGCGCCCGCTCCACGGCCAGGCTGGGGGCCACCTGCCGCCGGACGACGGGGGGCCGGGAGACGATGGTCGCCATGGCGCGAAAGCTACTCCCTCGCCTCACCGGGTGGGGGTGAACACGTCGTTCAGGCCGTCGGCCAGGAGGTTCACGGCCAGGACGGCGACGGCCAGCGCCGCTCCGGGGAACACCGACATCCACCACGCCACCCGGATGAACCGCTGGGCGTTCCCCACCAGGAACCCGAGGCTCATCACGCTGGCGTCGCCCAAACCGAGGAAGCTGAGACTGGCCTCGAGGAGGATGACCCGAGAGGCCAGCAGGGCTATGACGACCACCGCCCCCGGGATCAGGTTGGGAAGGACGTGCCGGAGCAGGATCCGGGTGTTGGACGCGCCGATGGAGCGAGCCGCTTCGACGAACGGTCGCTCCCGCAGGGAGAGGGCGTCAGCCCGCACCACCCGAGCGAGGATCGGCCATGAGGTGATCCCAAGGACCAGGATCATGTTCGTGGTGCCCGTTCCGAAAAGGGCGAGAACCAGAAGTACGAGGAAGAACCGGGGTATGGCCTGGAAGAGCTCGGTGATCCGCATGAGGAGGTCATCCACCAACCCGCCGCGATAGCCGGCCACGACCCCCACGGCCACTCCCACGACCGAGGCGATGGCCACCACCCAGACCACGACGATCGAGGACGTTCGCAGTCCGTGGACGACGGCTCCGATCAGGTCGCGTCCCAGGTTGTCAGTCCCGAACACGTGGTCGCCGGAAGGCGGGCCCAGGGGCGTGCCGGCGTAGGCGAAGGGATCGCCGGGCGCCAGGCGATCGGCCAGAAGTCCGATGACGGCGAGGCTCGCGGTAAGTACCAGCCCGACCATCCCCGCCGGATGACGTAGGAACCGTCGAACGGCCAGGCGGCGGTGGGAAAGGTCGCCCGGGTGGTCGTCTCGGACCAACCCGAGGGACGCACCCCGGGCCAGGCCGTCAGCGGTAGCGGATACGGGGGTCGACGCGGCCATAGACGAGATCGGTCAGGAGGTTGGTGATGACCACGCTGAAGGCCACGAGGAGCACGAGGCCCAGCAGAACGGGGTGGTCTCGGTTGTTGGCCGCATCCAGGAGCAACCGGCCCAACCCCGGCCATCCGAAGACGGTCTCGACCAGCACCGCGCCCGAGAACAGGGTTCCCACACGGCTCCCGATGACGGTGATGACCGGGAGGAGGGCGTTGGGCAGGGCGTGCCTGGTGAGTGCCGCGCCTGACGACAGTCCCTTGGCCTTGGCCGTGCGGAGGTAGTCCTGCCCCTGTTGCTGGATCAGGCCGGTGCGGGTGACCCGGGCCACCAGGGCCAGCTCGGACCCGGCCAGGACCAGAGCGGGCAGCATCAGGTGGTGGGCCACGTCGAGGACCGCGGAGAACCCCCGGTACCCGGCACGGGCATCGGTCATCCCCTGGATGGGGAACCAGCCGGCCTCGAAGGCCAGGGTGAGCATCGCCAGCTGCGCCAGCCAGAAGACGGGAAGGGCGTAGCCCACCAGGGCCAGGCTGCTGATTCCCAGGTCGGAGAACCCGAAAGGTCGCCGGGCGGCGACGAGCCCGAACAGGATTCCACCCAGGCTGGCGAGGACCAGCGAGGAGCCAAGGAGGAGCAGGGTGGCCGGCATCCGCTCGGCGATCAGACCGGAGACTTCCCGGCCCTGGCCGAAGGACTCGCCCAGGTCACCTTGGAACACATTGGCCACGTAGGTACCGAACTGTTGCGGGAGAGGCCGGTTCAGCCCGAACTTCTCCCGCATGAAGTCGAAGTACTCCTGGTCGCCGTTTCCGCTGGCGACCGCGGTGACGGGGTCGCCCGGCGCCAGATGGATGACGAGGAACGTCACCACCAGGATGGCGCCGACCGCGGGGATCACCTGCAGGAGGCGCCGCAGCGTATAGCGCCAGCCCACCTGTCAACCCCGCCGGTCTGGCGGCATCGCGGTCAGCGCTTGCAGTACCCGCCCTCGGCGAAAAGCCCCGTGTTCTGGATGTTGAAGCCGGTGCACGCGGCGTTGTAGGCCCGGGTGTTGAAGGTTTCCGCCAGCCACAGGTACGGCAGGTCCCGGACGGCCAGGTCCTGGATGCGCTGGAACAGCTGACGGCGCCGTCCCTCGTCGACCTCAGTGGACGACTGGTCCCAGAGGGCGTCCATGTCCGGGTTGCTGTAGCCGGCTCCGTTGGAGAAGGGGGTCTGGCTGATCTGGGTCGAGTGGTACTGGCGGCGCACCCCGATCTGGGGGTCGCTCTCGTTGCAGTAGGAGATGGTGGCCGTGTCGAACGTCCGGTTGGTGAAGACGCTGACGGGCAGGTCGGC
>JBHENM010000054.1:0-2186 GCA_046262035.1 Acidimicrobiales bacterium | reverse complement strand
GGCAACCTGGCCGTCGAGCTGGCCCATCGAGCGCCGGACCGGATCGCGGCGGCTATCGGCGTGGACGGGGGCGCCCTCGAGCTTCAGTTCCGCTGGCCGACGTGGGACGAGTGCGAGGCTGCTCTGGCACCGCCCCGGTTCGACGGCACGCCCGCCGACGAGCTCACAGCCGCCATCCGGGAGGCCTACCCTGATTGGCCCGATGCCGCCGTCGCCGCGACCCTCGCCAACTGTGAGGTTTTGGCGGATGGGACCGTACGGCCGTGGCTCACCTACGAGCGCCACCTTGGCATCCTCAAGGCCCTCTGGGAACACCGGCCGTCGACCCAGCTTCCCCGCCTGCGGATCCCGCTCCTCCTCGTCATGGCCGAAGCCGACGATGTCCTGGCCCCGGCACGAGCTGAAGAGGCGGCCCGGGCCGCAGCCGCCGGGCCCCACGTGGAGGTCGAGTGGCTCGCCGGCGCCCACGATCTGCACGTCGACCGTCCCGACACCCTCACGGCCCTGTTCCTGGACTTTCTCCGACGGTCGCCGTGACCGAGCCCACGCCGCTTCCCCGGCTTCTCGTGATCATGGGGTCCGGCGAGACCAGCCCGACGATGAGCAAGCTCCACCGCGACCTGTTCGCCCGGCTGGGCCCGAGCGGCCCTCTGAGCGGGGTGACGGGTCCTGCCCCGGTTCGCGCGGTTCTCATCGACACGCCCTTCGGATTTCAGGAGAACGCCGACGACATCGTGGCCAAGGCCATCTCCTACTTCCGCGAGAGCGTGAACCGGGACGTCGGTCTGGCTTCTTTCCGCTCGAAGGGCGATGCCGGCACCCTCGACCACGAGACGGCCATGACCCGGCTCCGGGAGGCGACGTGGGTGTTCTCCGGGCCCGGCAGCCCGTCGTACGCACTGAGCCAGTGGCGGGGAACCGCGGTCCCCGTCCTCCTGGCCGAGAAGCTCGCCAACGGCGGCTGCATCACGTTCGCCAGCGCGGCGGCGACGACCCTCGGGCGCTTCGCGCTACCGGTGTACGAGATCTACAAGGTGGGGGAGGCGCCGCACTGGCTGGACGGCCTCGATCTGCTGGGGCCGCTGGGTCTCTCCGCGGTGGTGATCCCCCATTTCAACAACGCCGAGGGCGGCCATCACGACACTCGCTACTGCTACATGGGCGAGCGGCGGCTGTCGGCCCTCGAGCTTCTGCTTCCCGACGATGTCTTCATCCTCGGTGTCGACGAGCACACCGCCTGCATCCTTGACCTCGATGCCGGAACGGCGACCGTCTCGGGGCTGGGCGTCCTCACTGTGCGGCGCCGGGGGCAGTCGGCGACCGTGGGATCAGGGGACACGGTGAGCATCGACGCGCTGGCCCGCATGGCCACGGGGGGCGACGTGGTTGCTGAGGCCGGGCGTCTCGCGCAGGGCGACGACGTAGGCAGGGCCCACTGGGCCAAGTCGCCTTTCCTGGCCGACCTGCGCCGCATCGAGCACGCGTTCACGGCCGGCCTGAGCGGACGGGATGTCCGGAGCGCGGTCGCCGGGATCCTCGAGCTCGACGAGCTCCTCGTCGAGTGGTCGCGCGACACGCTCCAGTCGGACGAGGCCGCCCGCGGCCGGGCCGCCGTCCGTTCGATGGTCGTACGCCTCGGGGAAACAGCCGAGGTCGGGGTCCGTGATCCCCGCCCGGCCGTCGCCCTCTTGGTGGAGGCGCTGCTCGAGGCCCGTCAGCGGGCCCGGGCCGACGGCCGTTGGGCCGAGGCCGACGCCATCCGCGACCGGCTCCTCGGCGCCGGAGTGGAGGTACGGGACACACCCACCGGCACCGAATGGGATCTGGGCTGAACTCCGGCAGGGGTATCCTGCCCTCCCCTCGGGGAGATCGGGCCCCCATCGTCTAGCGGCCCAGGACACCGCCCTTTCAAGGCGGCAGCACGGGTTCGAATCCCGTTGGGGGCGCCGGTAAAACCGCAGGTCAGAGGGGGTCTGGCCTGCGGTGCTTGCGCTGGAGACGGCACTTTGCCGCTCTTTTGCCAATCCTTGGGTTGGCGAAAGGGGTGTGCGGGCCCGGTTCATAGTGGACACCGTGGCTCCGGCACCTGCCTGACACTTTCGGGACGCGGCTCCGGTAGCTGGGCGACACTGGCTCCGGTAGCTGCACGACCTCTCGGTCCTGACGAGGGTCCACCATTCGCCGGC
>JBHENM010000053.1:0-3826 GCA_046262035.1 Acidimicrobiales bacterium | reverse complement strand
AATGCCGTTCCTGAAGGACGGGGCCGTGTCAAGGGGTAGGAGCGCTGTTCTCCTGTTCTTTTGGCAGCGGCGTCTTGTAAGCGGGCGCGCGCCGACGACGAGGTCGGGGTCAACGCTGGCCCAGGCCACCCGAAGGGCGTTGGCGTTGACGCCGGCGAGGAGCGGCGCACGATCACCGACACGCTCGCCGTTGTGGCTCTAAGGGGAGTGGCGTCCCATCATCGTGTCAGGGAGGTGACACGGGCGTCCGTGAGCGGACCGCCAGCCATTCCTCCGCGGATCTCCGCGCATGATGGGCTCCGGCCGCACGGTCTGGCGGGCTCAATCAGATGCTCGGCCCGCCCAGTTGGAGGGGGACCACGGCAATGTTCCGAGCTCGCACCAGAGCGCGTCGGTTCCGCTCACGCGGCCTCTGCCTCCAGACAGCGGATCTCTTTGTCCCGGAGGCCGTAGAAGACCAAGGTCAACAGCTTGCGGGCCACCGCCACCCGGGCCTTGAACTTGCCCCGCCGGGCCGCGATGCGGTGGTAGTCGGCTCGCAGCTTGGGCCCTCCCCGATACTTGGAGATGGCTTCGATGGCGGCCCAGCGCACCAGAGGACAGCCCTGCTTGGTGATGGCACCCCGCTGGACCTTGTCGTCGGACTCACGGTGCTTCGGCGTCAACCCCGCCCACGAGCAGAGCTGGGCGGCCGAGGAGAAGCGGCTGACGTCTCCGATCTCGGCCACGAAGATCGCCGCCAGCACCCGCCCGACGCCCTCGATCTTCTGGATGGCTCCGTAGCCGGGGTCGTCTCTGAGCTCGAGGTGGATGCGGCGGTCGACCATGGCCACCTCCCGGTCGTAGTAGTCGATCAGGTCCCGCAGCGACTCGAGGCGAAGCGAGTAGGCCATCGGCAGCTCGAGGGCGTCGAGCTGGGCTTGTCCACCCGGGCCCCACATCTCCCCCCGGGCGGGCAGGATCCCGTTCTTGGCCATCACCCCATGGACCTGGGCCTTGCAGCTGGTGCGATGCATCACCAGCCGATAGCGGTAGCGGACCAGCTCCCGCAGCTCCCGCACCGCCGGTGGGGCGATCCAGCCTTCGGCGAGTCGGCCCAGGCGCAGCATGGCCGCCAGGTCCTTGGCGTCGCGCTCGTCGTTTTTGACCCTGCGATTCCCCCAGTTGTTGCCGAGGGGGTGGGCCAGGTGCACCTGGGCACCCAGGTCCTCGAGGACGTCCGCCGCCCAGTACCACCCGTAGGTCGACTCCAACACGACCTCCGGCTCAGCACCGGCCTCGGCGACAGCATCCGCTAACTCGAGCGGCTGGCTCGGGATGCGCACGCAGCTGAGCATCTCTCCGTCCGCCGACATCCGATACACCGTCGACGTGCGACGGTGAAGATCGATCCCGACGTATTGTCGATCCATAGGGGCCTCCCAGTCGTGGGTTGGTGTGGAAACCCCGAGCATGCAACCGCTCGGACTCCCACGGGGAGCGGAGGCCCCGCTCCTTCATCGCATCAGTTACGTCGCATGATTGAACGACCGGGGGTCGATCGGTAACGCTCACTCCGGCGGTACTGCCGGTCGGGATGCACCAGAACACGAGGCAGAAGCGGCTGACCACGACAACCGTGGTGAGCCTGACCGGGGTGGGGTGCGGTCGACCCCGTGGCCGTCGAACTCGGTGAGTCCGTTGGGAGGCCCGCAGCCCTCGCGTTCGACCCCGACGACACACCTCGAGCTGCTTGATCACCCGCCCGCCGATCCCTCCGTTCGTGGTGGGGCCTGACGGGCCGGCAGGGGCACACCGAGGCGAGCGCTCACATATGGTTTCGGTTGCTTCAGCTCGCCACGCCGCGCCGAGCCGAGGGCTTGTCAAGGCCGGCCAGGGCCTCGGCCACCAGCTGCTCGTTGTCGACTCGGAGGAGCCTCTTGCCTGCGGCCAGGCGGGCACCTTGCTCTTGGGCCCAGTGGGCCACGATGGCGGCCCGCTGGCGAGCCTCGGTCCCGTTCCTGGCCGAGGCCAGGAGTCGGTAGGTGAGGTCCTCGAGTACGGCGGCCATGTCCATCGTCGATCTCCTTTCTCCGCCGCCCGTGGGAACCGACGGGCTTCGGGTTCGTGCCCGGGGAGAAGGCGGCCGGTGCCGTTACCGGCCGCCGTCTCCCGCAGGGTCCTAGAACGGCTCCTCGCCGGAGGCGTAGGGCTCTGGCTGCGAGGCGCCGTTGGTCGCCGGCTTGGCCAGGAACTCCACCTGGTTGGCGACGACCTCGTGATTGGAGTGAGGCGAGCCGTCGTTGCCCTCCCACTGGCGGTACTCGAGGCGGCCGGTGACGGCGACCTGACGGCCCTTGCCCAGGTGCTCGGCCACGGCCTCGGCCTGGCGATTGAAGCTCACCACGTCGACGAAGACCGCGCCCTGGTCCTTGCCGTCCTTGGGGGGACGGTTTACGGCGAGGCGCAGTGTGCACACCGGGGTGCCGCCGTTGGTCGTGCGCAACTCGGGGTCTGAGGTCAGTCGGCCGATGAGGGTGACGGTGTTCATGGGGTTCCTCCTTGTGGTTTGGGTTCGATAGCGATGGCCGGCACGGCGCAAGAGGGTCGAGGGCAAGGGTCTGCCGTCAGGCCTGGGAGTAGCGAAGCGCAGCGGAGCCACGGACCAGCCCTTGCGCTCGCCCCGGGCCGTGCCAGGTTGAGAGCGCAGAAGCCAGCCCGCCACAGGAGGAACGCCGCATGGGCACGGCGTTAACCACCCCCGGCTGGTCCCCTGGACTCGGCTGGCTCAGGGCCGGCCCGGTCGCGCTCCGTCCGGCCGGGTTGTTCGCCTGGGAACCGAGGTCGTCGATGCTGCTGGTGTGCGTGGCCGGGTCGGGGAGCCGAGCACCATGGGGGTGGGAGTCCACGACCGTGGATGGCTCACCCAGCAAGACGGGGCCATCGCCCTCGGTTCGGTCATCACGGCCCACGGAAGGGCCACCCAGCCGGGGAGCCCAGCTAAGGGCGTGGCGTTCGAGGTCTCAATCGCTTCGATCAGCCGCTGGCCGAAGCTGTTCGCCATCCCCCCACTACTGGTGGACGCGCCAGGGCTTAGTGCCCATCGAGCGAGGCTTCTCGGCACCCGACTTCATGATCGACATCGGGGCGCAGGTGTACCTCTGCGACTCGCACAGCGCCTGGCAGCGCGGGCTGAACGAGAACACCAGCGGGCTCCTACGCCAGTATCTGCCGAAGGGCACGGACCTCTCGGAGCACACCGCCGAGGACCTGGCCAAGATCGCCCGCAGCCTCAGCAGCCGTCTCCGCACGTCGCTCGGATTCTGAAACCATCAGAGCGGCTTGCTGAGCTTCTTGCGCTGACCGCCCGAATCCGCCCATCGTTAGTGCCACGCCCCGGTTCTCAGTTCCCAGTACTCGCCGCGACAGACCACGGATAGACCACAAACAGACCACAAGATGGCGCTGTCGAGTGCTCCGCAGCGCACAACAGGGCGTAGTAGAAATGTCCGCTGACCAGGGATTATGCTCGCTGACCAGCGAGTTCCCTGAGCGCCTCCCAGCGTTCGGGACGCTGAGGCCGGGGGTTCAAATCCCCCCTCCCCGACCAGGAACAGTGCTGGTCCGAGCGTTGTGGCGATGGCCGACGTCCGGAGAGGACATGGGACCGATCCGGGCCTCGGCCGGGTGCCGTTCGGGACTGGCCTGTGCGGGCCCGGTTCATAGTGGACACCGTGGCTCCGGCACCTGCCTGACACTTTCGGGACGCGGCTCCGGTAGCTGGGCGACACTGGCTCCGGTAGCTGCACGACCTCTCGGTCCTGACGAGGGTCCACCATTCGCCGGC
>JBHENM010000052.1:0-2344 GCA_046262035.1 Acidimicrobiales bacterium | reverse complement strand
GGTCATGGTGGCGACCCAGGCCCGAACCTGGGGCTGGGTGATCGAACTCAGCGCTCGATGGCCGAACTCGGGCAGCACCCAGTTCTTGAGGTCGCTGGCACGCCGGTTGATGGTGCCGGGTGCCAGGTCGACGCTCATCGTGACGAACTGTGCCGCCCAGTCGGCGAACAACACCTTGCCGTTGGCCTCGGGGACGTAGGTGCCGGCATCGACCTCCGTCAGCGTCCGGCGGAGCCACGTTCTCGCCTCGCGGACGGTCGGGAACGTCTTGCTCCGGGTCTTCCCGTTCGGGTACCGGATACGGGCCTTGTGACCGGCGGGGACGGCCTCGATCCACTGCTTCATAGGCTCGGATTGTAGTGGCACCTTTTCCTGCCGAGGGGGACCTTGAGGGGGACCTTTTCGCGTCAGAAGTTGGAATTTGCCGGACTTCGACAACACGAGACGTACCCTCTGACCTGCACTTATGCAGAAACGTGCCGGTCAGGAATTCCAAGGCACCCTTCCCAGCCCAACTGGCCATCTGACCGGGTTTAGGGCGCTCGCCTCAGCGGGACCAGCGGCCCACGACCGAGACGAGCTCGCCCGCCATCCACCACTGCGCCGGCCGCCCGGGCCTTACGGGGCGAAGGTCGAGCGGCTGCAGGATCCCCCTACTCGCCAACGCCTCGACGGCAGCCCGCGCCGTCGGCGTTGACACGCCGAGGAGACCGGCGACCATCGGTGCGGTCACCACGAGATGTCGCGGGAGATGGTCGAGGAGCCTCCATGCCGCGGCGTCGGAGCGGACATCGCCGAGCAGGTCCTCCCATCGCCGGCGCAGATCTTCGGCGTACCCGACGAGCTCGACGACCTGTTCCGCCGATCGGTTGACGGCTTCGGCCACCCAGCCCACCCAGCCGGCGACGTCGCCGTAGCGCCAGCGGGTGAGTCCCGACAGGTAGCCACCGGTGTCGCGGGCGATGACCACGCTCACCGGTGGAAGTACGGCCACCCCGGCGCGCCGGGCCAGCACCCAGCCCATCAGTACTCGTCCCAGCCTGCCGTTGCCGTCGCCGTAGGGGTGGATGGCCTCGAACTGGGCATGGACCACCGCGGCGAGGGTGACGGGGTCGAGCTTGCTCGTGTTGGTGGCCCCCACGAGGTTCCGCATCAATCGGCCAACGTGCTCGGCCGGCGGCGGAACGGTGACGCTCACCGCCGAGAACATCCAGCGGCTCGCACCGTAGGCGCATCGGTCGTCGCGGCCGCCAGCTTCGGACCGCCAGGACGCGCCGGCTTCCGCCAGCGTTAGTCTCCGGCCATGCGGGTTGTGGTTCTCGGTGCAGGGTTCGGTGGGCTGGAGCTCACAACGAGGTTGTCCGAGGAGTTCGGCGACGCGGCCGACGTCGTTCTCATCGACCAGAGCGACGGGTTCGTCTTCGGGTTCTCGAAGCTGGAGGTCATGTTCGGGCGCGCCCTCGCCGCCTCGGTCCGCCACGCCTACGCCGATCTGGTCAAGCCTGGGGTCCGGTTCGTCCAGGCGACCGTGCAAGCGATCGATCCCGTGGACAAGCGCGTTGAAACGGACGCGGGAGGGTTCGACGCCGACATCCTCGTGGTCGCCCTGGGTGCCGATCTGCATCCGAACGCCACCCCTGGGCTGGTCGAGGAGGGCCACGAGTTCTACACGGAGGCGGGTGCGTTCGCCCTGAGGGACGTGCTGTCCGGCTTCGAGGGGGGCCGCGTGATCGTGGGCGTGACGTCGCTCCCGTTCAAGTGCCCGCCCGCGCCGAGCGAGACGGCCCTGATGATGGACGACTACCTGACCGAGCAGGGATATCGGGATCGCTCCCACATCTCGCTCGTCATGCCCTTGGGCGTGCCGATCCCACCCTCGCCGGCAGCGTCGGAAGCGTTGCTCATCGCCTTCGCCGAGCGCGGCATCGACTGGCACCCTGAGCGGCTGGTGCAGGAACTGAACCCCGCACGTCGGGTCGCCCTGCTGAGTGACGGGAGCGAGATGCCCTATGACCTCTTCCTGGGCATCCCGGTGCATCGGGCGCCTGCCGTCGTAGAGGCATCGGGGATGACCGTCGACGGCTGGATCCCGGTCGACCCTCTGACCCTGGAGACGGCGTTCCCCGGCGTGTACGCAGTGGGTGACGTCACCAGCGTGGGGACCCCGAAGGCCGGGGTGTTCGCCGAAGGACAGGCTGCCGTCGTGGCCGACCGAGTGAGCGCGCTCATACGCGGCGACACGGGATCGGCGCAGTACGGCGGGAACGGAATGTGCTATCTGGAATTCGGCCGCGATCAGGTTGCGCGCGTCAACGTCACCTTCCTGAGCGGGCAGAAGCCGATC
>JBHENM010000051.1:0-1006 GCA_046262035.1 Acidimicrobiales bacterium | reverse complement strand
GTGAGCCATCGCCCGGCGGCGACGGAGCTCGCTCATGGCGAACCCACCGCTGAGCGCCAGAGCGCCGCAGACGAGCATCCACGCGGCCACCGTCCCCGGGGAGGCCGACGCCGACGACCCGGGGGCGTCGACCAAGCTGGGAGGGCGGCGGGCGGTGCCGCTGAAACCGCCCCAGAGGTCACTCGAGGCGCTGCGCACCGAGGGGGCAGCCTCGGCCTGGGCGGCGCCAGCGCCCGCGGCGGCCACCGGGACGCGAGCCTCGGCGGCGGCAGAGGCACTCCGGTCCCCGGACAGGAGCGAGGCCAAGTCCGCGGGGGCGGGGCGGGCGGCGGGGGCGACAGCGTCGGGGGCGGCGTCCGACGCGCTCGGAGAAGCGGGCGCGCCCAACGCTCCAGCGGGAACGAGGCCGGCGGGGGCCGACGCCGACGACGCCCGGTCGGAGTTGGAGGGATCGGGCACGGTGTTGCTCTCGGCGGGAGGCGCAACGGGGATGCCCCCCAGCCCAGGGCTCACGTTCGCCGGCGCGCTGTCAGCTCCGCCGGAGGTGGACACCGACGTCCCCCCCGCCGGGGAACCGGCACCCGAGGGCGACTCGGCCGGGGCGGCGGCGGCCACGACCCTGAAGGGTGCGCTCTTGGCCACCGCGCCCTGGACCGCCACGATCTCGTACACCCCGGCGGCGGCCTCGGGAACGGCGACGGCGACGGAGAACTCCCTCCCGTACTCGCTGGCCAGCACCGGTCCGCCGGCGCCTCTCCAGCGGATCTCCACCGGTGCAGGGCTCCACGCCTTGCCGCTCACCGTGACCGTGCTGCCGGGGAGGCCCTGGTTGGGGAAGAAGCTGATCGTCGGGCTGACCTCGTTGCCCAGGCACGCCCACGCCGAGCTCGCCACAAGGAGGAGGGCGGCACCGGCACCGATCGCCGACACCACGATGCTCTTTCGCACCCTCGTCATCTATCCTCCCAAGGTTCGCTTACTTGTGTTCCATGTCGTCCGACACGGC
>JBHENM010000050.1:0-17788 GCA_046262035.1 Acidimicrobiales bacterium | reverse complement strand
CGGCGATGAGCGTCGCGGGCCCGCTCGTCGGCGGCGGACGCGCCGTACCGCTGCAGCATTTGACGGGATCGCCAGCCGGCGAGGCGCATGAGGTCGCCCTCGTTGCCACCCTGGGCGAGCCAGGTGTGGGCGAAGGTGTGGCGCAGCTGGTGGGGGTGGATGCGACCGAGCCCCGCCTTGAGCGAGCGTCGTTCGAGCATCTGTGCGACGCCCGAGTCGGTGAGGCGGCCCTTCGCGCCCAACCAGAGCCACGGTTGCGCGGCCGCCGGATGCTTCGTCCGCGCCCGCAGGTAGCGGTCGATCGCCTGAGCCGTCTTCGCCCCGAACGGAGCCGAACGGGGCCGCTTGCCCTTTCCGACGACGTGTACGACGCCGTAGTCGAAGTCGACGTCGTGCACCTTGAGCGCCGACAACTCGGCGAGGCGTAGGCCGCAGTCCAGGAACAGGCGCACGATGGCGGTGTCGCGGCGCTCCTCGAAGCCTCGGCCCTCGCACGCCGAGAGCAGCCGACGCAGGTCCTCGTCCGAAAGGACCGGCACCGGCGCTTCCGCGACCATCGGCGGCTTCATCCTCGTCATGGGCGACGACGGGATCTCGCCCTCCTCCTCCAGCCAGCGGAAGAACTGCTGGAGGTACCGGTAGCGGGTCGCGGCGGTCGACGGCGTCCAGCGATCGAGCTGGTCGGCGATGAACGCCTCGATGTGCTCGCGGTGGATGGCACGCATGGCTTGAGGCATCCTCTGCTCGGCGAGGAAGGCGGCAAGGAGACGGGCGGACTCGACGTAGCCCCGGATCGTCTTGGGCGATCGGTTCCGGGCCCGCAGGCTGCGCTCGAACGACGGCAGCAGCGCCAAAACGTCGTCAACCGCCGTCCGCATGGCGGAAAGATTAGCTGCTCTCGCTGCGCTGTGCAACGAACCTACGGTATCGACTCGACCCTAAAGTCGCTGCTCAGACCATCTGAGAGCCCGAGGTCGGACTCGAACCGACGACCTGCTCATTACGAGTGAGCTGCTCTACCACTGAGCTACCCGGGCGGTGCCGCCGAGTATCGCGCGTCGGAAGGGGGGCGCCCGTCCCGGATCGTTGACAGTAGCGGCGCCAGCTTCAGCAGGAGAGCCTGGAGGAAGAGCAGCTCGTTGGGGTTGCGGACGATGGCCTCGGCCGCCGCTTGAATCGCCTCGAGCGACGTGAGACAACCGCGGCCTGTCTGGGCACTTCCGCCGGCCAGAGCCTGCCCGTAGGCGTCGGCGAGCAGGGCGAGACCGTAGCGCAGCTCGTCGGCCCGAAGGCGGCGCAGTTCTCGCCGGTGGCGCTCCTGGAGCTGCTTCCGACCCGAGCCCCGCTCGCCCGAGCGCTCGATCCGGGCCTCGAGGGCGGCCCGCTCCTCGGCGTGGCGCTCCTCCAACGGCCCGACCGCAGCCGAGGCCAGCAGTTCCACCAGCTCGGCCGCGAGGAGCGAGACTGTGGCCCCTGTCCCGTCCAGGCGAGTGGGGAGGGACTGCCAGGCGCGGCGGCGGTCCTCGAAGCCGGGGTCGGAGGCCAGGAGCCGCGCCCGGTCGAGCCTGCCGCCAGCCGCTTCGGCCACGCGGGAGGCCGTGGCCTCGTCCACCCCTTCGCCGACCAGGGCCTGGACCAGCTCGGAGGGAGCGAGGCTCCGGAAGTCGATGCGTACGCAGCGCGAGGCGATCGTCACCAGCTCGGGCGGCACGTGCTCGGCCAGGATCACGAACACGGTGCTGCCCGGTGGCTCCTCGACGATCTTGAGGAGGGTGGGGCCCGCCGTGAGGACCAGGTGGAAGTCCACGAGGGTCAGCACCTTGCGGTGACATTCGTTGGGGGAGCGCATGGCCAGGCGCCTGATCTCCTGGGCCTGGGGGACGCTGATCGACGCCCCCTCCCGCTCGACGACCACCGCATCGGGGTGGATGTCGGACAGGACGCGGGTGCACACATCGCACGTGCCGCAGCCACCCTGCGGGCAGAGCAGCGCCGCGGCAAAGGCCCGGGCCGCCGGCCGCTTGCCTCCTCCGGGCGGGCCCACCAGCAGGTAGGCGTGCACCGGAGTGCGGGCCGCGGCGCGCAACTGGCGCACGGCCGGCCGCTGCCCTACGAGGCGGTCGAAGACGCGCCCACCCTCCTCGCCCGGGCCGGTCACATCGGCCCCGCGGGGGGCTCGAGGCCGGTCAGGACCACGGCCAGTACGCGGGCGGCCACGTCCTCGACCGACCCGCAGCCGTCGACCAGCGACCATCGCTCGGGATCGGCCGCGGCCAACTCCCGATACCCGGCGGTGACCCGGGCGTGGAAGTCCTCGTCCTGGGCCTCCATCCGGTCCGTTGCCTGGGAACGTCGAGCAGCGGCCACGTCGAGGGGTACGTCCAGCAGCACCACCAGATCGGCCTCGATCCCCCCAGCAGACCAAGCGCTCAGCCGGGCCAGCTCGGCCAGGTCGAGGCCCCGTCCGTACCCCTGGTAGGCCATGGTCGAGCCCGAGAACCGATCGGTGACCACGTGCTGGCCCCGATCGAGAGCCGGGCGTATCACCTCGGCCACGTGCTGCGCCCGGTCGGCCGCCATGAGCAGCGCTTCGGCCCGATCGTCGATGCCAGCCGCCGACGGGTCCAGCACCAGGTTTCGGATGCCTCGTCCAAGGGCGGTGCCCCCTGGCTCGTGGGTGAGCAGCGCGTCCATCCGGGTCGCCAGCAACCTCGCCTGGGTCGACTTGCCGCTGCCCTCGCCGCCCTCGAAGGCGATCAGCCGCCCCCTCATGGCTCCGCCGCGGTTCGGGCCCGCATGGTCCGGGCGGCCAGCACGCCGGCGACAAGGATGATGACGCCGCCCAGCCAGAGGGTCACCCGGACCCCTTGAAGCTCGATGGTGGCTCCCCAGATCTCGATCTCACCGTCGAACAGGCGGTTGGAAAGACGGTCGAGGAGGCCGGCGGCCAGCGGAGCCAGGGTCAGGGCGACGAGCAGGCACAGCCGGGTGAGCGTGTAGAGGGTGGCGAAGATCCGGCCCCGCATCTCGTCCTCCACGTTCTCCTGGAGGATTGTGAATCCCAGCACGTAGACGGCGCCGGCGCACACACCCATCACCCCGATGACGAGCATGGTCAGGCCCAGCCGGGACGTGGACGCGGCGACCAACATCGCCACTCCGGCTCCCACGACGGCCAGGGGGAAGAGGCGGGCGTGGGGGAGGCGCTGCTGGATGGTCGACACGCCCACTACGCCGGTGGCGACCCCCATGCCCAGGGCGAAGAGGAGTAGCCCGAAACCGGGCGGTCCGGCATTGAGCACCTGGTTGGCGAAGGTCGGCCCCAGGGGAGCCACCATGCCCCCGCCCACCAGGCCCGTCCCCAGGCCGATCATCACCGACCGCACGACGGGGCTGGTCCCGATGAAGCTCCAGCCTTCCTTGAGCTCGGTGAACGTGCGCCCCAGCTCGATCCGGCCCCCTTGCCGGGCGTGCTGGGGGAGCGTCAGCGAGGAGATGAGGGCGGCCGACGTGAAGAACGTCAGCACGTCGACGTAGATGGCCAGCGATTCCTGGTTGAGCTCGAGGAAGTCGAGGGCTCCGGCGTGGCGACCCACGAACTCGGCCACCTTGGTGAGGGAGGCGAACAGGGCCGAGCCGATGGGAAATGTGCCGTAGGCGGCAGCCAGGGAGAGGGAGTTGGCGCTGGCCAACCTACTGATGGGCACCAGATTGGGAACCGACGCCTCCTTGGCCGGCGACCACAGCAGGGTAAAGACCTCGAGGAGGAGGGAGGCCACGAAGAGGCCCCAGACGGTGTCGATGAAGGGGAGGGTGGCGAGGACGAATCCGCGGCCGATGTCGCAGGTGACCATCACCCGCTTGCGGTCCCAGCGGTCGACCAGCACTCCCGCCACCGACCCGAAGAAGAACCCGGGCACCATCCGGGCGCTCATGACGATGCCCACCGCCGCCTCGGGTGAGCTGCCGCCGATGCGGGCGGCCAGCGAGAGGACGGCCACCAGGCCGAGCCAGTCGCCGAGGGATGACACCACCTGGGCCAGCCACAGCCGGAAGAAGGAGCTGGACCCTAGGAGCTTGGGCCCCGCGGACTCGTCCGCCGTCGGGCCCCCCGGAGGTACGGCGGCCACCGGCTCCGTAGCTGCGTCGGGGTCGGGGTCCCCGCTCGGGCCCTGCTCCCCGCTCAGAGGGCCGCTCGGGCCCTGCTCCCCGCTCAGAGGGCCGCTCGGGCCCTGCTCCCCGCTCAGAGGGCCGCTCGGGCCCGGGCCGGGCGGGAGCAACTCGCCCCGCAGCACCGACTTTCGGCGCTGGAGCCAGCCCTTCACCCCCGACTCCCTCTCGTCCGGCTCGGCCACGGCGTGCAGGCTAGGACGCCATACCGGCGCAGACCGGCCTTACTCCTTGGCCTTCGTCTTGGCCTTGGCCTTGCTCTTGGCCGGGGCGCGGCGCGCCGGCTTGCGCTTGGGGGCGTCGCCCCGCTCCCTCCGATCGGCGAGGAGCTCGGCCGCCCGCTCGAGCGTGATCTCTTCCACCGTGTCCCCCTTGCGGAGCGAGGCATTGGTCGTGCCGTCGGTCACGTAGGGCCCGAAGCGGCCTTCCCGGACCACGACCGGCGCCTTGGCCACCGGGTCCTCGCCCAACTCCCGCAGGGGACCCGCGGCCGCCCGCGGACCCCGGCCCTGCTTGGGCTGCGCCAACCGGGCCAGCGCGTCCTCGAGGGTGACGGTGAACAGCTGGCTCTCGTCCTCGAGGCTGCGGGACTCCGCGCCCTTCTTCTGGATGTAGGGCCCGTAGCGCCCGTTCTGGGCCGTGATCTCGGCCCCGTCGACGGGATCTTTGCCGAGCACCCGCGGAAGCCGCAGCAGCTCGAGGGCCTGTTCGAGGGTGACGGTCTCCAGGTTCATGGTCTTGAACAGGGACGCCGTCTTGGGCTTCTGCTTGCTGTCGATGGCCTCGCCCAGCTGGATGTAGGGCCCGAACCTCCCGGCCCTGGCGATCACCGGCAGGCCGGTCTCGGGATCGGCGCCCAGCTCCCGGTCGCCGCTCGGGGCGGACAGCAGCTCCTCGGCCCGCTCCACCGTGATCTCGTCGGGGGCCGTCCCCTCGGGGATGGCCGCCGTCTCCTCGCCCCTGAGGATGTAGGGACCGTAGCGGCCGACCCGGACGACGATGTCCCGGCCCTCGGAGTCCTGGCCGATCGGGATCGAGTTCACCTCACGGGCATCGATGGCCGCCGTGCGATCGTCGCCCACCAGCCCCTTCAACCCGGCGCTGCCGTTCCCCCAGTAGAACCGATTCAGCCACGGCAAGGCTTCCTCCCGGCCGGCGGCGATCTGGTCGAGGTCGTCCTCCATGCGGGCGGTGAAGTCGTAATCGACCAGTTCCTTGAAGTGCTGCTCGAGCAGGCCCACCACGGCGAAGGCGGTGAAGGAGGGCACCAGGGCCGACCCCCGCTTCCACGCGTAGTCCCGGTCCTGAATGGTGCCAATGATGGTGGCGTAGGTGGAAGGACGGCCCACGCCCCGGTCCTCCAGAGCCTTCACCAGGGAGGCTTCCGTGAACCGGGCGGGCGGCTGGGTGGTGTGGTCCTTGGGCTCCAAGGCGAGCGCGGCCAGGGGATCGCGAGGCTGCAGCGGGGGGAGACGTACCTCACGGTCCTCCAGCTGGGCGTCCGGGTCGTCCGAGCCCTCGACGTAGGCCCGCAGGAACCCGGGGAACTCGATGGTCTTCCCAGTGGCGGCGAACTCGGCGTCCTGACCGGTGACCGGGGCGGTGGCGCCCAGCCGCACCTGCAGGCTGCGTCCCCGGACATCGGCCATCTGGGAGGCGACGGTGCGCTTCCAGATGAGGTCGTAGAGGGCGAGCTCGTCGCTCTTCAGGTCCCTCGACACCTGCTCGGGCGTGCGGAAGGTGTCGCCCGCGGGGCGGATGGCCTCGTGGGCCTCTTGGGCGTTGCGCACCTTCTTCTCGTACCGCCGGGGCTCGGCGGGCACGTACTCGGGGCCGTAGAGCTGGGCCGCCTGGGAGCGGGCCGCGGCCACCGCGGTCTCCGACAGGAAGGTGCTGTCGGTCCGCATGTAGGTGATGTAGCCGTTCTCGTACAGCTTCTGGGCGACGCTCATGGTGCGGGCCGACGTGTACCTGAGCTTGCGACCCGCCTCCTGCTGCAGGGTCGACGTCATAAACGGCGGGTAGGGCGTACGACGGTAGGGCTTCTCCTCGACCGAGCGAACCGCGAACTCGGCCCCTTGGAGGGCTTGTACGAGAGTCTGAGCGGCGGCGACGTCGAGATGGGCCAGCGCGGCACCGGCCTTGAGCTGCCCGCTCTCGTCGAAATCACGCCCCGTGGCCAGGCGCACGCCGTCCAGGGCCACCAGCGAGGCGGTGAACCGCTCGGCGGCATTGGCGCCGTCACCCGGTGTAAACGTGCCCTCCACGTCGGCGTAGCCGGCGGCACGGAACCGCATGCGGGCCCGCTCCCGCTCGACCAGGATCCGGGTGGCCACGCTCTGGACCCGTCCGGCCGAGAGCCGGGGAAGGACCTTCTTCCACAGCACGGGTGAGACCTCGTAGCCGTAGAGCCGGTCCAGGATGCGCCGGGCCTCCTGGGCGTCCACCAGCCGCCGGTCGAGCTCCCGCCAGTTGTCGACGGCGTGGCGGATGGCCGCCGCCGTAATCTCGTGGAACACCATGCGCTTGACGGGGACCCGAGCCGGAGGGGACAGGACCTCGAGCAGGTGCCAGGCGATGGACTCACCCTCGCGATCCTCGTCGGTGGCGAGATAGAGCTCGTCGGCGTCCTTGAGTTGCCGCTTCAGGTTGGCGATGACCGACTTCTTCTCGGGCAGGACGATGTAGAGGGGCTTGAACCCGTTCTCTACGTCGACCCCGATGCGGGCCCACGACTCGCCCTTGTACGCGGCCGGGATGTCCTTGGAGTCGCGAGGGAGATCCCGGATGTGGCCGACGGACGACTCGACGACGTAATCCGACCCCAGGAACCGGGCGATGGTCCTGGCCTTGGCCGGCGACTCCACGATGACGAGCGGTTTGGGCACGTGTCCTTTTTCTCTGGTCGGGCGGAGACGGTCACAGCCCGGATTTGACTGCAGGCCGCCCGGCAGGTCGAAACCTGCGCCGCGAGAGGTTTGGCATCCCGGCAGCCGCCTGTCAAGGCGGGCAGGACCAGCCACGAGGGTGCTCGCCGCGGGAAACACAGTCTACGGTCGTGTAGGTGGACCCCAAGACCCTCATCGAGACATTCGGCACGCTCGGCCTGTTCGCCATCGTCTTCGCCGAGTCGGGGCTGCTCGTGGGGTTCTTCCTACCGGGCGACTCCCTTCTCGTCACCGCCGGCTTGCTGGCGTCGCAGGGGGTGCTCAACTTCCCGGTCATCCTCGCGGGCTGCTTCGTGGCCGCCGTAGCCGGTGACCAGGTCGGTTACGCCTTCGGGAGCCGTGTAGGACCGGCCCTCTACCGTCGCCCCGACTCCCGGCTGTTTCGCCGGAGCCACCTGGAGCGGGCCCGGCGCTACTTCGAGGAGCAGGGCCCCAAGACCGTCGTCCTGGCCCGGTTCATCCCCCTCGTGCGCACCTTCACCCCGGTGCTGGCCGGGGTGGGGCAGATGCGGTACCGGCAGTTCGTCACCTACAACGTCGTCGGCGGATTTCTCTGGGCCGTGGGAGTGACCACCGTCGGCTACGTCCTCGGGGAGGCCGTGCCCGACATCGACCGCTACCTCCTGCCCATCGTGGGCGTCATCCTGCTGGCTTCTTTCGTCCCCATCGCCCGTGAGGTGCTGCGCCTACGCCGCGAGAAGCCGGAGGACGGATTGGTCGAAGCCCGGGGTATTGACGGCGACGAGTGAAGTTGCACTTGCCAACGCTGGACTTATGGGTCAGATTTGGTTCACTGGCGCTGTGGGCCCGCCCGTCCGCCGTGGGCGAGGCCCCAGCGCCGGTTAACTAGCGGCCTCGACGAGCGAGTCGTCCTCCCCGCCCTCGGGCACGTCGACCATGGAGACGGTCTTGCGCTTGGAGAAGGCGATGGCCCCGATGAGCACGGCCAAGGCCAGGGCGGCGACGGTGTAACGGGCGCCGTTGTTGTCCTGGAGGTTGATCACGGCCGGGAGCATCAGGAGCGACACCAGGTTCATCACCTTGATGAGGGGGTTGAGCGCAGGGCCAGCGGTGTCCTTGAACGGGTCCCCCACGGTGTCGCCGATGACGGCCGCTTTGTGGGCGTCGGACCCCTTGCCGCCGTAATGCCCGTCCTCGATGTACTTCTTGGCGTTGTCCCACGCCCCTCCGGCGTTGGACAGGAACACGGCCATGAGCTGGCCGGTGAGGATGACAGCGGCCAGGAAAGCACCCAGGGCCTGGTAGTTGATGCCGAAGCCGATGATGACGGGAGTGAGGACGGCGAGCAGGGCCGGTGTCGTCAGCTCCCGCAGCGAGGCGGCGGTGCAGATGTCGATCACGGGCCCGTACTCGGGGCGCTCGGTCCCGTCCATTATCCCGGGGTGCTCCCGGAACTGACGGCGCACCTCCTGAACCACGGTGCCCGCTGACCGCCCGACAGCGCGGATGGCCAGAGCCGAGAAGAGAAACGGGACCGACCCGCCGATCAGCAGGCCGATGAACGTCTTCGGATCGGCCACGTTGATCTGGGTGAGCGGATTTCGGAACAGGGCGCTGCCCACCTCAGCGATGCCCAGCTCGCTGCCGACGGTCTCGATGAAGGAGGCGAACAGGGCCACGGCGGCGATCACGGCCGAGCCGATGGCGAAGCCCTTGGTGATGGCCTTGGTCGTGTTCCCGACCGCGTCCAGGCTGACCATGATCTTCTGGGGCTCGCCCTCGAACTCCCCAGACATCTCGGCGATACCGGCGGCGTTGTCGGCCACGGGCCCGAACGTGTCCTCGGAGACGATCACGCCGGTGGTGGAGAGCATGCCCATGCCCGTCAGCGCCACCAGGTAGAAGGAGAACTGGATGTTGCCGTCGCCGAGGGCGATGGCAACCCCCAGGGCGGCGGCGATGGCGACCACGGCCCAAACCGTTGACTCAAGCCCCGAGCTGATCCCCGACAGGACGGTGGTAGCCGGGCCCGTACGGGTGGCCTCGGCGATCTCCTGCACCGGCGCGGTCTCGGTCGACGTGTAGTACTCCGTGAGCCGGCTGACGATCTGGGCCAGCACCAGGCCGACGACGACGGCCCAGAAGACACGGAGGTTGTCCACGTAGTACTGGGCCACGAGGAACGTGCCCAGGATGGTGAGCAGGCCGGCGGTGAGGAACCCCCGGTTGATGGGGGCCATGGCCGACTTGTCGTTGTCGCCAGCCTTCACCATGTAGACGCCGGCGATGGAAGCCAGCACACCGATGGCCCGGGCCGCGACGGGGAAGATCACGCCCAGCGCAGGGTTGAGGCCGATGGACTGGAAGGCGGCGTAGCCGAGGATGATGGAGGCCACCAGAGTGACCTCGTAGGACTCGAACAGGTCGGCCGCCATCCCGGCGCAGTCGCCCACGTTGTCGCCCACGTTGTCGGCGATGGTGGCTGCGTTGCGGGGGTCGTCCTCAGGGATTCCGGCCTCCACCTTGCCCACCAGGTCGGCGCCCACGTCGGCCGCCTTGGTGAAGATGCCGCCGCCCACCCGCATGAACAGGGCCAGCAGCGATCCACCGAAGCCGAAGCCCACGAGGATGGCGGTGGCCGTGTTCTGGAAGATCATGATGATGACGGTGGCGCCCAGCAGGCCCAGGCCGACGGTGAACATCCCGGCCACGCCCCCGGTGCGGAAGGCGACCTTGAGGGCGGCCGGCAGCGACCCGGCACGGGCGGCGGCGGCCGTCCGCACGTTGCCCCTTACCGCCAGGCTCATCCCGATGAACCCGGTGAGGCCGGACATAACACAGCCGGCGAGGAAGGCGAGGGTGCGGAACAAGCCGGACTCGACGAACGTCAGCGCTTCACTGCCGTCCTCCCGGGAGATCGCCGTGGACGTGAGGAAGACCAGGATGGCGAGGGGCACGAGGATCACGGCGATCGTCCGGAACTGGCGCCGCAGGTAGGCCATGGCGCCCTCCTGGATGGCCAGGGCGATCTCCTGCATCTTGGGCGTGCCCTGGTCCGCAGCCAGCACGCCCTTCATGAGGGTGAGGCCCACGAGCAGGGCCAGGACTGCGGTCCCGGCTGAGAAGATCAGCCAGAACCACTCTGCCCCTCCGAGCTCAAACGCCTGGTATCCGCCTTCAGCAGCGAGGATCATGCCGACTGTTGCCTCCTGGACTCGGCTTTGACATAGATCTGGCGGGCGACCTTGTCGCCCAGGGTGCGGGCCTGCCCGTCCACACGGACGACCAGCGGCCCATCGAAGGGGTGCTTCTCGAGAACCTCGACCCGTACGCCGGGGCGCAGGCCCAGGGTGTCGAGGAACTCGACGACGGCGGGGTCGATAGACCCGGGGACAGCCACCACGGCCACCTCACCCGGTTCGAGGTCGTACAGGGGGGGCAGGGTGGGGATCTCCCCCACTTCGGGAGCGGGGATGGGGAACCCGTGGGGGCAGGACGTGGGCCGGTCGAGGGCCACGTACAGCCGGTCTTCGACCTCCTGGGGAAGGTCGTGCTCGAACGAACCCGCCAACCGGTCGGCTTCGTTCCACGCGTAGCCGAGCATGTCGGCCAGGAACCGCTCGACGATCCGGTGGCGGCGGATGGCCGCCACCGCGGAACGCCGGCCGGTGCTGGTCAGCTCGACACCCCGGTACAGCTTGTGATCGAGCAGGCCCCGCTCGGCCAGCCGCTTCACGGTGGCGGTCACGGTGGCGGGGGAGACCCGTAGGGACTCGGCCAGGACCCCGGTGTGGGCCTCGTGGCCGTTGTGGGCCAACCGGTAGATCGCCTTCATGGTCTCGCGCTCGGATTTCGTAAGCGGGGCAAGCATGATTTCGGGGGATGCTAACTGCAATTTCAGCTTCCTGAACCCATCTGCCCGAGAGCTCAGTGCGCCGGGCGAGCTCAGCCATTCTCTACAATCGGTATCGCATGACTCCGCATGAGGTGCGGGCCGACTTCCCCGCGGAGCCGGCCAGCGCAGGCCACGCTCGCCGGTTCGTCGACCGCGCCCTCACCGACTGGAGCTGCGGAGAGTTGGCCGAAGTGGCCACGCTCCTGGTCAGCGAGCTGGTGGCCAACGCCATCCTCCACGCCGGGACGACGGTGCACGTCGTCGTTCGGGGCGGCGAGGAGCGCGTGCGGATCGAGGTGCACGACGGCAACGTCAGTCTACCTACCCGCAAGCACTACTCGAAGCTGTCGGCAACGGGACGGGGCCTGGTCCTGGTCGAGAAGCTGTCCCGGGCCTGGGGGACCGAGTCGACGCCCTCGGGCAAGATGGTGTGGTTCGAGCTCGACCAGTCGGTCCCGAGTGCGGATGCGGTTGGGATCTGGGACGTCGCCGAGCTGGCCTTAGACCTGGAGGGGCTGGCGCCGGCCGACAAGGGCCGACCGGGGAACGACGACCCCGAATCGGCCGAGGGAGGAAACGGCCCGCGCCTCAGGTCTCTGTCGAGAGCCTGACCGAGCCGGGGGTGGGCTACCGGTTGGTCGATCCCTCGGGAGACCGGTCCGGCCCCTGACCCTCCTCGGCGTCCACGTGGTAGGGCACGGACGTCACCACGATCCCCTCCCGGAAGAGCAGCTTGCCCTTCAGCAGGAGCGCGCTCTGGTTGTGGAGGATCTGCTCGTACCACTTGCCGACGACGAACTCGGGGATCACGACCGTGATGGTGTCGTTGGCCCAGCGGCCGTCGAGCTCGTCGAGGAACCTCTCGATGGGCTCCACCAGCTCCCGGTAGGGCGAGGCCACGATCTCGAGGGGCACGTCGATCTTGAACTCGTTCCACTGCCGCTCGAGGTCCTCCCGGTCTTCGTCCTCGTAGGAGACGTACACCCCGAGGATGTGCTGCGGGTTGAGCGACTTGGCGTAGGCCAGAGCCTTGAGCACGCCCTTGTGGACGCGGCCCACGAGCACGACGACCGTGTGGTTCATGGGCACCGGCCGTACTTCGGTGGGCGCGATGGCCAGGACCTTCGACACCCGGTCGTAGTGCCGCCGGACGGCGACCAGGAGGAAGATGATCGACGGCACAACCACGATGGGAAGCCACGCCCCCACCGTGAACTTGGAGATGGCGACGATGGCCAGGACGACGCCGGTGGCCGTCGCCCCCATCCCGTTGATGACGATCCCCCGCTTCCACCCCGGGTCCCGCCGGCGGTGATGGCGGACGACCATGGCCGTCTGGCTCAGGGTGAAGGACGTGAATACCCCGACGGCGTACAGCGGGATCAGGGCGTTGGTGATGCCGCCGAAGGCGATGAGCAGGGCACTGGCGGCGACGCCCAGGAAGACCACGCCGTTGGAGAAGACCAGGCGATCGCCCTGGTTGGAGAACTGGCGGGGCAGGAAGCCGTCCCGGGCGATGATCGACGAGAGCCGGGGGAAGTCGGCGAAGGCGGTGTTCGCAGCCAGGGTCAGGATGGCCGCGGTTGCGAACTGGAGGATCACGTAGATGGGACCGCCGCCGTAGACAGCCCGGCCCATCTGGGAGATCACGGTCTCGTGCTCGCTCGGATAGGGATGCAGGTGGTGCGCCAGCACCGAGATCCCGAAGAAGAGCACGGCGAGGATGACTCCCATGATGACCAGCGTGGTGGCGGCGTTCTTGGCCTGCGGCTTCTTGAACGCGGGCACGCCGTCGGCCAGCGCTTCGATACCGGTGAGGGCGACAGCTCCGGACGAGAAGCCCCGTAACAGCAGCATCAGCGTGAGGCTGCCTCCGGCGAGCGCTCCGTGGAACAGGTCCGGTGTAGGCGGCGGGATGGGCTCCAGGTCTCCGGAGTACTCCTGGAACATGCCGTAGCCGATGAGCAGGACCAGGCTGACGATGTAGGTGTACGTCGGTATGGCGAAGAGCGACCCCGATTCCCGGAGGCCCCGGAGGTTGGCGAGGGTGATGATGGCGATGAGTGCGAGGCCGATCACCACCCGCTGGTCCCTCAGGTCGCGGAAGGCGGGGAGGGAGATGATGGCGGCCACGCCGGCCGAGACCGAGACGGCGACGGTGAGGATGTAGTCGATGAGGAGCGACGCCCCGGCCACGAGCGAGGGGTAGCGGCCGAGGTTGTCCCGGCTGACGAGGTAGGAACCGCCGCCGTGGGGATAAGCGAAAATCGTCTGGCGGTACGAGGCGACGACGATGGTGATCAGAACGGCCACGACCACGGAGATGGGCACCAGCCGGGAGAGGCCCAGGGCCAGGCTCGAACCTCCCGCAGCGACCACGAACAGGATCTCCTCGGTGGCGTAGGCCGTCGAGGAGATGGCGTCCGAGGAGAAGGTCGCCAGCGCCACTTTCTTGGGCAGCTGCTGGCCCTCACGCTCGCTCTCGGCAAGTGGGCGCCCGACGATCAGGCGCTTCAGGGTCTGATACACGGCCGCGACCGTAGCGGCCGTCGCCCGGGATGCCGAGTTTGCGTAGCGGGTGCGCCGGGTGTTGCCTATGGGCCGTGCATGTCGTCGTGGTGGGGTGCGGCCGGGTCGGCTCCGAGCTGGCCGGCGCCTTGGAACGGGGCGAGCATTCGGTCGCGGTGATCGACAAGAACCGGAACGCCTTCCGCCGGCTTCCCGAGGGCTTCAGCGGGCGGACCGTGTACGGCTTCGGGTTCGATCGCCAGCACCTCGAAGAGGCCGGGATCCGGGAGGCCCAAGCCTTCGCGGCCGTGACCAACGGGGACAACTCCAACATCCTGTCGGCCCGGATCGCCCGGGAGACCTACGAGATCCCCTACGTGGTCGCCCGCATCTACGATCCCAAGCGGGCGGCCATCTACCAGCGGCTGGGCATCCCCACCGTCGCCGCCGTGGCGTGGACGACCGACCAGGTCCTCCGCCGGATGTTCCCGGACCAGACCGTCACCGAATGGGCCGACGCCAGTGGGGCCGTCACCATGCTCGAACGCAATCTCCCCAACGCCTGGGCCGGCCGCAAGCTGGGCGAGCTGGACGAAGGCGACCGGTTCCGGCTCGTCGTCCTCACCCGCCGGGGAGAGTCCCGGCTCGCCGCCCCCGGCTTGGTCGGCCAGGAGGGCGACATCCTGCACCTGGTGGCCCGTCGGGATGCGCTGGACGAGCTGGAAGAGCGTCTCCACAACCCGACCGAGGAGTCCCGCCGGTGAAGGTCGCCATCGCCGGTGCCGGCAACGTGGGCAGCTACATCGCCGCCGACCTCCAGGAGAGTGGCCACGAAGTGCTGCTCATCGAGCAGGACCCCGATGTCGCCGCCCGCGTGCGGAAATCCCTCAACGTGACCGTGGCCGAGGCCGACGCCTGCGAGGTCTCCTCGCTACAGGCGCTGGGTCTCGAGCAGTTCGACGTCATGGTGGCCAGCACCGGCGACGACGAGGACAACCTGGTCGTCTCCCTGCTGGCCAAGCAGGAGTTCGCCGTTCCCCGGGTGGTGGCTCGAGTGAACCACCCTCAGAACCAGTGGCTGTTCAACGAGTCCTGGGGGGTGGACATCTCGGTATCGACACCGCACCTGCTCACCGCCCTGGTGGAGGAGGCGGTCGCCGTCGGCTCCCTGGTCCGGCTGATGCAGTTCGGGGATACCCGCCTGGTCGAGGTCACCCTCGCCGAGGACTCTCCTGCGGTCGGAAAATCCATCATCGAGCTGGGCGTCCCGCGGGACGCGACCATCGTCGCCGTCATCCGCGGGGAGCGCCACGTCGTCGTCCCGAGGGGCGAGACGGTGATGGAGCTGGGCGACGAGGTCCTCGTGCTGGTGACTCTCGAGTCCGAGGAGATGGTCAAGTCGCTCCTGATCGGCACTCGCGGACGGGCCGGCGCCGCCCCCCCGCCGTAGGCCCGACGTCAGAGCAGCTCGTAGCGGGGGTTGTAGAAGAGGAGACGTCCGCCGGGCCCTATGGGGGCGCCTCGACCGGTGATCATCAGGCGCTTGCCGGGGCCGACGCCGGCGATCCGGCGCCTGCCCGTCCAGACGGCGACCATGGTTCCGGTTCCGTCGCTGATGCTCGCCTCCAGCGACGGAGAGCCGGCCCGAGGCACGATCCGCACCGATGTGATCTCCCCCACCAGGCTGACCTCCTGACGGGCCTTGGCCTCACCGATGGGGGCGCAATGGGCGTGGCCGGCGCAGAACTCCTTCAGCCGCTCGAGATCCAGCTCCGAGACCGGGGTTGTGAGCCGGTGCAACATCTTCTTGAGCGCCATTCGCTCCCCTCTTCCTTGCTCCTCAGCCGGGCCCGGCGTGACGCATGGCCAGAAGCACCTCTGTGCCCGAGTCGGACGAGCTGATCTCAACCTCGTCAACCAGCGCGCGGATCAGGGGAATTCCGAGACCGCGCTCGAACTTGAGGCGGTCGGGGTCGGTGGGCGGAGGATGGTCGGGAAGGCTGGAGGGATCGAATCCCGCCCCGCGATCCTCGACGCTGACCCGGAGCGCTCCGTCGTCCGACCAGCACCGCACCACCACGCGCTCCTCGGCGGCGATGGCGTCGTGGGCCTCGATGGCGTTGGTGCAGGCCTCGGAAACGGCCAGCTTCAGATCATCGACTTGATCGTCGGAGAGGATGGCGTCGGTCGACGCCATGGCCGACACGACCAGGCGGGCCAGGGCTACGAACTCCGGTCGAGCAGGGATCTCGAGCTCGACGACCTCAGACAACGGAGGGCCCTACGAGGGCCCAGATGCAGCGTCGTCGACGGAGTCGTAGATCGAGAAGACCTTGGTGAGGCCCGTGATCTCGAACACCTTCAAGATGCGGCTCTGGGTGCAGACCAGCAGCAGGTCGCCGTCGTGGCTGCGAAGACGCTTGAGTCCACCGACCAGCACTCCGAGGCCGGTGGAGTCCAGGAAGTCGACGCCTTCGAGGTCGACGATGATCCGGTGCTTTCCGTCGCTGACCAGCTCGATGAGCCGTTCACGAAACTTGGGCGCGGTGTAGACGTCGACCTCTCCCCGCACGCTGAGAACCGCGTACCCATCGCGTTCGGTGACGTCCAACCCAAGATCCATGAATCCTCCTGTTGCGTCCAAAGCTAGCCGTTCGGTGGTCGTGCGCGACACTCCAACTACCGTTACTGAGTGGCGCCCAAACATGGGGCGGTGCCCGAGGCCGAGGAGCTCCTGAGGGGACTCGCCACCGCGGGACAGCTCGTCCACGTCGAACACCTCCCCGCCCGTCCCCCGGGCTTCGGTGATCTCGCCCGCCCGCTGCCGCCGGAGCTGGAGAGCTGCGTCCCGCCCGGCGGCCTGTGGGCCCATCAGGCGACGGCCATCGACCTGGCGCGGGCCGGACGCTCGGTGGCGGTGGCCACGGGCACCGCCTCGGGCAAGACGCTTTGCTACCAGCTGCCGATCGCCGAAGCGTCGCTGGGCGAGCACCGGGGAACCGCCCTCCTGCTCTACCCCACCAAGGCCCTCGCTCAGGATCAGCTCCGGTCACTCGGGAAGCTGGACGTCCCCGGCCTGGTGGCGGCGACCTACGACGGCGACACGCCCAACCCCCAGCGGGCCTGGATCCGCCGCCACGCCACGGCCGTCCTCACCAATCCCGACATGCTGCACGTCGGCATCCTTCCCCGGCACGAGCCGTGGTCCGGCTTCCTCGGCCGCCTCAAGTACGTGGTCGTCGACGAGCTGCACACGCTGCGAGGCATCTTCGGCACCCACGTGGCCCACGTCCTCCGCCGCCTTCGCCGGCTGTGCTCCCGGTACGGGTCCTCCCCCACGTTCGTCTTCGGGTCAGCCACCATCGGCAGCCCCGGCGCCCTGGCCTCCTCCCTCTGCGGCCTGCCCGTCGAGGAGGTCACCGAAGACCGCTCACCCCGCGGCGCCCGGGTGTTCGCGCTGTGGAACCCGCCGCTGGTCGACGAAGCCGCCGGAGTCCGTGCGTCGGGGATCGGGGAGACAGCCGCCCTGCTCGCCACCTTCGTCCGGTCCGGATACCGGGCCATCGCCTTCACCCGCAGCCGCAAGGGGTCGGAGCTGGTGGCGGCGGCGGCCCGGCGCCAGCTTCCCCGCGAGCTGGCCGGCCGGGTACGGCCCTACCGCGGTGGCTACCTGGCGACCGAACGTCGGGAGATCGAAGGCCAGCTCTTCGGCGGCGAGCTCCTCGGCGTGGCCGCCACCAACGCACTCGAGCTCGGGATCGACGTGGGCGGACTGGACGCCTGCCTCCTCAACGGCTTTCCGGGGACCATCGCCTCCCTGTGGCAGCAGGCGGGGCGGGCCGGGCGGGCCCGGCAGCAGTCGGCGGCCGTGCTGGTGGCGGGCGAGGACCAGCTCGACCAATGGTTCATGGCCCATCCGGCCGAGATGTTCACCCGACCTCCCGAGCCTTCGGTGGTGAACCCGTCCAACCCGTTCGTGCTCCACCCCCATCTGGCCTGCGCCGCCTACGAGCAGCCGCTCACCGAGGGCGACGAGGAGCTCTGGGGCGACGACCTCGAAGAAGGCGTTCGCCGGCTGGTGCTGGAGGACACCCTGGTGGTTCGTGACCAGCGAGCCGTCTACGCCGGCCGGGGCTCGCCCGCAGCAAAGGTCGGGCTTCGCACGGGCTCCTCGAACGAGTACCGCATCGTGCTGGCGGACACCGCTCGCCTCATCGGCACGGTGGACGAGAGCCGGGCCTTCACCACCGTCCACCCCGGCGCCCTGTACCTCCATCAGGGCCGGCACTACCGGGTCGAGCACCTC
>JBHENM010000049.1:0-7735 GCA_046262035.1 Acidimicrobiales bacterium | reverse complement strand
TTCGAAGTAAAGTTCCCCGCGGACTTCGAGCTCGAGGTCTCGGCCGTCGGCGCTCTGCCCTCCCACGACACGACCGCTCACCCTCTCACCGGGCCTCAGCCGATCCTTCGGTGTGTTCAGCCGTCCCGGGACGCGGACCGTGATTCCGTCGGTGAGCTCGCCGGGGGGGACGTCCCCGTCGGTCGCTCCCACCGAGACGATGTGGTCGAAGTCGGGAGGAGCCGTGATGAGGTGGGCCAGGAACTGCTCTTCACTCTTCCCGAAGAGCAGGTATTCGAGCTCGGGCGGCTTGTTGGCCCCCTTCTCGAACGCCCGGAAGTGAACGACGTTGCCAATCCTGGCCGTCGCCACTCCGATGGCCCGCCCTCCGTCGTCCTCGTGGCGCTCGAAGTGGCCGCGGTGCACCTCGCCGGTAAGCGCCTCGATGCTGCGAGCGGCGGGGTCCAGACGGTCCATCTCGAACTCCGCGGGGATAAAGGTGTAGAGCCGCATGTCCGGATGCTGCCGCCGATCACCGACGTAGTCGGCGGGAGGGTCCCCGCCGGGGGGGCGTTCGAACGTCACATCCAGGATCACCTGGAAGTTGTGGGGGTGGTTCTCGGCGTCGAACATGAACATCGGGAGGTGGGAAAGGAACGTCGCCTCTTCCCCCAGGACGAGCATGCCGTGGCTGCCCATCGTGGCCGACGGCGTGCCGTCGTCCGTCGGTGGTTGCGAGGGGTGATGGTGGTGTTCGCCCAACTTCGGACCTCCTGGATCGTCTCGCGGCGCGGACCGTAGGCGGCCCGTCCACACGTCATGGCGGAGTGACCATGCCACGCCAGGCCGGTGGTTCGCTCCGCCGCCGGCGTAGGCGCAGACGGGTCCCGCAAGTCGAACGACGACCGGGCTCCCGCAGGAGAATCCCTCGGCGGGATCCCCATGCGGGCGCGGTCGAGGCTCGGGTGGACGCCCATCCTCAGGCGGGAGCGAGGACCGAGGCGGCGGTGCCCCGATCGCCCACGACCTCGAGGTCGTCCGCGTCGTCCAGGGTGAGCATGCCTGCCGCCACTCCGAGAAGCTCTGTGGCGTCCCCCCTGATCTTCGCGACCGGTGAGGAAGCCGGACCCGACCGCACCGCCCGCCCATGTGGTCCTACAACGACCGAAAGCACCTCACCGTCGAGGTGGAGCTCGACCTCTCCGGAAGGCCCTCCCCAGGACGCAGCGCCTAGCAGCGCCCGCAGACCCAGCACCAGCCAGCGGGGGTCGAAGCGCTCCTCCTGGGGGCCAGTTCGCATCCACTCCGCCCCCCAGCGGATGAGGGCGAGAAGGGCCGGCTCCAAGCCGCGACCGAGATCGGTGAGCTCATAGCGCACACCGCGCCCGCCGGGGGGCGCAACGACCCGGCGCACGATCCCGTTCGCCTCGAGTTGCCGGAGCCGGTCGGCGAGCAGATTGGTGGGGATGCCAGGCAAGGCACGGGCCAGGCCGGCATAGCCGGCCGGAGCGATCAGCAGCTCGCGCACGACCAGCAGCGTCCAGCGATCGCCGATCCGGTCGAGGGCCCGGGCGAGGGCGCAGAACTGTCCGTACGTCTTCACTTCTTTAACGGTAGCTTACTTGACTTTCTATAGCAACGGGCGTACAACCGAAACATGGCAGAAGCGCTGCGGGTCACCACCTCGAAAGGCATCATCGGGGTGCGCTGTTGGGAAACGGGCGGGCCGACGGTTGTCCTCTTGCACGGGATCCCGGGCAGCGGGCGGAGCTGGACGGCGGTCGCCGAGCGCCTGGCCCAGGAGGGTCGCGTGCTGGTGCCAGACCTGATCGGTTTCGGGGACAGCGCCCGTTCGGACGACATCGCCGTCCTGCACGCCGAAGGGCAGGCAGCCGCGCTCGAGGAAATGCTTCGTTGGCTGGGTATCAGCCGAGCGGTGGTGGTGGGCCACGACTTCGGCGGTCCCGTGGCCCTGACGTTGGCGCAACAGTCGCCAGAGCTCGTGGCCGGCCTGGGCTTGCTGGCGACCAACGCGTTCTCCGACACGCCCATTCCCTTTCCCCTCTCGACGGTCACCTGGCCAGTCCTCGGACCGCTGGCGGCTCGCCTCCTCTTCTCGGCGCCGTCCTTGCTGGCGATGATGCGTCAGGGGGTCGGCTCGCCTCGGCGGAGGATCGATGTCCGAGGGGCGGTCGGGGACCGCCGCCAGCGCCGGGCCATTCGGCTGATCTTTGGAGCGAGCCTCACACGCCTGAACGAGCTCTACCGGCCGATCCAGGACCGGCTCGGACGAATCGAGGTGCCGACGCTCGTAGCGTGGGGCGAGCGCGATCGGTTCCTTACCCCGGAGCAGGGACGTCGCACTGCGACCGCGATCCCCGCTGCTCGCCTTCGCGTCTATCCAAAAGCCGGTCACTTCCTCCCCGAAGAGCGGCCGGAGGAGGTCGCTTCGGACCTCGCCGCGCTCCTGAGCGCGGTCGCAGCCCGGCCGTGACGGCTCGGCGCGTTGATCAGGCGGCGGGAGCGGAAGTCGTCGAGCGGGTGATCGAGCGCCACGGTGGGCTCGATCGCTGGGAAACGCTCTTCGGGGGGGCTCGCGTTCGCGGCCAAAGGTCAGCCCCGCGCGCTCGCAGAGGTGACGGCGAGGATCGCACCCGTGGGCCAAACGGTAGAGGTCAGCGGAAGCTCCCCTTATCCATGGACCTTCCTCTTCGGCGACACCCCGGTTGCCGGTTCCGACTCCCTCGACCACCGGGTCGCACGGCTGCACCAGGGGAGGCGGCGGCTCGTGTGGTCGGTCGAAGACCTGGCCACCTTTGCTGCGGCTGCCTTGTGGACCTACGTGCAGGTGCCTTTCGTCCTCGCCCAGTCCGACGTCGAGGTAGAGCCACTCGGGCCCTGGCGGGAGGGCGGCGAGACGTGGCTGCGGCTGAGCGTCACCTTTCCCCACGCGACGGCGACCCATTGTCCGCGCCAGGTCCTCTACGTCGATGACAACTACCGGCTGCGCCGCCACGGCTACACCGCGCTTGCCTTCGGCGGTTGGGCCCGGGCGGCTCAGTACCTCTCCGCCTACCGAGACTACGACGGCTTGTCGTTCCCCACTCGCCGCCGGGTCTACCCGCGTGTGCCCGGGGCCCGCGGGCTCCGCGGGCCGCAGCCAGTCTGGATCGACGTGCATCGGGTCGTCCTTCGCTGACCCGCCCGGTCGGAGCCGTTCCCCTTCCGCCACACCGGTCGGGGTTCGCCTTCCGGGACGGCGTCACCGGAAGGTGCCATTGCCTGTGGCTGGTTCGCCCGCGATCGGCACAGCCGAGCACCGCTGGGCCACCATGGGAACATGGCGGGACCGGGAGACGGCCCGCCGCCTCGGTTCCCCCAGGCGCCGTCGGCTCCGGCCCCGTTTCCCGGCCGCCTTCCGGCCATCTGGAACGTCCCGGCCCGTAACCCCAACTTCGCCGGGCGCGACGACGAGCTGGAGAAGCTGCGCTCCGCCCTGGGCACCGGCCCCGCCGCGGTGGCGGTGCTCGCCGTCTCCGGTCTCGGGGGGGTGGGCAAGACCCAGCTGGCCATCGAGCACGCCTGGCGCCGAGCTCCGGACTACGACGTGGTGTGGTGGGTTCCCGCCGAGGTTTCCGCCGCCGTAGCCGGCGCCCTCACTCCCCTGGCCGCGAGCCTAGGCGTGCCCACTGACGACCCTGCGACGGTCATCGACTCCTGCACGCCGAGCTGGCGCGCCGGGAACGCTGGCTGGTGGTGTTCGACAATGCCGAGGACCCCGCCTCGATCGCGCACTACCTGCCCCCCGGCGAAGCCGGCCGGGGTCCTCATCACCTCCCGAAATCCCGCTTGGCGGTCTCGGGGGTTCGCCCTCGACCTCGACGTGTGGTCCCGCGAGGAGGCAGTGGCATTCGTCCTGGCCCGCAGCGGCAGCGACGACGAAGGCTCGGCGGGGTCGCTAGCCGACGAGCTCGGTCTGCTCCCCCTCGCCCTCGAGCAGGCCTGCGCCTACGTGGAGGAGACGGGGATGGCCCTTCAAAGTTACCGGGACCTGCTCACCTCCCGCCGGGGCCGCGTCCTCGCACGCGGGACGCCCGCCTTTACCGCACCACCGTGGCGACGACGTTTGGCCTGGCCTATGACCGGGCCGCTGCCTCAGCCCTTCGGCCGCCCGGGTGCTTGGCACCTGCGCCTTCCTGGCCCCCGACGACATTCCCACGCGCCTGGTGGCCACCGACGAAACCCTGGCCGACGAGGACGCCCTCGGCGTCTTGCGCCGCCTGGCCCTCGCCCGCCGCCAAGGCGACTCGCTGGCGGTTCACCGCCTCATCGGCGACGTCGTGCGGGAGCGGCTGGCGCCAGCCGAGGCGGCACGCCTGGCGGGGCATGCCATCGCCGCTCTGCAAGGTGCGTTCCCCAACCAGGCGCACGACCACCGGAGCTGGCCACGCTCAGCTCGATTGCTTCCCCATGTGCTCGCCGTGGCCACCCACTCACCGGCGACCGCCGAACTGGCCAGCCTCATGCAATCGGCGGGGATCTATCTGTGGTCGCGCTCCCAACTCCGCTCGGCCGAGGAGCTACTGGAGCGGGCGCTGCGGATCTTCGAGGCCGCCTACGGGCCCGACCATCCCGAGGTGGCCCGCACGCTCGACAACCTCGGCATCGTCCTGCAGGAGACCGGGGACTTCGGGGGCGCCAGGGAGCACCAGGAGCGGGCGCTGCGGATCGAGGAGGCCGCCTACGGCCCCGACCGCCCCCATACAAGAACAGTCCGTGGCGCGCTCGAGTAGTGCTGCCGTTGGGTCGTTGATCGTCCCGCTTTCGCGCAGGAATTCAGTTGTGATCGGTGACCGTCCCGTATGCCGATCGGGCTTCGGAACGGTCGACGCCACGGCCGTCTCGGACGGGTCCCGCTTGGGTACGGCGCCGCGCCGGCCGCCGCTTGCCGGCCTGCCCTCCCGTCCCTGCCACCGCGAGTGGGGCGGAAACTCGAAAGTCGGGCCTCTCGGCTCCCCAGGTCCGTCGAACGGGCTCCTCCGGGCGCTAGAAGACAGGGTCGTGGGAAGCGACCGCCGGCGGCTGGAACAGCCGGCGCTGGGTCTCGCTGAGCAAGCGCCACAGCCGGGCGGGCGGGTCCCTGTGACGTCCCCAAGCCAGGTGGCCTGGGGCGTACTTGAAGAGCACGGCCCGGCGCTCGTAGGGGGACCGCCACGGCAAGGTGCAGTGCGTCAGCGCCTCCGTGAAGATCAGCACCGAGCCGGCGGGGATCGGGATCTCCTTGACCCAGTCGGCGGGCACGCCCTCAGGGAGCCACTCGGCGGCTTTGTGGCTTCCCGGGATGCACCCGAAGCCACCGTTGCCGGAGTCGGTGTCGACGAGCGACCAGGTGACGGTGGTGAGGCCGTTGTACATGCGCCCGCCCCGGTGCACGTAGTACTGGGAGGGGTCCCACGGCGTGCCCCCGCCGTGTAGCCCAAGCCCCGAGGTTTCCGGCGCCATGACGATCCCGTAGGCATGGTCGAGGCGGAGATAATCACCCAGGAGGTCGCGCAGGCGCGGAAGCACCACCGGGTGATCGAGGAGGTCACGGAACCCCTGGTCCCAGAGGAGGAAGTCGGCCTCGAACCGCTGGCTCCCGACCGAGTCCCCCGGCGGCGGCAGGCGTCGGGCGGTGATCACGTCGTTCAGGCGCCGCGCTTCGTCAGGGGGGAGCACCCCGTCGATCACCAGGTAGCCGTTGACGTCGAAGAAGTAGCGCTCGTGTGCGGTCAGGCCGTCTGCCACATCCCAAGTGTCTACGTGGCAGCTCTGAGCTCGATCACCACATCGCCGCACGGGTGCAGCGACTCGGCTTCGACGTGACAAAGTGCGTCTCGCGTCCCGGCGTGAGCACCAGCGTCTCGCGAAACGATCGGCGTTGTGGCACCTGCCACCGTCCCTCCCGTTGTCCCCATGCGGCGACGTGACCTGCGATCATAGTCATGGCGAACACGGCGATCCTCCGGTACAAGGTCGAGCCAGCTATCAGGGCCGCGCTGGAGAGGGAATTCGCCCAGCTGTTCGCGTCGCAGGTCCGAACGCTCCCTGGCGGCGCCGTCCGGGAGTTCGATGCCGTCAGCGACGACCGCACTGTCGTGGTCAGCATCAAGACCTGTTCCGGCCTGATCTCCGGCGGGAACCGCTTCTGACGCGCGTCCGCAGCGCTCGCCGTTCGCAGGGCGTCTGCTCACCAGGCCGGGCACGTAGGCGACGGGGACCGCTCGGCGGGCGCTCGCGGCAATGGGGAGCTGGGTGATCAAGCCGGGCCGGTCGATGACCAGGCGAGGCATGCCGTGCTGGCCGGTCGTGAACAGACGCCTCAACGAGGTCGCACTCGTCGTTCGGATCACCGGACGAACAGCGAGTCACCCGGGTTGTCGAGGACGCCGGCGAAGTGCTCTGCGTCGCCCACGTCCAACCCGATCCAAACGCGCAGAACTGCGGTCATCGACGAACGTGAAGTCGAGCAACGGTCGCGCCAAAAGCGGCGCAGACCATGGCTCCGTCCGGCGACCAGTCAAGCGCGTTACAAGGGTAGATCGGGTGCGGTGCATCCGGGCCGCGGCCACGGCCGTCCTAGGGTGACGTGGGCCAGGGCATCCCGCGCATCGAGTCAAGGGTACGGCCGAGGCGGTTCTTCGACGCTCGGGTGCGTATCGCCCCGACGCCGGGCTGCCAACGCTCGAGAACAGCTGGCAGATGAGGCCGCTGGCTCGGCGCAGATGTCGGCTTCGTGGTGGGGGGGAAGCCTTCGGCGCAGAGCAACGCGAACGAGAGGAACTCGCAGGGGTGGGTCGCCCGCACAAGCCACTCCGCAATGCCGATCCGGTCGCTGACCAGGCTGGCGGACCTTCAACCGCTTCAGGAACACTGTGGGATGGCTACTACCGAAAAGGCCACCGCCAGCAAGGAAGAGCGAGTCGACCGCGCCGAGGAGGAGACAGCTCGGCAACAGAGCCGCATCGCGGGCCTGACCGATCAGGGGCTCCATGTCGTCGAGGACGTCGTGTATGCGCTCACCGCCGTCTTCCTGGTGTGTGGCGCCTTCATCGTGCTGGGCGTGTCCGCGTACCACTTCGTGATTGACGTGTCCAAGAACGTCAAGGAGGCCATCGAGGTTGCGCTCGAGTGGCTCCTCATCGTCTTCATCCTTGTGGAGCTCCTAAGCGCGGTGCGAGCCGCTATCAAGGAGCACAAACTGGTGGCCGAGCCGTTCCTTCTCGTCGGTATCCTCGCCGCCATTAAGGAGATGGTCGTGGTCGCCACGTTCCGCATCGAGACACAGAAGACCTCGGACTCCGTGCTTAAGATCGGTGTTCTGGGAGGCGTCGTGGTCGCCCTGGCTTTAGCCTCCCTGGTCCTCCGTCGCAGCCAGCGCGAGCCGGAGGAGGCAGCGGACTGACGGCGCGTCAGGAGTTGGGGGACGCCGGCGCGCTTCCTCGGCGACGGGAGGTTTCGGAGTATGGCGCGGCGTCGACGGAGGAGAGGCATGCAGGGCTGGGTTCTCGGTCAGCCACTGCCAGCGAACAGCCTGGTCCAGGGCAAGCCGGAGCACTGTATGAAGCTTTCGGACCGTACTCGGGGAGAGCGCCCGGCCGGACCGTCCCCCACCGGCGAGCAGTTGCGAGTACAAGCGGTCGAGGTCCCAGGCACGCAGCTTTCGCAGCGGGACTGAATCGATCCCCCGGCGAAGAACGTCGTGCTCTGCTGCAAC
>JBHENM010000048.1:0-1745 GCA_046262035.1 Acidimicrobiales bacterium | reverse complement strand
AGCAGCTTCTTCTTTGTCTATGACTAAGGTGGCGGCGCGGGGGTAGTTGTAGCTGAGCCGGTTGAGCAACCATCCGTCGCTCCCACTCGCAATCCGTCACCGCTAGAAGGACGAACCTTGCCGAACAGTGTTCTCGTGACCGGCGGCGCCGGGTTCATCGGCGGCCACCTCGTGTCCCGTCTCCTCGAGGAGGGCCACCGGGTCCGGGTGCTCGACTCCCTCCTCCCGCAGGTCCACGGTGACCGCGGGACGCCACCCGACTACCTGGCCGCCGACGCCGAGCTGGTGGTGGGGGACATGCGCGACGCCGAAGCGGTGGCCAAGGCCCTGGTCGGTATCGACCAGGTCGTCCACCTGTGCGCCCGGGTGGGTGTGGGCCAGAGCATGTACGAGATCGCCGACTACGTGGGCGTGAACGCCACCGGCACCGGCGTGCTCCTCCAGGCCCTGCTCGAGCACCCCGTGGAACGCCTGGTGGTGGCCTCCAGCATGAGCGTCTACGGCGAGGGCCTCTACCTGGACGGCGACGGCCTCCCGCGGGCCGCGGTGCGCCGGCGCGAGCACCTGGAAGCCGGGCGCTGGGAGCCCAGGGGCCCCTCCGGGCAGGCGCTGACCCCCGTGCCCACCCCGGAGACCAAGCCGCCCGCCCTGTCCTCGGTGTACGCCCTGACCAAGTACGACCAGGAGCGGCTGTGCCTGCTCTTCGGCGAGGCCTACCAGGTGCCCACCGTCGCCCTGCGCTTCTTCAACGTCTACGGTCCCTACCAGGCGCTGTCCAACCCCTACACCGGCGTCCTGGCCATCTTCGCGTCCCGCCTCCTCAACGGCCGATCGCCGATGATCTTCGAGGACGGCGAGCAACGGCGCGACTTCGTGAGCGTGCACGACGTGGCCCGGGCCTGCGCCCTCGCCCTGTCGGTCGACGCCGCCGCCGCCCAGGTGGTCAACATCGGCAGTGGGTGCAGCGTCTCGGTCAACGAGATCGCCGCCAGGCTGGGGCGGATCCTCGGTGAGGAGTCGCTGGCGCCGGAGGTCACCGGCCGGTTCCGGGTCGGCGACATCCGCCACTGCTTCGCCGACGTGTCCATGGCCGCCGAGGTTCTCGGTTACCGGCCCGAGGTCGACCTCGACCAGGGGATGACCGAGCTGGCGACCTGGCTGGAGGGACAGGTGGCCGTCGATCAGGTCGACGCGGCGACGTCCGAGCTGCGGGCGCGGGGGCTCACGGTATGACCACGGGGCGGACGCTCATCACGGGGGGCGCGGGGTTCATCGGCACCAACCTGGCCGACCGGCTGTTGCGGGCCGGCCGCCACGTGGTGGTGCTCGACGACCTGTCCCGCCCCGGCGTCGCCGACAACCTGCGCTGGCTGGAGGACGCTCACCCCCACCGTCTCGAGGTGCACGAGAGCGACGTCCGGGACGCGGCGGTGTTGCGGCGGGCCCTCGTGGACGTCAACCAGGTCTTCCACTTCGCCGCCCAGGTGGCGGTCACCACGAGCGTCGTCGACCCGTTGCACGACTTCGGCGTGAACCTGGCCGGCACCGTCGGCCTTCTCGAGGAGCTACGGCGCATGGACACGCCGCCCGCGCTGCTGTTCACCTCGACCAACAAGGTCTACGGCTCCCTCGACGACGTCGAGGTGCACAAACGGGCTCAGCGCCATGAGCCCCGGGACCGGGCGTGGCGACACCACGGCGTGAGCGAGGCGCGCCCCCTCCAGTTCTGCAGCCCCTACGGCTGC
>JBHENM010000047.1:0-11081 GCA_046262035.1 Acidimicrobiales bacterium | reverse complement strand
CCACCCGGCGGTGGATGTTCTGGACGCCCAACTGGTCGGGCGGGTCGTCGGCGTCTACCAGCAGGTCACTGACGCTGTTGACCTGACCGAGGACCGTGACCAGCACCGACGAGGTGTCCTTGAGGGACGAGTCGGTGGCCGTCAGCTTGTCGTTGATCGAGGTCAGGGCGGCGATGATCTGGTCGGCCTGGCCCGGGATGGGCTTCAGGGCGGGGTCGATGGCGGCGAGAGCGCCGTTGATCCTGTCGACCTGCGCCGGCAGGGTCTGGACGTTGCCACCCGCACCGGTGACGGCACGGTCGGCGGTGGCCAGGTTGCCGTTGATGGAGGCCAGGGTGTTGGTGATGATGATCAGGTAGACGACGACCACCAGGGTCACCACCGTGAGGAGGATCACCCACACCTTCAGCCACCTCGACAGGAACGTGGCCTGGTCATCGCCCTGGCGCACTCTCGGAGCACTGCGGAGCTCACTCCGCTGTCCCATGGTTGAAACCATCTGTGTGTCCTCTCCCTCAGCAGGCGGTGTTGCCGGTGGACGTCAGCAACCCACGGTCGATGCACGATGCGTAATGGTTGGCCAGGATGGCGTCGTTGATGATGTTCCCGGTGTCCGTCTTGATCTCCCGGGCCAGCTGCAACGTGGTGTCCAGGTTGGTGTTGATCTGGGCCACGCCGTCGTTGATCGAGCGGGCCGTGCCCAAGATGGTGGACGCCGAACCGTTGATGCCCTTGGCCGTGCCGTTGATCGTGCCTGCGGTGCCGTTGATGGACGTGGCCAGCCCGTCGATGGACTGAGCCAGGCGGATGACCTCGTTCAGCTGGCCCTCGAGCGGCTTGGCCGTGTCGAGGATGGAACCAGCCAGTTGGTTGGTCCGGCCCAGCTTGAGCACGGCAGCCGTAGCGGTGTTGATCCCGCTACCGGTCTTGGCGATCGTGCCTGCCTTCTTGTTAATGCTGTCAGCCGTCCACGCCGTGCGATACAGCAGTACGACTGCGATCGCAACGACGACAATGACGATGAGTAGCGTGAACGTGGCCTGACCACGTTGATCCGTGGTCGACCTCCACCGCTGCATCATTCTTTCTCCCCCTAAGTGGTTGGGCGCAACGACGGGAGCGATGGTGGAGCGACGGAGTCTGCGATCGGTGCTTGCCCGTACCTATAGCACGTGTGGAGCGGAACTCTATTGCACAAGCCCGGCCCGGAGCAACACCCAGAGTGCGCGAACTTGGCCTCGCTCCGCGCGAAATTCGGGCCGCGAACCACCAGAACCTGGAACGCAGCGATGACCCCCTTCCGGGGGCCACCGCGCCAAAACCTGGGCTGTCCGAAGCCCGGGAACCGGGCTCCAAGGGGTACTGCTGCCGCCGGAAGCGAAGCCGCTCCGGGCGGAAACTGCTCCTAGCGCCCGGCGCCGACCTGCCGGCGGGCCGGCTCTTCTTCCTCGGCCCCCGTCAGAAGGGCGTCGAGGTCTTCCTCGATGGCCTGCACCTCACGCACGATGTCCCGGACGACGCCGCCGATGGGTGCGCACTGGGCGGCGATGGCCCGAACCCCGATGAGGATCGTGCCGACCGTGAAGCTCACATGGCGCAGCATCGTGGCCACGGTGATGAGGTACAGAGCGAGCACCACCACGATGGCGCCGACTCCGATGAAGGTGAGAATGGACTCAATGCCCACGGGTCCTCAACTTTCTGTTTGCTCCTGAGCCGTCGCGGCGGTACCGCATCCGGCATTCGTTTCTAAGACTTGTCAGAGGAGCCGCTGGAGGGCGGCGCCGTAGCGAGACGTGGCCTGCCGGGCCTGACCGGCGAGCTCGCGGGTCCGCACCAGCTTGGGGACGGCATCCAGGGTCCCGGTGATGCCCACACCGTGCTCCAGGGTGTCGTCGGCGTACGCCTTGATCTCCTTCACCGGAACAAGGACCTTGTTCAGGAACAGGATGCACACCGGCGCCACGACGAAGATCAGGAGAATGTCTCCGATCAACCACCAGAAGTTGATAGCTGCCACTACACACACCCCCATGTCTCGCCGGCGACTGCGGCCAGCTTCTGCCAGCCAGTGTATGTCGCGAACCTAGAGTAGGGAAGGCTGTGTGAAAGGTTTCTCTAAGCGGCGGGCACCGTGGAGCCGGCGAGGGCCTCGTCCACGAAGTCGACGATCCTTCTCACGGCCTCGCGGACCGCTTCTCCCTGGCCCTCGGGGAGGATGGTGCCGGCCCGGTCGGACTCGACCACGTCGACGTCTTCGGGCACGATGCCGGCGAGGGGCACGTTGTACTCCGCCGCGACCTCGGCGAAGAACTCGGCGTCCTCCGTGCGGGCCTTGTTGCCCACGCCGTACACCCGCTGTAGCCCCAGCTCGTTGGCCAGGATGATCGTGCGTCCGGCGGTGAGGATGGACTTTCGGCTCGGCTCCATGATCACCAGGAGCACGTCGGCGTAGGCCAGCGTGCCTCCCGAGCGGCTCAGGTGCTCGAGCCCCGCCTCCATGTCCACGAGGGTGACGTCGGCCTGCTCATCGATGGCTGCTCCCAAGATGCTGCGCACGGCAGCGTGGCTACCGCACGTTCAGCCCGCGCCCGCCTGGGTTATGCGCATGGCGTGGATGAGCATGACGTGGGCCGGGGTCATCACCCCGTACTCGGCCACCAGGTCGGCGGTGCTCATGGCCCCGTCGCCTCCACCCACGGCCAGCCGCCGGGGCAGGAGGGGGACCTCGTCGGCCTGATCGAGGTTCATGCCGAGGCTCACGGCCAGGTTGGGGTTGGAGTCGGTGTCGATGGCCAGAACCCGCTTGCCCCGCTCGGCGTAGGTCTGTGCGATCAGTGCCGAGAGGGTGGTCTTGCCCACGCCACCCTTGCCCACCACTCCGAGTTTCATGTGACCGTCCTCTTCCTCTGAGCACGCCGCTTGCGCTGGTGTTCTTCCGCCCGCAATCTTCCCACAGGTATTTCCGCTGGGGTTCAGGGTAAGGGTGCCGGACCTGGCCTCTGGAGACTCCGGAGCAGGAGAGGAGCACCTTCCATGTCCGAAGAACTGACCGAGACCCTGCCTCACGGCGACATGATGCACCCCGTTCGCGACCTCGTAGCCGACGCCGAGCCCATCGGAGCCGAGCTCCAGGACCGCCTGGACGAGATCGGGGACCAGAACCTGGCCGAGGCCGGTACCCAGCTCGACGGAAGTGCTCCTCGCGCCGCGACCGCGGCCGAGAACAACCAGGACCGCCCGCCGGGCGCCGCCTTCCCGGGCGACGACGAAGGCCCGTCCACGGGCGAGGGCGGGCAGGACGCGGCGGGCGCCGGAGGCGGCGGCCGGTAGAGGGCCGGGCGGTCCGGATTTGGCGGGCGCCGGAGGCGCGCCCGCCAGAGGGCTGGGCAGGTCGAAGGTTTCGCGCCGGGAGGGCGCGGGGAGACACCGGAGGACAAGTAGGAGAGGAGACCACATGCCCGACCTGACCGAGTCCGTACCCCAGGGCGACCCGCTCAAGCCCCGGCGCGCCCTTCAAGGTGACGCCGAACCCCTCCCCAGCGAGCTGGAGAGCAGGCTCGACGAAGTGGCCAGCCAGGACCTGGCCGATGTCGAGGGCGACCCCGGCACTCCCGGCCCCGACAGCACCGCCCCCGGGGCCGCTTTCCCGGGTGACGACGAAGGCCCGTCCACGGCCGAGGGCGGCCAGGACGCGGCGGGCGCAGGAGGCGGCGGGCGCTGACGACTGGAGGGCCTGACCGCCGGTGCGGTCAGGCCCTCACCCGCGGGAGATCGCTCCCGTGATGAGCTTCAGCGCGGCCTGCTTGCGGGCGGGGACAGGCTGGCTGGTCAGCACCTGGACTATCACCAACCGCCCGCCCTTCAGGGCGTAGGCCGTGTCGCCGGCCACGAAGGCTCGGTCCCCGACGCCGGATTGCTGCTCCACCTGGGCCAGCTGCTTCTCGGCGTTCTCGTATTGCGGGACGCCCGATTCCGAAGCAAAGAGGGCGACGAACTGGTTGGCGCCACTCCGCAGCTTCCACGTGCAGGACTCGTTCGTTTTGGTCCGAACGCCGGTGCCGGGGTTCACCGGCAGGCTGACGGTGGCCTCGACTTCGCCCCGATTGAGGAGCCCACAGGCGCCCTCTCCTTCGGCGAGAGGGTCGTTGTTCACCGGCACCGTCGGCGGGAACCTCGTGCTCGTCGCCGGGCCAGGTTTGGCGTCATCGTCGTCACCGCACCCTGTGGCAACGAGTGCGAGCGCGACCACCCCCACCGCCAGTCTGAGCCTCAGCCGGCCGTCCAACGTCGCCCCTCCCTGGTAAGCGCCGTACGTCTTATCTCTGGACCACTTCGAGCTCCATGAGCTGGTCGACCCCCACCCGCTCGATCATCCCGCTCATGGACTCGACTTCCAGCCGGCCGGCCCGGTCCAGGTGGCGAGCGACCCCGCGGGTCTCGCCCTTGGGGCGAAGCCTCAGCTTGACCCGCTGCCCGACCACGCCGCAGCGCTGCTCGTAGGCGGCGACGGCCGATGCCGTGCCCTCACCCAGGCTCTCGGAGTACCGGTCGACCGAGCCGACCAAGGCCTCCAGCAGCCGGTCCCGCCCGTCGCCGGCGTCGAGTTCGAGCCGCACCAGGTCGAGACGCACGGTGATCACCGCGGCCTTGATCTTGCCCGGCCCCAGCTGGATCTCGGCCCGCACGGCGCCGATGGGATCTCTCGTGTCGGCCTCGACGATCTGGTCGGGCCACCAGGTGGCGACGGTGAGCCCGGCCACCTCCTGCGCCGCTTCCGCCCCGGCCAGCGCTGCTATCAGCCAGCTGACGTCCCCCTCCTCAACCGAAATCGGAGGGCGAAGCACGAAAGAGCAGGCCAGGGTGTCGGGCTGGGGGGTGTCCCACAGGCGGCCGTGCAGCCCCCGGGGGTTTATCTCGTGGTCGACCAGCACCGCCGCCCCCTGAGGGGCGTTCTCCTGGTTGGCCCAGGCCAGGGCCATGGCCTCGGAGGAGATCGCCACCGCGAAGTGACGCATGGGTCGACCGAACCGCTCGATGGTCTCGGGACCGGCCTGGGCCTGGAAGGCGGCGGCCCGGGCCTCGGGCCCGGCCGGCTCCGGTTCGGCCGGCTCCGGTTCGGCCGCCTCCGGTTCGGGCGGCGCGGCGGGCTCTGCCGGCGCGGCGGGCTCGGCGGGCGCGGGGTCGGCCGGCGCCGGAGCTGCGTCTTCGGGGGGAACGGGCGAGGTCACCCCTTGCTCTTCAGGGGGATGAGCCGGTCGATCCGCCAGCCCGTGCCGTCGTTGCCCAGTTCCAGGGTGCCGATGGGGAGGGTGCCGCCCAGGTTGGGGTGCAGGGGGACGTGCATCACGATGGCGGCGCGGTCGCCGCCGGACTGGGCCTCGTCCACGGTGAAGGAGAGGTGGTCGAGGTCGTTGCCGGCCAGCTCCGAGCGCAAGCCATTCACCAGATCGGCCAGGAACTCGTTGGTCTCGCCGTCGCTGCCGGTGCCTGCGCCCAGTCGCTCGGCCAAGGCTTCGTCCATCCCCCGCTTGGTGGCCACCTCGAGGACCTCGGCTCGGCCCTTGGTGCCCAACAGCTCCCACACCTTGTGGTGCTCGCCCCAAATCACAGCGTCGATGAACGTGGTGGCCGTGGCGGTAGCCGCCTCCAGGGTGGGGTCGCCGGCGCCAGAACCATTGCCGCTCATGTAGGCCGCTCCCATCCGAGGCTTTCCAGGAAATCTCGCACAATGATGCGTTGCGGACCACCCAGGGCGTCGCCGATGGCGTAGTCGAGGGCGGTATCGGACTCGATCCGGGCCTCCTCGTCGGTGATCTCCATCTGCGCCAGGTAGCGGCCTCGCAGGGCCGTCTCCAGCAACTCGTTGGGCAGCTCGATCACGGTGTTGAGCTCGGCTTCCATGACGACGCGGGCGCGGTCTGCCGGCAGCTTGGCGATGGCCAGGTCCATCTCGGTGAGGAACTGCGTGCGCTGGGGGTCGCGCAGGGCCAGGAGGTGGAAGATCCGCTCCCGGATCAGGGCCCGCCGTTCCTCCTCCTTGACCGACGACAGCAGGGCGGCGAAGTGATCGGGCCGGTTCAGACCGGGAAACTGCACCTTCAGGTCGTTCTCGACCCGCTCCAGGCTGGCGTAGGCCTGGCGCCAGGCGTCGCCGTGGACCCGGGTGTCCAGCATGGCGACCGTGTCCTCGAAGGCGGCGAGAGCCCGGCGCAGGTTGGGCACGCCGCCGAGGCCGACGTAGGCCAGACCGAGGTTGTGCTTGGCCAGGGAGAACTGGTACGGCATGGTCGCCCGGGTGAAGATGGTGAGCGACTCCTCGAAGGCGTGAACCGCCTCCTGGAGCAGGCCCTCCCGCTCGTCGGGCTTGAGGTTGGCCAGGGCGGTGAAGGCCACGCCCTTGCTGTGCTGGAGGAGCCCGTGATGGAAGGGTGCCTCCTCCACGTCGACCTCGGCCGACGCCAGCTCGTAGTCCACCAGGGCCGCTTCCACCCCTTCGGGCGTGCCCTGGGCGGCGTGGGCCTGGCCGCGGTTGTGGAGGGTGGCGATCATGCCCCTCCGGCCCTCGGCGCTGCTGGTGTCGAACAGCCCGACGGCCCGGTCGAAGGCCTCGACCGCAGCCGCGAACTCGCCCTGCTCGCTGCGGGCCAGGCCCAGGTTGTTGAGGGCGGCGGCCAGCTCGGCCTCCCGGTCCCGGCTCTCGAACAGGTCGACGGCCTGTTCGAACAGCTGGGCCGCCTTCCTACGGTTGCCGAGCCCCCGGTGCACGGCACCGGCGGCGTTGAGCACCCGGGCGTGCTCCACCGGGTCGAACCGGGGATCGAAGATGGCTGCGGCCACGTCGAAATGGGAGAGGGCCCGGCGCAGGCCGTCCTCCTGGGTGCCGGTCGACTCGGCGTAGGCCAGGCCCAGCCGGTAAGCCACGGTGGCGTGCTCGTGCGGCCGGTCGCCCCGCGGCGTCCGGGCCAGCTGCTCCTCCAGCGACCGGATGATCCCAGCCCGGTCGGATCCGGCCGAGGTTGAGGACGCCTGGGTCGACATCAGGCCTGGCCCCCGTTCACGCCGTCGCCCGCGCCCGGCTGCCGGGAGGCTGCGGATTCGACCAGCAGCTCCTCCACGTGGCTCAGGATCTCGCGGATGGCGACGTCGACCGCGGCCTCGACCGGCGGCGACAGCTCCATCGGGCCGCCCGGCGTCTCGGCGTCGGTGGGTTGGCATCCGACCATCATCAGCTTGGGCGGGAGGACGCCGAGCGCCTTGCTCAGCATCAGCACGCGGGAGGGGGTGGTCAGGTGCATGTCGGCCAACAGGTCCATCTTTTCGTCGAAGTCCAGGGTGTGGACGTCGATCACGTCCGGCAGGATCATCATGACGTGTCCGGGCGGACGGCCGAGATCGACTGTGTCCACCACGATCAGCGCGTCCCACCCGTCCTGCAGCTCCTGCACCAGAGCCATGCCCCCGATCCCCGTCTCGACCACCTTGACGCCGTCGGGCAACTCCATGGTGTCCATTCGGCGGGCCACGGCCACGCCGAAGGCGTCGTCGGCCCGCAGGATGTTTCCCACGCCCGCCACCAGGATCCTCATGGGGCGACGCTACGTCGTCGCCGCAAGTGCGCCGGTCTGCAGCTCCGCCGTCCGCAGGGCATAACCCCTGACGACCCAGTAAGTGAGGTAGTCCTCCAGCTCGGCCCGAGCCCGCGAGGTGAGATTGTTGGGGGCGTTGTCCAGGCGATTGCCGACCTCCGAGCCGATCACCCGGTCGAGGACCTCCATGAGCTGGGCCTCGTCGGCGATGAGGAAGTCGAGTTTGGTGCCCTCCGAGCGCAGGGCGGTGACCAGCTGGTTGGTGACCTCCTCGAGGCGCTCGGGGTCGGGGAGGGCGGACTCCTCGGCGCCGCCGAGCACCATGCCGGCGCCGTCCTCCTCCACCCGGCGGACGCAGTACCCCTTGGTGAGGGCCGCTCCGGCCCAGATCGAGAAGTCGCCGGGTTGGGCCTTGCGCTCGGCGTCGATGGCGGCATCGACCACCCGCTTGGCCATCTGCGTGAAGGGATGGGACTGGGCCAGGGCGCGGGCGGCGAAGGCCATCTGCTCCGCGGCGAGGATCATCGGCTCACCCGCCCCCGCCGGAGCGGTCATGGGCCTACCCTCGTTCCGAGGGCAGTCCCGCGAATGCCTATGGACCGGCCTCCCGGGCCGGTCATTGAAGCTCGTGCCCCCGGATCTGCAGGAGCTGCACCGGCTCGGCGGCCGCGTCACCGTGGCTGTGGCCGTTGCCGTCACCGGCCGCTTCGGCCTCGGCCGCGGGATCGACGACCTCGAGGCGGCGGAAGTTGGGCCAGTGGCGCCTCAACGCTTCCTCGACTCCCCCCGTCAGGGTGGCCGAGGAGCTGGGGCAACCGTCGCACGAGCCCAGCATCTGCACCTTGACCACGCCGTCCACGATGCTGTCTACGGCGATGGTGCCTCCGTGGGACTCGACGAAGGGCCGCATCTCCTCGAGTGCGGCGGTCACCGCGTCCTCCGCCTCCTGGTCCCGGTCTACGACCTCTCCGAGGTCGTAGATCTCGAGGAAGGGACCGGTGATCGCGTCGTGGGCCACCGATTCCAGGAAGATCTCGCCCCGCCACGACCGGATCATCTCGATCAACCGTCCGAGGCCGTCGCGGTGGAAGACGTCCACCCAGTCGAGGAGCTCCTCGATCTGGTCCCTGACCTTGGGATCGGGATGGTTGAGCAGCTCATCGGCTAGCGCCCCCACCCTGGGCATGATGTCCGTGTACGCCATCTGTTCGATATCGCTCATCCCCTGGCCTCCATGCCATCCGGGACCGGTGCCGACCCGGCACCACTCATCCCCAACTCGTCGCGGATCATCGCCAGGACCTTGTCCACCGACTCCTCGATCTCGTCGGAGAACCCGAGGCCGAACGACCGATCACCCGGCTCCACCTCTATGACAACCGTATCCGCCGGAAAACCCTTCCAGTACCGGACCACGGCCAGCGTGTGGTCGAGGTCGATGACGCCGCCGATGGCTTCCGCCAGGCGCTCGGCCACGTCCTCGTCCGACGGAGGGGTCAGGTCGAGGACGTAGCGGCGGATGGTCCCGGGAGGGTCGATGTCCCGGGGCATGGCTCCCACGAGGATGACCTTGTGGGGCTTGAACTCCTGAAGTCGGTGCAGCACCCGGTGGGCCGAGTAGGAGATGTCCTCGACCACGACGCCCTCCGGCCACGTCTCCCCGTCCAGCCTGCGGATGAACTGGGTCCCGAAATCGAGGTCCCGCAGCCAGGGAAGGCCGAGACCCCCGACGAAGACACGGCGGGGTCGGCGGGGGGCAGCACTGGGCGGCGTCGGTTCAGTCACATCGATCAGGTTTCAGAAGTGGCGACGCCCCCGTCAGCCTGACGGCTGCGCCGGGGGCGCCACTCGAATCGGGTTGGCTTGTGTGAGTCGGAGGTACTGCTACTCGAGGGTGCAGCCGCAGGAGTTGACCTCCCGCACGATGACGCCCTTGCCCGTGTCCATGTGGGTGGTGCAGGGCATGCAGGGGTCGAAGCTGCGGACGGCCCGCAGGACGTCGAGGCCCTTGATCTGGTCCTCGGGGACCGACTCCAAAAGCGGCGTCCCCACCACCGCCTCCTCGTAGGGCCCGAGTTGCCCGAAGGGGTCGGTGGGTGCGGCGTTGAGGGTGGAGGGGGTGGTGATCTGGTAGTTGACGATCTTGCCCTTGTCGATCTCCATGTGGTGGACCAGCCAGCCCCGGCCCGCCTCCCAGAACCCCACCGACAGGCGGTTGTCCTTGGGGATCTTGAAGGGGGTGTGGACCTTGGTCTCGCCCCGGCGCCAGTACTCGAACGCCTTGAGCAGGCAGTTCATGCCGATGGTGGCGGTGAAGGCCATGGAGTAGGCCCGGGCCCGGTTGCGCTCCAGGGCGTTCAGGGTGCGGGGCACGGGCCAGAACAGCTCGGTCTCGGGCATGGCGTGGCGGGGCAGCACCATGCGGATGCCGTCGCCGGTGGGCTCACAGAACGGGTTCTCGGCGTAGTTGCCCTTCAGCGCGGTGCCCCACAGCTGGCCGTAGGCCCCGGTCTCGATCACCTGGCGGTCCCAGCGGGGGGAGGTGTCCCAGGTGTACTTCTCCTTGAAGTTGGTGCCCGTGGGCTTGGGCAGGGTGCGCTTGTTCCACGGGTGATACGGGCTGATGGGGTTGCCCAGGGGGTCGGTGGCGAAGCGGGCCCGGGTGCCGTCGGTCCACTCGTCGTAGAAGGAGTGCTCCACGAACTCCTCGAAGCCCATGTTGATCTCGGTCAGCTTGGTGGTGACCAGCTTGCCCTCGATGATCATGGCCGGGGTGGCCCAGCGCCGGTCGCCCCACTGGTCGCAGTTGGCGTAGGTGGCGTCGTAGGCCTCGGAGTCGTCCCAGATGCCGGTCTGGGCGATGTTGGTGGGACGGGCGCCCACCTGCTCGTACGCCGGGTTGGCCTCCAAGAAGAAGTCCACCAGGTCGTCCCAGATGCGACAGATGACCTTGCACCAGTCGATGATCTTGCCCAGCTGGGCGTAGTACTCGTTGAAGCTGGAGGTGGTGATGGTCGTCGACATGCCCCCGGGCATGATGGTGGAGGGGTGGGGGAACTTGCCGAACATCAGCTGGCACATGATGCGGCCCACCCGGGTCCACTCCAGGGCCTCGAGGTAGATCTTGCCGGTGAGGGGGTTGAGGGCGTCCATGATGTCTTTGATGGTGGCGTAGCCGTGGATGTCGCCGTGGGGGGACAGGGTCTTCTCCGCCCGGGTCACCAGCTCGGGGTTGGTCACCGACACCAACGCGGTGGAGTAGTCGGGGCCGGCGAGTAGGCCCAGGTGCAGGGGGCGGTCGTAGAACATCTCCGCCACCTCGCCCAGGTTGCGCACCTCGACGCCGAGTGGCGGCGGGCAGATGCCGAAGGCCTGCTCGGTGGCCAGGGCACTCACGGTGGCGTGCACGCCACCGCACACCCCACAGGCACGGCTGGAGATGTCGATGGCGTCGCGGGGGTCACGGCCCTGCAAGATGACCTCATAGCCCCG
>JBHENM010000046.1:0-2139 GCA_046262035.1 Acidimicrobiales bacterium | reverse complement strand
CGTAAACGATCCGGCAGTAGTCGTCGCCCTCGCTCGACGAGCCTGCCACTACACCGACCCCCTTCCTCCGGGCATCACAACTGAAGGAGCAACTGCGAGAGATTCCGCCGGCCCCTCATCCCCACCCGCCGGGCCCTGGAGGACTGGCTGACCAACTTCTGATGGGGGAGCTGGATGGCGTTCCTCGACCGCGAAGCTGCCGACGCAGGGTGGAAAGTGCCCGACTCTGGAGCGCCCTCACCGCGTCGGGTCGCTTCGCCAGCACGGGGGCGACGGCGCTCACCGGCAGATCGGCTAGTACCCGCAGGGCCACGACCTGGCTCTGCTCGGGGGTGAGATCATCGAGGAGACGGTGCGCTTGCTCAGTGCCCAGGTTCTCCAGGGCTGCATGCTCTGCACTCGGACACGGGGGCCCTTCGTGGTCACTGAACTCCCCGGCGTCGAGTGAATCCACCACCGGCCTACGGTGCCGGGCTCGTCTGTCGTCGATGATCCGGTGGTGGACGATCGTAAACACCCAGCGTCTGAAGTCGTCCTCGTCGCCGTGGAACGACGGGGCACCGGCGAGGATCCCGATGAACACCTCGCTGCTGACGTCCTCCGGGTCTGCCACGCCCTGCGCTCGCAGGTACCCGATCACACACGGGCCCAGGGATTCATAGAGGAGGGCCCATTCGCTGTCACTCTTCACTTGGACGCCGGCGAGAACTTCCTCGAAGTCTGGCGGGAAGGCGGGCGCCCGGGCGGTCCTGGCCCGAGCGCCTATGGTTGACGACTCCTCGGAGGTGCTCCTGGGAGCGAGCGGCTGACCGTCATGGTCGGGTGGAGGCCGACGTCGAAACCTTGACTGACGTGGCGACATGGGTTGCCACGGCGCCGTCACCGCGCATGTGTCGGCACCGCAGCGGCTCACCTTTAGCCCAAGTTCGGATGGTCTCTTCTCCACCCGTCGCACCTCACGAGCGACCGGCCGCTGCCCGGGGTGACCAGCCAAGGACGAGAGAAGTCCCTCGGAGGCCGTCACGAAATGAGCGCGCCGGACGATTGCGCCTTTGAGGGGCGTCGGCCCCTCCCCGCCCAAGAGCTCACCTTGCTTCGGCGCGGCTTCACACGAAAGGGATCGCCCGCCCATGCGTAGATCGCTGGCTACTCCATGAACCGCCTCCACCACCGCATGAAGGTCGTCGCCTTCGCAGGAGCCGTTGCGCTCGTACTTGCCGTTACCGTCGGCCCGTCGTCGGCGGCCCCGCCTGACAGGAGGGCGGCGGCCCGGAGTCTCTGCGAGTCGAACGGCGGCACCTTCACCGACTTGGGCGTACTCGGTTACGCGTGTGTCCTGCCCACGGCGGCCACTGCAGGAGAAATCCGTGACGCGGACCGTCTGTGCAAACAGCAGGGCGGTCTCCTCTTCGTCGACGTGGGCAACCTTGCCTACACCTGCGTGCTTGACGATGGCGGCACGACGACCACCACGGTCCCGCCGCCGACGACCACCACTGTCGCTGGCATCAACTGCGTGGTGAGCCCCGGAGTAGTGCAAACCGCCACGACGGTGACCGGAACCACCGGCAATGACACCATCGACTGCACCGGGGCGAGTCCCGGCAAGACGATCGACGGCCTCGCCGGCAACGACACCATCACGGGCACGGCATTCGCCGACACGATCGAGGGCGGCGACGGCAATGACACCGTCACCGGCGGTGGCGGCGACGACACCGTCACCGGCGGTGCCGGGAACGACACCCTGACCGGCAGCGGGGGGAACGACACCCTCATCGGCGGCCTTGGTGACGACACCATCACTGGCAGCGACGGGGCCGACATCCTGAACGGCAACGAGGGCAACGACACCCTGAACGGCGGCGTCGGCAACGATGTCCTGGACGGTGGCCCAGGCATTGACATCTTGGGCGGCGACACCGGCGACGACACCCTGACGGGCCCTCCCACCGACTTGAGCGTGGACACTCTCAATGGCGGGGCGGGCAACGACGTCTGCCTGGGACCCTTCCCGGATGGTGACACCCTCACTGCCTGCAACCCGTAGCCGGGTTCCCCTGACAAGAGCGCCCAGCCGACCCGCTGTCAGCAGCGGGTCGGCTGGGCTGCTGGCGATCGGCATCCAACGCAGACACG
>JBHENM010000045.1:0-3626 GCA_046262035.1 Acidimicrobiales bacterium | reverse complement strand
CGGCGCCGCCGCCGGCGTTGCCCACAGCCACGGCCGGGGCACCGGTGGCCGCACCGGCGTTGCCGCCAACCACGGGCGAGGGAGGCGTGAACGTGTTCGTGGCGCCGCCGCCGGTCGCAGTGGGAGTAGCGGTACCGCCCGTGCCACCCGAGCCGCCGATCGCCGCCGCGTTCGTCGTGTTCTGGGCGTCGCCGGTGTCGCCCGAGATGGCCTCGGAGTTGGAGCTGGCACCCGTGTTCGAACGGCTGCTGGCGTTGCCGACAGCCGACGAGGGCCCGCTGTCGCCCGACGCCACCGTCGTGGTCGGCGCGACAGTCGTCGGTGGCGTCGTCGTCGTGGACGCCGGTGGCGGCGTGGTCGGCGTCTGTGCGACTGCCGGCCCCGCGCCCAGGAAGAACAGGAGTGTCGCCAGCAGTGCTCCGCAGAGCGCCGGCGTCCCGTTCGCCTCGATCCCTCGACCCCTACCTGTGCCCATTGTCATCCCTCTGTTCGCTCGCTCTTGCATCGTTGCGGATCGCCTCGTGCCTACGCCTGCGGTGCCCGGACGGAGCCACTGCGGCATCCGTTGTCCCGAGCTCGGTCGGAAAAGAACTGTCCTACTGCCACCGTCGAACCGAATCGGGCACGGGCGGTGGGGGCCGTGTGCCGGGCCCCTTCTCGCTGTCCGCTCCCCGTCCCGTTGCTCATCTTCTTCTTCCTCACTCCTGATCGGTTCTCTAGATCGTCCGGTGGCGTGCAGCGCCATCGTCGGTGGACTCTGGCTTCCGTCGCCCCCCGCCGCTCCGGTTCCCAGCCATGAGGTCGGAGGCGCGAAGGGTAGTACCTCGGAGGGCAGGCGCGAGGGATTGTCCCGCGACGAGCAGGCCCGGCGGAAGCGGTGGGGGTGCCTGGCGCCGTGCCCGCGCCCGCGGCGCACCTGGCAACCCCACTCGCTGCCGCCGCCCCAGCCCGGCCGCCGCCGCTGGCCCCCCAGGCCCGGCCGCCGCTCGTGCGGTTCCCGCCGCCCGAGATCTGATGCATGACGTACGACGGGAGGCCTTCGAAAGGCCTCCCGTCAGTCGCGATATTCGTCTCCCCGGTCACGGCGCGAGCGCCGGCCGCGGGAGGACCGCGCTGGCCGAGACGGTTGGCGAACCCGGGGCGCAGAGCGCCGCCGCCGTGCTCGACGGGAAGGAAGCGGCTCGATCTCAGCGGGCGGCGACGGCCCAGGAGCAGCAGGAAGCCGCCCACCAGGACGAGCATGCCCGCCGTCTTGCTCGTGCGCTCCACGCTGCCTCCGGTGAGGGCCAGGGCGTGGCGGACAGGCGAGCGCTCAGGGCTGCTGGGACCGGCGGGCGTGGGGCTCAGGGGCCCGTGGCCGGGCTTGGTGATGACGGACTCGCGCTCGTGGTCGTCGCAGCCGCCCGAGGCGGTGGAGTGGTTGACCGCCATCGAGCAGCCGGAGGCGGTGGAGCCGTTGATGGCGGCGGCGTTGCCCGAGGAGACCGAGTGGTTGCTGGCTCGGCCGCAGCCCGAGGCGGTGGAGAAGTTGGTGGCGACCGCGCACCCGGAGGAGACCGAGTCGTTGGTGGCCCGAGACTCACCCGAGTGGGTCGAGGTGGGGTCGTCCTTGTGGGGCGAGGTGGGCGAGGTGGGCGAGGAGGCGGCGGTGGTGCCCGCCGCCCCTCCCCCTGCGCCCGAGGTGTCAGTTCCTGTAGTGCCGCCCGAGGTGCCTGTGGCCGCCCCGCCGCCCGAGCCCCCGCCGGTTCCGCCGCCCGTTCCCCCGCCCGTTCCGCCGCCCGTTCCACCGCCCGTTACACCTGCTCCGCCGCTACCGCCTGAGCCGCCGCCCGTTCCACCTGCTCCGCCGCTACTGCCTGAGCCGCCGCCCGTACCGCTGGTGCCCGTACCCGCTCCACCGGCCGAGGCCGACGCCGACAGGCCCGCTTCGCCGGCGGCGCTGACTGCTCTCTCTATGCCCTGGGCGGCCGTGGCCGTGCCGAGGATGGCGGAGTTGATGGCGGTCGGGGTGAACGACGCCGAGCCCGTGGCGCCGCTGGGGCCGGTGGGGCCCGAGCTGGAGCCGGGGCTGGTGTTGGCCGAAGAGGTCGAGTCGCCCGTGTCGCCCGTGTTGGTGCCGCTGGACTGGGCGTCGGTGAGGCCCGAGTTCCCGGTGTTGGCCGCCGGGGTCGCCGTGATCGTGCCCGCCCCGCCCGTGCTGCCGTCGGTGTCGGCCGTGCCCACGCTGGAGCCGCCCGTGGCCACACCCGTGGAGGTGCCGGTGTTGGAGGCGGCCCCGCCGGGACCGGCGAGCGCGGCCGAGAGGAGGCCGCCGTCGCCACCCGTGCCGCCGGGAGCGGTGAGGTCGGAGTCGTTCAGGGCGCCGCCGGTGTCGCCCGAAAGGGCTCCGGCCAGGCCCTCGGCGCCGGAGTTGGCGGCGGAGTCGGCGCTGCCGCCGGACGAGCTCGGGCCGCTGGAGCCCGTGGCCCCGGATGCGACGGTGGAGACGTCGCCGCTGATGGCCTGGGCCGAGCCGAGGATGCCGCTGTTGTTGGCCGTGGCCAGGGACGAGGCCGAGCCCGTCGCCCCCGAACCGCCGGAGCCACCGGAGGTGGCGGAAGGGTTGGACGTGGCGTTGGAGGTGGCGTTGCCCGTGTCGCCGGAGTTGGTGGCGCTGGCCTGGCTGCGGGATGCGCCCGAGTCGCCCGACCGGGCCGTCGGGGTGAGCGTGACCGTGCTCGCGCCCCCGGCGCCGCCGTCGGCGTCCACGGTGGCGACGCTGGAGCCGCCAATGGCGACCAGGGCCAGAGGACCGGCACCAGTGGCGACGTTGGTGGCCGCGCCGCCGGGACCGGAGAAGGCGCCGGCCCGCAGGCCGCCCGCTCCCCCGTCGCCGCCCAGAGCCACGAGCGCGCTCTCGTTGGTGGCATCGCCGGTGTCGCCCGAGTAGGCGTCGCTGACGACCTGGGCGCCCGAGTTGGCGTTGGAGGAGGCGCTACCCGCGGTTGCGGCCCCGCCCGTGCCTCCCGTGGCGCCCGAAGCACCCGAGGAGGCGGCTCCGCCCGTGGCCTCGGCCGAGCCGAGGATGGCCGAGTTGGTGGCAGTGGCGTCACTCGTGGTGCTGCCCGTGGCGCCCGAGGCCCCGGAGCCACCGGACGTGGCCGACGGGTTCGCGGAGGCGGTGGACGAGGCGTTGCCGGTCGCGCCCGAGTTGGTGGCGCTGCCCTGACTGCGGGCCGCACCCGAGTCGCCCGAGCGGGCCGTCGGAGTGAGGGTTGCCGTGGCTGCTCCGCCGGCCCCGCCGTCGGCCGACGTGACGGCGACGCTGGAGCCGCCGGTGGCCACACCGGCACCGATGCCGTCGAGGGTGTTGGTGGCGGCGCCGCCGGGGCCGGAGAAGGCGCCCGCCAGCTCGCCGCCCGCCCCGCCGATGCCGCCGAAGGCCACGACGATCGAGAAGTTGGAAGCGTCGCCCGTGTCGCCCGAGCCGGCGTCACTGTCGACCTGGGCGCCGGAGTTGGCGTTGGACTCGGCATCCCCGATGGAGGACGCGTCGCCCGTGGCACCGGTTCCGCCCGAGTTGCCCGAGGTGGCTGCTCCGCCGGACGCCGTGGCCGAGCCGGTGGCGACCGGGGAGTTGTTGGCGT
>JBHENM010000044.1:0-1974 GCA_046262035.1 Acidimicrobiales bacterium | reverse complement strand
CATCCGTGGGTGCCTGAGTAGAGCATCCGCGGCAGCACCCCGTCTCGTTCCTACGTTTCCGAGCTGTCTGACGGCTTCGGGAGCGAGGAGGAGAACGGGGTGCTGGGCGTCAAGGTATGGCGTCGGTTGCTGGGCGTGTGCGACCGCACGGTGATCGAGCGGATCGAGTTCGACGACGTGGCGGAGGCGGTGGTGGCGCATGTGCGGCCACGGCGGTTGCGCAAACGGCGCTGTGGGCGCTGTGGAAGGCCTGCCCCCGGCTACGACCGGGGCGAGGGCCGTCGGCGCTGGCGGGCACTGGACCTGGGCGAGTTGCGCTCGTTCGTGGAGGCCGACGCGCCGAGGGTGAGCTGCCCCGAGCACGGCCCGACCGTCGTCCAGTTCCCCTGGGCCCGCCACGGCGCCGGCCACACCCGTGCCTTCGACGACACGGTGGCCTGGCTGGCCGTGCACACCTCCAAGTCCGCCGTCGTCGAGCTGTGCCGCATCGCCTGGGTGACGGTCGGCGCCATCGTGGGCCGGGTCGTGGACGAGGCCCGCTCGGCCACCGACCCCTTCGACGGGCTACGCCGCATCGGGATCGACGAGATCTCCTACAAGCGTGGCCACCGCTATCTCACCGTCGTGGTGGACCACGACACCGGCCGGCTGGTGTGGGCGGCCAAGGGCCACGACAAGGCCACCCTGGAGGGCTTCTTCGACCTGTTGGGCGACGGAAGATGTGCGCAGGTCCGCCTGGTGAGCTGCGACGCCGCCGAGTGGATCGGCGACGTCGTGGCGGCCCGTTGCAAGAACGCAACGATCTGCCTGGACGCGTTCCACCTGGTCAAGTGGGTGACCGAGGCGCTCGACGAGGTCCGACGCGAGACCTGGAACGACGCCCGCCGGGCCGGCATGCGCGCCCACGCCCGTGACCTCAAGGGTGCCCGTTACGCCTTGTGGAAGAACCCCGAGGACCTCACCGCTCGCCAGGAGGCCAAGTTGGCGTGGGTGGCCAAGGTCAACGGCCGGCTCTACCGCGCCTACCTGCTCAAAGAGCAGTTCCGTCGCATCGTCGCCGTCAAGGGCGTGCGGGCCCTGGTCATGCTCGACGCCTGGCTGGACTGGGCGGCCCGCTCCCGGATACCGGCGTTCGTCGAGCTCGGCCGCCGCATCCGAAGACACCTCGCCGGCATCGAGGCCGCCTTGATCCACGGGCTGTCGAACGCGCTGATCGAGTCGACGAACACCAAGCTGCGCCTGTTGACCCGGGTGGCGTACGGCTTCAAGGAGCCTGAGCACCTCATCGCCTTGGCCCTGCTCGATCGGGGCGGGTGTTGCCCGCCGCTGCCGGGGAGGCCCTGAGCTACCGGGAAACCACCACGAGCCCGGCCGGCGTGCGGGCGGCGCCGACCGACACCGCCAGCGCTTCGAGAACGCTGCACCGCAGCAGAGCCGACGACTCGGTGGTGAGGTCGATCACCGCTACCGCCGCCACCCGCTGCCCGACACGACCCGCCTCTGCGAGCGCCAGCACCGAACGGGCGAGCGCGGCTCGATGCAGCGGGTCATCCAGCTGGGCCAGCGCCGGACCGACGAGCGCGTCTACGCCCTCTTCGTCATCGTCTTCGATCGCCGCTCGCAACGCCTCAAGCTCGGGGCTGAGCACTCGCGGCAGGCGCAGCTGCATCGACACGTCCCGAGTCGGGAGGTCGGTCACCTCATCGAACAACTCGTCGAAGTCGTCCCGCTTGACGCCCAGGAGCCGCACAGCGGCGATGCGACGCTGCTCCGCCAGGAAGGCCTTGGCCAACTCGGTCGGGGCCGGTCCTCGCCGCAGCCCGCAGCACCGCTTGGCCTTCGCACCGCTCCCGCACTCACACAGCCCGTTCCGTCCGCACTGAGCCATTCGCAGCCTCCCTCTGCCCAGCACGATTCTTACGAAGGGACGCATCGGAGCGGCGGATCCCCACCCACGGAACGGTGAGGAGAGCC
>JBHENM010000043.1:0-5308 GCA_046262035.1 Acidimicrobiales bacterium | reverse complement strand
GGTGTACACCTGACGCAACTCCTTCTCCGACGCCGCCTCGAAGGCGGTGCCGCCTGTGGCTTCTGCGAGCTGACCCAGCGCGTCACGGTTCACCGGGACCGGCACCAGCCTGCCCTCCACGGAAACCGTCCCCTCGTCGGTTCCGAAGGCGATGGTGTGAACCGGTATCCGGGCGTCGGATGCCGCCTCGGCCGCGAGCTCGTTGGGACGTCCGACCGTCGTCTCTCCGTCCGACATCAACACGATCCGAGCCGGTGGTCTGGCCTGATTCGGCTCAGTGGGCGCGGTGGCGATGGCCTGGAGAGACAAGAAGACGGCCTCTCCGATAGCCGTGCGCGGCCCGAGCGGAAGATTGGTGATGCTCCGCTTGACCAGTGAATGGTCGGTGGTGGGCGCCACGACGACCTGGGCGGTTCCCGCGAAGGACACCAGTCCCAGGTTCAGCCGGTCGGGAAGAAGGTCGACGAAGGAGAAGGCCGCCTCCTTGGCGGCCGCGATTCGGGTTGGAGCCACGTCGGTCGCCTCCATGGAGAGCGACGTGTCGATGGCCATGATGACGACGGCCCGCTCTCGGGGAACCTTCATCGGACGGGAGGGGCGGGCGAAGGCCGTGGTGAAGGCCATCAGAGCGAGCAAGAAGGCCGCGGCAGGAACGTGGCGCCGCCATGCCGGGCGTCTAGGTGCGATGCGGTCGAGAAGGGCCAGATTGGTGAAGCGCACGGCGTACTGCTTGCGTCGGAATTGCTGGACGACATACGCCGCCGCCACCCCGGCGACGCCCAACAGGAGCCACAGCCGGGCCGCGGACAGGAACTTCACGCCCGCGCCCCGCTGTACCCGGCGCGGCGACGCTTGGTCGTGACCACGAACTTCACGATGTCACGGAGCCAGTCCCGGTCGGTACGAAGCACCAGGTGCTGGGCTCCGGCCCGGCGGATCGAGGCCGCGATCTCGGCCCGCTCGGCCGCCGCCGCCTCGGCGTACCGGGTTCGGAGGCTGGCCTTGGCCGTCTGGATCTCGCGCAGCTGGCCCGTCTCGGGATCGACGATCGTGAGGTAGCCGACGTTGGGCAGCTCCAGCTCCCGGGGGTCCAGCACTTCGATGGCCAGGACCTGATGGCGCGCGCTGAGGGCCCGCAGCGGCTTCTCCCATCCAGGCGCGGACAGGAAGTCGGACACGACCACGGCCAGTCCCCGGCGTCGGGGCGGGCGGAGCAGGAGCTGGATCCCGGCCGCCAGGTCGGTCGAGCCACTTCCCTCCTCCACCGGAGGCTTGCTGACCAGGGTGTGGAGCAGGGCGAGCACTCCCTGCCGCCCGGGACGGGCCGGGACCACCTGGCTGCCTCCCGGCCACATCATCACCGCCCCCATGCGGTTGCCGGTGCGGGCCGTCAGGAAGGCGACCGAAGCAACCGCAGCGACGGCCAGGTCCCGCTTCTCGCACAGCGCGGTTCCGAACTGGAGGCTGGCCGAGCAGTCGGCCAGGACCCACGTCTCGAGCTCGCGGTCGGCGATGAGGTCCCGAACGTGGGGTACGGTCGTCCGGGCCGTGAGGTTCCAGTCCATGCGACGCACGTCGTCGCCCGGCTGATACTCCCGGCTCTCGCCCGGCTCGCTGCCCTGGCCGGGAAGGAAGCCCTGGTAGTCGCCCTGCAGCAGCCCGTCGAGACGGCGGGTGATGAGCAGATCGAGCTGGCGCAGAACCTCCCCGGGGCGGCCGATCCCCACCGAGGGAGGTGCCGCCGGCGGGCGCCGGGACGGGGCTCTTGTCACTGGTCCACCCTCGTCACGCCGGCCGCTCCAGTGCCCCGGTGGCCTGTCCCGCGCCCGGAAGCGGCGGGCTGGCGGCGGGCACGGGAGCATTGGCCGCGGTCGGGTCCTGGCTCGGGGCCAGGCGGGGCGGGGGCACCGCCTGCAGCACCCGGGAGATGAGGTCGTCGACGAGGACACCCTCGGCCAGTGCCTCGTACGACAGAACCAGCCGGTGGCGCAGCACCTCGGGGGTGATGTCGACCACGTCGACGGGGAGCACGTAGTCGCGGCCGCGCAGCAGGGCCAGGGCCCGCCCTCCGGCCACGAGGCCGAGGCTGGCCCGGGGGCTGGCTCCGTAGGAGATCAGGGGTCCGAGGTCCGGGAGCCCGCACTCGCTCGGGGCGCGGGTGGCGTGGACCACGCGCACGGCGAAGTCGACGAGGGCGCGGTGGGCGAAGACGGCGTCGACCGCGCCCTGGACCCGCACGAGGTCGTCCAGTTCGAGCACCCGCGACGCATGCGGGGGCTGCACGCCCATGCGCTGGACGATCTCGATCTCCTCGGCCCGGCTCGGGTAGTCCACCACCACCTTCATCAGGAAGCGGTCCCGCTGGGCCTCGGGGAGGGCATAAACGCCCTCGGACTCGATGGGGTTCTGCGTGGCCATCACCAGGAAGGGCTCAGGCACCACATGGGTGATCCCGCCGATCGACACCTGATGCTCGGCCATCACCTCGAGGAGAGCCGACTGCACCTTGGCCGGCGCTCGGTTGATCTCGTCGGCGAGGACGAAGTTGGCGAAGACGGGCCCGAGCTCGACATCGAAGCTCTCGGTCGACGAGCGGAAGATGCGGGTGCCGACCAGGTCGGAAGGAATGAGGTCGGGGGTGAACTGGAGCCGGGCAAAGGTTCCGCCCACCACCTCGGCCAGAGTCTCGACGGCCAGCGTCTTGGCCAGGCCGGGAACCCCCTCGAGCAGGCAGTGGCCTCTGGCCAGGAGGCAGGCGAGCATCCGCTCGACGAGGTGATCCTGACCGACGATGACCTTCTTCACCTCGAAGAGGGCCTTCTCGAGGAGGGCAGCGGCGGCAGCCGGCGTCATGGCAGGGGACGCCGGGTTGGAAGTGGTCATCGAAGCGGCTCCTACCGGGCGGCTGGGGCGTAGGTGGTTGCTTAGGGATCGGAAAGAAACAACCTGCGCCATTCAAAGTACGAGTCCGAGGGTAGGTAGAGGCGCAACGCGCACGTTGTTTCTTTCCGATCCCTAGGAGATGGTACGGGTCGGCGGCGCCCTCTCCGCCGCGGGCTGCTCAGGAAGCTCCCGTTCCGGCTTCATCACCCGGGCCATGAGGTCGGCGACCACGTCCGCCGCCTGCTTGCCCTCGTGGAGAACGGCGACGACCTGCTCGGCGATCGGCGTCTCCACGCCCACGCGCCGGGACAGCTCCACCACGACCGTCGAAGTCCGCACCCCCTCGGCCACCCATCGGTTCTCGGCCGTGATCTCATGGAGTGGCCGGCCCCTTCCGAGCTGCTCTCCCACGTAGCGGTTGCGGCTCTGGGGGCTGATGCAGGTGGCCACCAGGTCGCCCATGCCGGCCAGGCCGGCGAACGTCATGGGGTGGCCGCCCAAGGCGATGCCGACGCGGCTGAGTTCAGCCAGGCCCCGGGTGATCAGGGCGGCGCGGGTGTTGGCCCCGAACCCCATGCCGTCGGCCATGCCCGAGGCGATGGCCATCACGTTCTTGAGGGACCCCGCCAGCTCGCAACCGACGACATCGGGGTTGGTGTACACCCTGAACCGCTCGGTGTTGAACAGGCGCTGCAGCACGCCGGCGAGCGAATCGTCGAAGCCGCCATCGCCGGAGACAGCCACCACCGTCGCCGTGGGATGACCGGCCAGGATCTCGTGGACCAGGTTGGGCCCGGTCAGCACCCCGTAGGGGTGACCGGGCGCCACCTCGGCGATGACCTCGGTCATGCGCTTGGCCGTCCCCTGCTCCAGGCCCTTGGTGAGGCTGATCACGGGAACCCCCGCAGGCAGATGGGGCACGGCCTGTGACAGCACGTTCCGGAAGCCGTGCGAAGGGGTGGCCATCACCACCACTTCGACGCCGGCCAGCGCCTCCTCGAGCAGGGCGGTGGGGAGGACGCCGGGCGGCAGGGTGACGTCCGGGACGTAGTCCGGGTTCCGGCGTCGGGCCACCATCTCCGCCGCCAGCTCCGGACGCCGAGCCCAGAGAGTGGTGACGACCTTCCCGCTCAGCAGCGCGGCCATGGCCGTTCCCCACGACCCTGCTCCGAGCACCGCGACCCGCGCCGGCATGGCTGACACCGGCGACACGGTAGATCGGGATGCGTCCTCCGAGAGGAGTCTTCAGGCTCTCCTACACTCGGGCCGTGGTCCGCCATGGGTTCGTCGTAGCCCAGCTCTCCGACCTCCACTGCGGCTCGCCCTATTTCGACCGGGACCTGCTGACCACCGCCGTTAACGAGGTCCTGGCCCTCGAACCCGACGTGGTTGTGATCGGCGGCGACCTGACGGCCGAGGGATACGCCCACGAGTTCCGGATGGCGCAGGAGTTCCTGGAGCCCCTGATCCAGCGGGGCCTCAACGTGCTCGTCATCCCCGGCAACCACGACTCGAAGAACGTCGGCTACCTCCACTTCCTCGACACCTTCGGCCCGGGCGACGTTCCCGAGAAGGGCGATCGTGTGCTGTCCCTCTCAGTCCCGGGCCTCGATGGCGACGGCGCGTTCCGGGTCCAGATCGTGGCCATCGACTCGTCCAAGCCGGATCTGGCCGAAGGTGAGGTGGGGCGGGAGCGATACCGGTGGATACGCCAGCAGTTCGACGTCGAGGCCGACTTCAAGATCTTCGTTCTCCACCACCACCTGGTCCCCGTGCCCGGCACCGGCCGCGAGCGAAACACGGTCTGGGACGCCGGAGACGTGCTCGCCCTCATGACCGACTTGAAGGTCGACGTCGTCCTCTCCGGTCACAAGCACGTCCCCCACGTCTGGCTTCTCGACCACGTCCTGCTGGTCAACTCGGGCACGGTGTCGTCGTACCGTCTCCGCGGCTACACCCGGCCCTCCTACAACGTGCTGGAGGTCACGGAGACCGAGGTGCGGGTCGCCGTCCGGTACCCGGGGACCGGGGAGCGCCTGGCGGGAGTGCTCGATCGCCGGGCCATGGCCCTCAGCACCAGTCCGGAACTGGCGGGCATGTTCATCAAGAGCGCGTGGGGGCCCTGACCGTGCCCGAGTACCTGCGGCTGTTCCAGAGCGCGGCCGACCCGGCCGACGTCCAAGAGGTGCGACGGCTCTTCGTGGACGACGTGAAGCCCGCGTTCGAAGCGGTCAAGGGATGCCAGTCGGTGGAGCTGGTGGTCTGTGTGGGGACGAACGTCGGGGGGCTGGTGGAAGGGGCGGTCGTCTCGCGCTGGTCGTCGCTCGAGGCCATGGAGGCGGCCGTCGCCTCCCGACCGGTTCGCGAGGCCCTCGTCCGGGTGCGACAGGTGCTGCGTCAGGAGCCGGTGGCCAAGGTCTACGAG
>JBHENM010000042.1:0-11551 GCA_046262035.1 Acidimicrobiales bacterium | reverse complement strand
CCCAGGCGGGAAGGGCCGATGCGGGGCAGCACAGCCACTCGAAGTAGGCCGACGTAGGCAGTGGCCGCTGCGCAATGGAACCCCGAGAAAACACTGGTGGCTGAGGAGGTGGCGAGCGGCGAGCGAGCGGCGGGGAGGCCGCCCGCTGAAAGTTGTCCCTACCGCTCGCTCAGGAGGTGGCCATGGCTATCCGCTCCAACCAGACCTCGTCGGTCATTCGCGCCGGTGTCTACACCCGCATCTCGTGGGACCCCGTGGGCCAGCGCGCCGGCGTCGAGCGGCAGCGGGTCGATTGCGAAGCCCTCTGCGCCGACCGAGGCTGGGAGATCACCGAGTACTACGAGGACAACGACCGCTCGGCCTACAGCGGCAAACGGCGGCCGGCCTACGAGCGGATGCTGACGGCCGTCGAGGAGCGCCGCCTCGACGCCGTCGTGACCTGGCACAACGACCGGCTGCACCGCTCGCCTCGGGAGTTGGAGGCCTTCATCGACCTCGTGGAGCGCAGCCGCGTACGGATGGCGGTAGTCACCGGCGGCGACTACGACCTCACCACCCCGGAGGGGCGGTTCACCGCCCGCATCGTCGGGGCGGTGGCGCGCAAGGAGTCCGAGGACCGCAGCCGCCGGGTCCGGCGCAAGCACCTGGAGCTCGCCGAGCAGGGCAGGCCGGCGAGCCATCTCGGGTGGGGCGTGCGCAATGAGGCCGAGCGCGAACTCGTCCGGGAGGCGGCTGGTCGGGTCCTCGCCGGCCAAGGGCTCATCACCATCTCTCGGGATTGGAACCGTCGTGGTGTCCGGGGGACGACAGCGTCGCCCTGGACGGCGCCCACGCTTCGCAAGATCCTCCTCTCGGCGCGGATCGCCGGCCTGCGGGAGCACGGGGCGGACCCGCGGGGGAGGATTTTGGGCGCGTTGACGCCCGCTGTATGGGAGGGGGCGATCGACCGTCGAACGCGGGACCACGTCCGGGCCGTGCTGCTGAACCCCGAACGGCTGACCGTTGGGAACACGCCGACGAAGTACCTGCTCATGGGCCTCATCTTCTGCGGTGTGTGCGGCGGTCGGATGTTTTCCCGCCCTCGGGACGACCACACGAAGCGCTACGTGTGTGCCGGAAGTCGCCCCGGCCACCAGCTGACGATCGTGGCCCAACCCGTCGACGATCTCGTCGCCTGGCGCGTGCTGGAGTTACTCACAACGCCGGCCTTTCGCGAGGCGGTTCTCGCTCAATCCGGACCGGCCGACGACGGATCGCTGGGCCGAGCGCTTGCAGCGCTGGGATCGGCGCAGAGCCGCATGCAGACGCTCGACGACGAGTTCTACGTTCGAGGCGCCATTGGCCAGCGCCGGTACCGCTCGATTAGGACGAGGTTGGAACGGGAGGTCGACCGGCTCCACACCAGGTCGATCGCGAGAGCAAGCAGAGGATCGTGCTCCCTCCTGACCCCCGGCACCTGTGGATCGAAGCCGACTTCGGTCAGCGCCGTGAACTGGTGCGGCTCGTCGTCGAGCGTGTCCGGGTCATGCCCGCCCGGCGAGGAGCTCGCTTCGATCCCGGGATGGTGCGCGTCGACATCCCCCTGCTTGACATCCGCGACTCCGGCACGTAGGTCGGATTGACCTGGCCCCGGGCGTCGCACGGCGAGGGGTCTCAGCTGTCGTCGCTCGCCAACCGCCAACCCGCGGTCTCTCGCGCGTTTATGTCTTGCGGGCCAGGAACGCGTAGCCGTACACCTCATAGGTGCGCGCCTTCTGCTCGCCCGAGGCGCCTCCGAACGTGTCGGCGGGCGGACCGATTCCAACGTCGACGAACCCGGCCTCCTTGAGCATCCTCTGCCAGCCCGCACGGGGCAGACCGCCGGCGATTCAGCCGGTCCAGAGGTCGATGTCCTTCAGGGCCTCGGCTGGGACGGGACGCCCGTTGGCGATGTCGGCGAACTGGAGCCGACCGCCCGGTCGTAGGACCCGTGAAATCTCGTCGAATGCGGCCCGCTTGTCGGCGCAGAGATTGATCACGCCGTTGGAGATGACGACGTCCGCCCAGCCGTCGGCGACCGGGAGCCGTTCCGCCAGTCCCTCGCGGAACTCCACGTTCGCGAGGCCGAGGGCGGCGGCGGTCGCCCGAGACTTCTCCAGCATCTCGGGCGTCATGTCGACACCGATCACCGCGCCGGTCGGGCCCACCTGACCTACGGCGACGAAGCTGTCGAACCCCGCCCCCGACCCGACGTCGACCACCCGTTCACCGCGCTGGAGCGGCCGCAGGGAGAACGGGTCGCCGACCCCGGCGTAGGACTCCACCGCCCGGTCAGGCAGCGCCCCGACCGCGACGGCGTCGTAGCCGAGCCGAGCGGCCAGCGTCCGACCGGTGTGGAAGTGGAAGGTGGCATGCGGGGAGACGGCCACCTCGCGGTACTTCTGGCGCACTTCGTCGCGCAGCGCTTCCGGATCGACCACCAACTGCGTGCTCATGCCGCTCAACCTCCCTCTCCGGCCGCCACAGGCAGCCCGGCTCGCTTCCATTCCGGAAAGCCGTCGATCAGCCGCCGGGCCCGGAAACCGCGCCGGGTGAGCTCCCGAACCGCGTCGTCGGCGTACACGCAGTACCGGCCCCGGCAGTAGGCCACCACGTCGGCGTCTTTGGGCAGGACGCGCAAGTGGCGGCGCAGCTCCGCGATGGGCACCGAGCGGGCGCCGGCGATGTGGCCGGCGGCGAACTCGGGCTCGGGCCGCACGTCGAGCACCAGGACCTCCCGACGCCTGAGCCTCGCCGCCAGCTCCTGGCGGTCGACCAACTCGACGCCGTCCCGGTCGCCGAGGTAGGCGTCCGCCAGGCGTTCGAGACCGGCGACATGCTCGGCGGCCACGTCGCGCAGCGCCGCCCACAGGTCGCCCACCCGCGGGCTGGCCAGGCGGTAATAGACACGAGTCCCGTTGCGGCGGGTGCTCAGCAGCCCGGCCCGGGCCATCGCCCGCAGGTGGTGCGACGTGTTGGCCACGCTCTGGCCGATCTCCTCGGCGATCTCCTCCACCGACCGCTCGCCCTGGTCGAGCAGGTCGACGATCTCGGTTCGGCGGCCGCTGGCCAGCGCCTTGGCCACCTCGGCGAAGCCGTCGAAAAGCGCATCTTTGGCTGTCCGGTCACCCATGCGGTGCATCATCGACCGGGGAGACGCTATTGTCAAGTCCTCAAACGAACTCTTGACAGTAGTCGTTGGTGGCTCGATGATGAGCGCATGACGAAGCTGGCATCCAAGGAGATCGTCGAGCTCGACCCCTACAGGTTCATGGCGGTGATCGGCAAGCGGGTGATCCATCCCGGCGGGCGCGCGTCGACCGAGGCGCTCCTGCGGCGGGCCTCCATCTCGGCGTCCACTCGGGTGCTGGACGTCGGACGCGGCGTCGCCACCACGGCGGTGGCGATCGCCCAGCGGGTCGGCGCGCACGTGACGGCGGTGGACCTCTCGCCGCTGATGCTGGAGCGCGCCGCCGCGAGCGTACGGGCCGCCGCTGTTCAGGAGCTGGTCTCGCTGCGACCCGGCGACATCCTCGACCTGGCGTTCGCGGACGGCTCCTTCGATGCCGTCATCGCCGAGGCGGTCACCATGTTCGTCGACCGCCGCCGCGCCGTTGCCGAGTTGGCGCGTGTCGCCGCGCCGGGGGGACGGGTTCTGGCCACCGAGTTCTTCTGGCGGCGACCGCCGACGCCGGAGGCCAGGGAGATCTTCCTCGGCCAGGTCTGTCCGGGCCTCGAGTTCGATACCATCGACGACTGGGTCCGGCTGTACCAGTCGGCGGGACTGTCGCAGTTGGAGACCGAGACAGGACCGTTCGAGATGATGACGCCGCGCGGGTTCCTCGCCGACGAAGGTGTCGGACGGAGCCTGGCGATCATGGGGCGCGTGGCGGCGAGGCCGGCCCACATCCGCAAGATGGCGTGGCTCATGCCTCGCATGGGCAAGGCCGTGCCCTACCTCGGCTACATCGTGGTGGCGGCGACGAAGCCGGCATGACGGATCTGAGGGTCGAGCCCATCGCCTTCGTCGCCGAGGGGCTGGGGAACTCGTCGTATCTCATCGACGTCGGAGACGGCCGGGCGTTCGTTATGGATCCTGAGCGCCATCCCGCCCGCTACCTCGCCGAGGCGGAGCGACGCGGGCTAGACGTAGCGTTCGCGGTCGAGACGCACCTGCACGCCGACTTCGTCTCCGGGGCCCGCGAGCTGGCCGCCTTGGGAGCGTCGCTCATCGTTCCCGCCGACGCCCACCAGCGGTTCGAGGCGCGCGGCGTGGTCGACGGCGAGGAAGTGGACCTTGGAGGGCTCACCCTGCGGGCCGTCGGGACGCCCGGGCACACGCCCGAGCACCTCGCCTACCTCCTGCTCGACGGCCCGGCGCCCGTGGCCCTGTTCTCCGGCGGCTCGCTGCTGGTCGACTCGATCGCCCGCACCGATCTCATCGACCCCGAGCAGACCGAGTCGCTGGCGCGGTCGTTGTGGAGGTCTTTGCAGGAACGGATACTCGTCCTTCCCGACGACCTGCCCGTGTACCCGACCCACGGCGCGGGGTCGTTCTGCTCGGCGCCAGCCGACGGGGAGCGCACGACCACGATCGGCCGGGAGAAGCGTGCCAACCCGCTGCTGGCTGCGCCCGACGAGGACGCCTTCGTCGAGCAGCTCCTGGGAGGCTTGGGGACGTTCCCCTCCTACTTCCTGCGTCTGCGCGACGTGAACCGCGCCGGTCCGCAGCTCTACGGACCGGGCGAGGCCGTGCTTCCCTCCCTCCGCGCCCAAGACGTGCGGCGCCTGCGCGACGCCGGCGCGTGGGTGGTCGACACCCGTCCCGTCGACACCTACGGGCGCGGCCATGTGCCCGGGTCGGTGTCGATCGCTCTGCGTCCACAGTTCGCGAGCTGGTTGGGATGGGTGGTGCCGTTCGGCGCGCCGGTGGTCTTCGTGGTCGACGACGACTCCCACGTCGCAGAGCTGGCGCGGCAGGCGCGCGAGGTCGGCTACGACCAGCTGCTGGGTGTGCTCGGCAGCGGCGTCGAGGCCTGGGCGTCCGCGGGCTACGACCTGGAGACGACGCCGCTGCGCCCGATCGAGGACGTGTCGGGACCGGTGCTCGACGTGCGCCAACGGGGCGAGTACGTCTCCGGGCACGTGCGCAGCGCTCGTCATGCCGAACTGGGTTCGCTGACCGTCGCCGACGCGCCGGGCGGACCCGTGTCGGTGATGTGCGGTCACGGCGAGCGCGCCATGACCGCGGCCAGCCTGCTCGCTCGTGAAGGCCGCCACGACGTCACCGTGCTGATCGGCGGGCCCGACGAGTGGTCCGCCCGTCACGGACCGCTCGAGACCGGAGCGTGAGGGTCGCCAACCCGCCCCGCGAGGTGAGGCTGGGCCTGCGCCAGAACCTCGCTCAGTTCAGCCTGCTGGTGGCGGTGAACGCCCTCGTCGGCGGGATGATCGGCCAGGAGCGCACCGTCCTGCCGCTGCTCGCCAAGCGGACCTTCGGCCTCGGCGCCTTCACGGCCACCGCCACCTTCGTCGTCGCCTTCGGCGCCACGAAGGCGCTCACCAACCTGGTGACGGGGGCGCTCGCCGACCGCATCGGCCGCAAGCCGGTGCTCGTGGGCGGATGGCTCGTCGGCGTTCCCGTCCCGCTGCTGTTGATATGGGCGCCGTCGTGGGGCTGGGTCATCGTCGCCAACGTCTTGCTCGGCGTTAATCAGGGCATGACCTGGTCGACGACGGTGATCATGAAGATCGACCTCGCCGGCCCGGCTCGCCGAGGTCTGGCGCTGGGGCTCAACGAGGCGGCCGGCTACGGGGCGGTGGCGCTGACGGCATTGGTGACGGGCGAGATCGCCGCCCGCTACGGGCTGCGGCCGGAGCCGTTCTACCTGGGCATCGTGTTCGCCGCCCTCGGGCTCGGGCTGTCCACCGTCTTCGTGCGTGAGACCGTCGGCCACGCCCGCCACGAGGCGTCGACGACCGCCGCCGCTGGCGACGCGGGCGACCGTTTGGCCACGGTGTTCGTCCGGGTTACGTGGCGGGACCGGTCCCTGAGCGCAGTGAGCCAGGCGGGGTTGGTCAACAACGCCGTGGACGCGCTGGCGTGGGGGCTTCTCCCGCTGCTCTTCGCCGCCGGAGGGCTGTCCGTCGGCGCCATCGGCGTGCTGGCCGCCCTATACCCCGGCGTGTGGTGCGTGGCGCAGCTGTTCACCGGCGCGTGGTCCGATCGGGTCGGGCGCAAGCCGCTGATCGTGGCCGGCATGGTCCTGCAGGGCGTGGCTCTGGGGGCGATGGCGGCGACCCACGGGTTTGCGCCGTGGGCGGTCGGCGCTGTCCTGATCGGGATCGGCACCGCTCTGGTGTACCCGACCCTCATCGCCGCCGTCGGCGACGTCGCCCACCCCAGCTGGCGCGCCACGGCGGTCGGTGTCTACCGGCTGTGGCGCGACTCGGGCTACGTGGTGGGGGCGCTGCTGGGCGGCGTCGTGGCCGACGTGTTCGACCTGCGGGCCGCGGTGTGGGTGGTGGCTGCGCTCAGCGTGGCGTCCGGACTCGTTGTGGCGGGTCGCATGGACGGTCCCGCGTTCAGGCCGGCGCCTTGACCGCTCGGACATCGCATCGACGGCTTCGCCGATCCGGAGCTGCTCGGCTCGCTCGATCTGCAGACCTTCCAACTCCTCGACGATGTCCTCGGCACCGAAGAGCAGCGCCGGGTCGCGGACGCCGTCCTTGCCCTCGGTGGCGTTGGCGTGGTCGTACCCGACCACGAGAATGGTCCCGCCCGGAGCCAGCGCGGCGGTCGCGCGCCGCAGCACCGCTCTTCGCTGGTCGGCGGCCACATGGACGAACAGGCTGAGGATGAGGTCGAACGATCCCTGCGCCGGCTGGAAGTCCCCTAAGTCCTCGGTCAGCCAGTTGATCGCGTCGGCCACACCCGCCTGGTCCGCGAGGTCGCGGCCGCGAGCGACGGCCACGTCGGAGAAGTCGACGGCGGTCACGCGCCATCCCCGTTGCGCGAGCCAGATGGCGTTGCGGCCCTCGCCCGCGCCTAGATCCAACGCCACACCGGGCGACGCCGCCCCGACCTCGCGACTCAGGAAAGGCCCCGGATCGACCTCCCAAAGGATCGTCGCGGCGCGGTAGCGATCGTTCCACTCCTCGCGGTTCATCCGCTCAAACCCCCTATGCCACCAGGCGCGTGTTGCGGCTGCGCCGCCGTGCAAAGGAGAGCCACGCCCGCGTACCAGCGCTGGCCGCGTGGAGGTCCTCGACCACGAGGACGGTCGGCTTGCCTCGCCGACCCGATCGAAGACCGCCACCAGCGACGCGAAGATTCGCGTTCGCGCCGAATCGTTGTCGGCGACCACCGTCGCGCCCCAAGCGATCACCGGACCGAGCAGCGGGGCCAGCGTGGCGGCGTCTTCGCCGAGGAGGTCGGCCGCCCGTTCCCTGCCCACGACGCGGAGATGATCCGCCAGAGCGTCCGTCACCGGCTGCAACGGCAGATCCCGGCCGAGCTCGTCGCACCGGCCCCGCAGCACGACGGCGTCCCTTTCCGCCAGCCGCGACCAGGCCTCCACCAGCGTGGTCTTGCCGATCCCGACGTCCCCCTCGACCACGACGAGGGCCCACCGGCGCGCGCCACCTCGGCGAGGGCGTTGTCGAGGGCCGCGATCTCTTTGGTGCGGCCGACGACGCCCGGCGGCGCCGTTCGTTCCACCGACTGGGCCACCGCGTCGCCGTTGGCGGCGCCGAGGGCTTGCCCGTACATTGCCTCGGTCTCCGCCGTGGGCGGCACGCCGAGATCCTCGGCCAGGCGGGCCCGGACTCGCCCGTACGCGGCCAGCGCCGACGCCGGACGGCCGGCGGCCAAGTGGGCGGCCATAAGCGTCCGCAGGACGACCTCGTCGTAGGGGTCGTGGGCCAGCGCTTGCTCGGCCTGTGCCGCCGCCGAGCCGTGGTCGCCAGCCGCGACCGCGGCGTCAACGGCGAGCCGCTGGACCTGAGTCACGGTTGCGGCGACGGCGGTGCGGTGGGGCAAGATCCACTCGCCGTCCTCGTCGGCGAGCAGCTCACCGCGGGCCAGCCCCAGGGCGGCGTCGGCAGCCGCCCGTGCCGCGCCGACCCGACCGTCGGCCAGCGCCCGGGCCGCGACTGCCGCAAGGCTCCGCAGCTCGATGACGTCGACCCAGTCGACGAGGAGCGCGTACCCGGCATCAGACCGAGTGATGCGCTCCGGTCCGAGCACCCCCCGGAGACGCGATACCAGCACGCCGACCTGCTCGGCAGGACGCCCTGGCTGATCGTCCCCCCCACAGCACGTCAGCGATCCGGTCGACGGAAACCGGGTGACCCGCCGCCATGGCCAGTATCTTCAGCAGCGTTCGGCCCTTTCGGCTCCCAAGGTCGCGAAAAGACACGCCTTCCACCTCGAACGTCCCGAGGGCCCGAATGCGCACGCCCCATCTTCACCGATGTCGCATCGCGGCCGGGTGCAGAAGTCCGGTTGGCGGACCACAGACCGCATCGTTCGTCGCACGGAACCCCGAAGCCTGGTGCGGCGACGCTGGTAGAGACCGGTCCACGGGCGATCGCCGCCGCCGGCCTCCCGGCCGCTCCGGACCCGGCCGTGCGACGGCAACTCCGGAAATGCCCGTCGGCCGGAAACGGGGTGTCCCCAATGACGGCCGTTCCGGAAGTCCACACTGCCCCGCGACGCCGGTGGTGAGTCATACCGGATCGCCGGTCACTCGTGGCGGTGACGGTCAACCGGCAATGGCGGATGGTCTTCACCGAGCGCGAGCCCGTTATGGGCGAGCCCGTGCACCGAGTGACTGGCCGGACCAAGAGGCTGGCCGGGGCGGTAACCATGACCTACGACTGGCGATAGCGGACACTCCTCGCCAACCTGCAGGAGCGTCGTTCTGGGACACCCCGATCGGTAGTGGCGCCAGCGCGAGAGCGCGCATTTTCCGAGCATTCCCATTACCTACGGTGACCGTTCTTCCATGCGCTCAGGCGACCGTCTCGATCCCGACGCTCCAGATGAGACCCGAGGAACTCGTGGTGCCGGTGGTCGTCTCCGCCAGGGCGCTGGTTGATCCCCTTGCTGAGGTGACCCAGCCGCGCCTCCGAGCGAGGCATGCCGGACCTGTGCAGCCGGTCGTCGGGGGTCGGCCCTCGCGTAGCTGGCCGGCTCAAGACGGAAGCGCCCGACCTGCGTCGCTGCCCTTTCAACGTTGCCGCTGTTTCCCGTGACGACGGCCGCGCACAGCGTCGAGCGTCACGCAAACGTCCACGTAGCATCGGGTAATGGTCGTGGAGGTGGCCTGGTACCGCGCTCGCGCCGGGGCATCGGAGGCCGTGATCGCCGCCATGCGCGAGGCCGTCGCCCGAGCGGGGGAGGAGCCCGGTTGCCTGGCCTACCGCTTTCATCAGTCTGTGGACGATCCCAACGCGTTTCTCGTTTACGAGGTGTACGTGGACGAGGCGGCAATGGAGGCCCACCTCGAGACGGCCCACTTCCGCGAGATCGTCCAAGGACGGGTGAATCCCCTGTTGGAGAGCCGGGAGTGGCGGACCTATCGGGTGATCGAGCCGTAGATCTTTCGACCTTTCGGTCTCAGCTCCGCGATCCGCGCTGGAGGGAATTTGACACCCGCCGCGCCAGAACTGTCGATCACGCCTTGGTCACGGTATCCCAGAACGCGCAACATATCCGCGGCTGTCACACGCTCGGCATAGCCGCTACGTGCCGGTCAGGGCGTAGGGCCGGGATACGTCTCGCGCCGAGGTCTTCGGCCGAGGACGTTGGCCGCCTTCCTATCGGACTCGGCGAGGAAGTGCGAGTAGACGTTCAGGGTCGTCGCAGCGTTGCGGTGGCCGAGGCGACCCGCGACGGTACGCACGTCGACGCCGGCGGACAGGAGTCTGGTGGCGACCTAGGAGAGGCGAGCGAAACTCATAGTCGCAGGTGAGCAGCCTAGTATTTAGGTTTGTCGTCCACAGGTACCCCAAGGCGCCGAAGTAAATACCCCGGCTCAGTGTCATACCCCATCGGTACACTGAGAGCCAGAAGAGACCGCAAATAGACGAGCCGGGCGGTGCGCTAACACCCCCGGCTCTGGACCACAGGAGATTGCGCCTCCAATGGCCGGACCCACGGTACCCCCGCATGGCGCGGCACAGGTAGCCAGCCTGCTTGAAACCCCCGAGATCATCGATCTGATCGCGGACCTGCAGGAGACCCGCTGGACGGGGCGACCTGGCTACCCCATCCGGTCGATGGTCGGAATGGTGCTCATCAAGAGCCTGTACACGTTGCCGACGTGGACCCGCACGGTGGCGCTGGTCAGTGACCACGCTGCGCTCGTTCGGGCCATCGGAGGGACGCCGAGCGTCTACGCCTGCTATCGGTTCGCTGCCAAGCTGCGCGAGCACAAGACGCTTCTGGACACCTGCATCGCTCAGGTGCTCATGGCCCTGCGCGAACAGATGCCGGACTTCGGGACACACGTCGCTATCGACGGAAGCGACCTGCCCGCCTACGCAAACGGCCAGCGGTACGTGAGCAAGGGCGGCAAGCTGCGGGAGCGGTTCTCCGACCCTGACGCTTCGTGGGGGCACCGTTCGGCAGTCTCCACGCGCAAGGGCGGCGGGTACTACGGCTACAAGATTCACGCCGCTGTCTGCACGACCACCGGCCTCCCCGTCGCTTGGGAAACGCAGACTGCAAAGGATGCTGAGGTTCCCGTGGTCCCCTCGCTGCTCAACTCCATGCGGGCCAATGGCTTCGCCCCATCGACTTGCGCCATGGACAAGGGCTACGACGCGGGCACCATCTACGACGAGTGCGAGTCCCGCGGGATTCGTCCCATCGTCCCCCTTCGTCTGACCGGCAAGGTCGTCGCTGGCGAGCACCGCCCCCCGTCGTGCGAGCACGGCGTCTGGACCTTCGCCGGTTCCGATGCCAAGCGGGGCGCTGCGAAGTACCGGTGCCCCTCGGGCAAGTGCTCGCCCGCTTCGCTCTGGATCAAGGCCGACCGCCTGCACACGCTCATCCCCCGCGGCTCCCTGCGCTGGAAGGCGCTCTACAAAGGCCGCGCTGCTGTGGAGCGTGAGTTCGGCACCCTCAAGCACCGTTGGGCGCTGCTGCCCCTCCGGGTGCGTCGTATCGAGCGCGTAGCGCTGCACGTCGATCTGACGGTGCTCGCCCGCCTCGCTGTGACGTTGGACAGCACCAGGACTGCGCATAAGACTCACGCCTCGTCCTCCGCTGGATAGGGGTCGCGTTGGGTGCAATCGATGACTGTCGGGACAGGATTGAGCGAGCCGAAGAACGTTTCCAGTCCATCGAGCGCGAGTTTCTTGCCCTCTCCGATGACGCCAAATCCGTACGATTCGACCCTAAATTCAATCCGGATACTAGCCAAATCACCGTTACGGTCGAGGATGTCCCGAACGTTGTTGGAGTTCGGTGACGGCCCGACCTCTTGCTATGCGACCCTTTCATTCTCGCATGAGGGTGTGACGG
>JBHENM010000041.1:0-3379 GCA_046262035.1 Acidimicrobiales bacterium | reverse complement strand
CCCATGCCCACCAACCGGGGAATGGCCTCGACCACCCGGGCGTGGTTGCCGGGGGCCCGCAGCTCGTCGTTGGGCGCGGCCTCGGCCCGGTCGAGAGAGATCTGCACAGCCACGTCAGCATCAGCCAGGGGACGCAGCCGCTCGGCGCGGTCAGGACCGAACAGCGTGGCGTTGGAGAGGACCAGTGTGGGCAACACCGCGGCCATGGCCACCAGCGTCTCGGGCATGTCGACGCGCAGGAACGGCTCGCCGCCGGTGACGCCAAGGGACGAGAAGCCGAGGTCCGCTGCTTGGTGGGCCACCGTGACCATGGCCTGGGTCGACAGGGCCCTCCGTGGCGACGATGGCGCAGAGTCGGTGAGGCAGTAGGCGCAGGCCATGTTGCAGTGGTAGTTGCTGTACATCCACACCCGCCCGCCGACGGTCCGCTCGCTCATCAAAGTCCCTCGGCGACCAGCCGGGCAACCACCTCGGGCGAGGTGGGGAGGTCGAGAGCGGTACAGAAGCGGTTGAGCAGCAGCGTGGTGGCCCCCAGCAGCGTCAGCTCCACGACCTCGTGGTCGGCGAAGGCGGCGCCGAGACTGGCCTTGACGTCCGCGTCAACCGGCCCGGTCCCGACGAGGGCGTCACACCACCCGATGACCGCCCGCTCGGTCGGATCAGGGAATGTCGCCTCCACCCCCAGCTCGCCGCGCAGGGCCCGCACCTCGGCGACAGAGAGCCCGACGTCGCGGGCGACCACGGTGTGGGCCTCAATGCAGTACCGGCACGACGCCCGCGCCGAGGTGCGCAGGATCACGATCTCCTTGATGCGGGCCGGGAGGCACGATGGTCCGAGGACGCGGCCCAGGAACGGCGCGGTGGCCTCGAGCATCTCGGGAACCTGGGCCAAGGCGGCGATGATCGGCCCGGGGTCGCCGGCGGCGAAGTACGGGCGGGCCAGCAGGGGCGCCTGATCCGCCTCGACGAGGGCCACCAGCGGGCGGCGGCGCCCGCCCGATGCCCCAGTCTCGGCGATCTCCCCGACGGGGATCACCGTGATCGGCGGATCCGTCACGCCGGCACCGGGGGGGCAGCCCCACGTGTCGCCCAGGCGATGAGGCGCTCTGCAGGGAGGTCGGCGACGACCAGGACGTTGTCGGGGCCGCTGAGGCAGACGACGGTCATCGACGCCCGCCGGGCGACCCAGGGGGTGTCGGGCGCGCCCAGATGGCGACCTCCGGGCGGCATGTCGAAGGGCGCCGCAGAGCGGGCGACGGTCACGGCACGGCCGTCGAGGAAGTCGCGGGACAAGGCGATCTCCTGGCCGTCGGCCACCACCGCAGAAGGTGGTGTTCGGTCAGCGGCCGCCTGTACGACGGCGGTCACGGAAGCTGGATCTGACCCTCCGGTGCCGGCGCCGGCCCAGACCAGCCCGCCGACGAGGGCCATGGCGGCCACGACCATCGCGGCACTGCGCCCACGGCGGCGTCGGCTGTGGCGTGGCGCTGGGGGTGCTCCTTCAATGCTCATCCGCACCCGGTCCCGCAACGACGCCGGCGCCAGCACGCGCATGGCTTCGCCCAGGGCGCGCCCGCGGCGGGCTTCGTTCACGGCCTGCCAGCACCCGTCGCAGTCGAGGAGATGGGCTTCGACCGCTTCGACGTCGGCCGGGCCGAGCTCGGAGCCGAGGTAGGCGGCGAGGCGGCGATCCTCATGGCGGCCATCCTCATGGACCACGGTGGAGGCCTTCCCGCTCGGCCAGAACAGCGAGCTGGCGCCGCCCCCGGTGGAGGCGGGCCAGGATCGTCCCACGTGGCGAGCCTTCGATCTCCGCCGCCTCCCGGGCGGTGAGGCCTCCGATGTCGACCAGCACGATCGCCCGCCGCTGCGCCTCGGGGATGGCGGCGAGGGCCCGGGACACCGCCTGGCGCTCCACAGAGGCCAGGGCGTCGCCACAGACGTCCTCGGATGCCTCATGCTCGTCGAGGTCGGAGTTGCCCATCAGCGTCACCGGGCGTCGGCGAGTGCGGCGCAGTTCTGATCTCGCCGTGTTCAGGCAGATGGCCACGAGCCACGACCGGACGTCGCCCCGGCCCTGGTCGGCGAAGCCCCGCCAGGCTCGGGCGTAGGTCTCCTGGACAAGGTCCTCGGCATCGGCGGAGTCCGCGCTCATGCGGCGAGCGATGCTCCACACCACATCGAGGTGGGCCATGGTGGCGTCGAGGAAGGGTTGGTCGGTCATGGCGGGCTCATGAGAGGAGCCGCCGGCGGGCCTATCTTGATTGCGTGACGATTGAGCCTCCCCGGGTGCGGATGGTGGAGGCCAGCGAACGGAGGTCACGCGCCGCGCGTTCATGTGCGCCGGCCGACCCGAGGGCTAGCCCGACCAGAGCCGATCTGCGGATGCCGGTCACCGGGCCTGCCGGCCCGCCGCACGGCGACGATCAGGACGAGCGCAACGACCGCGGCTGCGACCAGCCCGATACGAACGGCGCCGGCGTCCTGCACCCAGGTCGAGACGTCGCCGGAGACGCCGGTCACGAACGCCACCGGGCCCGACGGCGCATCGATGCCGCGATTGGAGGCGATCTCGTACCAGCCGTAGTAGGCGACATAGGCGCCGGCGACGGCCAACAACGCACCCGAGGCCCGGGACACGAGCGGCAATGCCCGACGCATGGCGCTTACCAGCGAACGGCGGGCGAAGGCAACCGCCAGGGTCAGGACCATGAGGACGGCACCCATGCCCAGTGCGTAGAGGAGGAACCCCGTCATCCCGGCCACCACACTCGACTCGCTGAAGGTGCCCGCCACCGCGGTGAGGAACACCGGGAGGGTGCATGACAGGGACACGGTGGCATAGGAGATGCCGAACAGGAACATCGAGCCCAAACCCCGTCCGCCGGCCAGGCGACCCATGCGGGGGAGCCTCAACGTCGGCTGGAACCCCATGAGCATGGCCACGCCCAGGAGGCAGAGGAGGGCCCCGAGCACGACGGTCAGCCAGGGTGCGAAGCTCTGGACCGACAGTGACAGCTGGGTGACGGCAGTGCCGACGATGCCGAAGACCACCACGAACCCGGCGGTGACCGCAGCGCCGACCGCCACCCCACGTGCCCCGGCCCGGGCCGTGCTGGTCGACTCCGCTTGGCTGTCGCCGTCGGCCCCGACGTAGAAGGCGAGGTAGGCGGGGAGCAGGGCGAAGCCGCACGGGTTGAAGGCGGCGACCATGCCGGCGGTGAAAGCCAACGCCAGCGGGGCGTCGATCACCGGAGCGGGCGGGCGGTCAGTACCGGGCGGCCAGGCGCAGCGCCTCGGCCTCGTCGAAGGGGCCGAGCCAGCGCTTGACCTCGGAGCCATCGGGGGCGAGGAGGACGGCGGCCGGCTGGCCGGCGAT
>JBHENM010000040.1:0-1293 GCA_046262035.1 Acidimicrobiales bacterium | reverse complement strand
TCAATATCCTGGGCGTCGCCGCGCCCGCCGCAGGACCACGCCCTGTCACGCCGATCCGACGAAGACGAGTCCGGGCGACGGACTAACCCGAGCGGACGGACGGTTGCCTAATACGCGAGAAGGGCGGTTATCGCGAATTGGATCCGCGGTCCGAAGCCCAAGGCGAACTATCGTTCGCTGTCGAGACATTGTCGTTCCACGGGTCCCCGATTCGATTCAGGCTGGGCCAGGCGATGGGGGAGGGGAGTGGTGCTCATCCGCCAGTCCCCGCAGGTGCTCGCGCAGTGCCACTTGGCCAGGATGGCCACGGACCACGTCGCGCAGTCCCTCGGCGCTGGCGTCGAGGTACCGCCGGGTTGTTTCCAACGACGCGTGACCCAGCAGCGTCTGCAGCTCGACGACGTCTGCGCCCGCCTCGAGCGCCGAGGTGGCAAAAGTGTGTCGCAGCGCGTGGACCATGGCTCCCGCCGGCACCCGCGCCCGTAGCCCAGCGCGAACGTAGAGCCGTTCGATCAGGTACTTCACCTGGTCGGCGGAGAGGCGGCGGCCCCGAACGTCGACGAACAGGGCCGTGGCTGGATGTTGCAGATCGTGTCTGGGGAACCGGGCCGCTCGGGTGCCCAGGTAGGCGTCGAGGACCTGCTCGAGCCCGGCCTCGATGGGAATGGCCCTGGTCTTGTTGGCCTTGCCCACCACCTGCAGGCGGCGGGCCCCGGCGGTCCCCTCCAGCGACCCCATGCTCAGCGCCACGGCTTCGGACTCGCGGATGCCGGTCACGCAGAAGGTGGCCACCAGGGCCAGGTCCCGCGCCGGCCAGGGGTCGCGTCCCCGTGGATCGGCCACGGTGGCGACGCCCAGCAACCGACTCGCGGCATCGGGAGCCCGGATGGCCCGGGGAGCGGATACGACCGCCCGGGGCTTGGCCACCGCCGCCATGGGATTGCCCTCCAGGAGATCCTCGGCCACCAAGAAGTCGAAGAAGCTCGACCACGACGAGTGGGCACGGAGCACCGAGGCTGCGGCGTGGTCGGCAGCCCACGAGGCGAAGGCGCCCCGCATGGCGTCTTTCGTCAGGTCTTCCAGGTGCAGCACCGAGACCTCGGCATCGGCGGCGATGCGCCGGGCGACGCCTTCGAGGTCCCGCCGGTAGGCCGCCACGGTGTTGGCCGCCGGCTTGGTCGTGCCGAGATCCCGCAGCCAGGCGTCGACGAGCTCGGCGAAGCGCGACGAGGGGGACAGCTTGCCGGCCCGTGGCATCCTCGCACTCTAGTCCCCATAATATCAGTTATGGGG
>JBHENM010000039.1:0-19600 GCA_046262035.1 Acidimicrobiales bacterium | reverse complement strand
CGCATCGGCCACCATGGCCGCGGTCAGGCGGGCTTCGGCGTACTCCTTGGCCGCATCGTGCAGGGGGCCGCTGCCCACCAGCGACGGGAAGGGGGCGAGTGCCTCCTGGGCCTGCCGCAGGGCGCCCCCGGCCTCGTCGGCCAGCCGGAGCGCCTCTTCGGGGCGGAGGAGGTGCACGGCCCGGATCGAGCTGCCAGAGGACCGGATGGTCCGGCGGCACGCGGCCAGGGCGACCTCACGCGCCGCGTTGGCCGCGTCGAGCTCCCGGCGGATGTCCTGGCCGAGGGCGGCCAGTTCGGTGCTTCTGTCCACGGGCCCCGCCGGGCCGGAGGAAGGAACCGGCTAGTTGGCCGACCGGCGCAGCAGCGCCGGCTCGGCGCGCAGCAGGGCGGGGTCGAACCGCTGGGCCTGGGGCAGGAAGCGGACCTTCATGTCCCGCTCGGCGGCCACGTTGCGCTGGTGGACCAGGAGGGCCACGTAGGCGACGAGGAGCACGTCGGACACGATGTGGGCGACCATCATGATCCCCATCGAGAACAGCAGGCCCAGGGCCAGAGTGGCCAGGCAGGCGACGAGAAGGGCGGTCAGCACGTCACGCCGGCGGCGGATGGTGCGGCTGCGAGCGGCGGACACGGCTGTCGGGGGGCGCATGCCCCGAACCGGCGCCCGGGTGGCGGCCACGGGGGTCCGGCTGCTGCGGAGCGGGCCGTGGACGGGCGCCAGCGTGGGAGGGGAGACGTGGGAGCGGTACCAGTGGTCGCCACCAGCGGGGCGGCCGCCGTTGACCGAGGCACGGTGGGGCCCGGTGCGGCGCAGGACGCTCAGCTGCCGCTTGAAGTTGTGGATCGAGTCACCCGGTCGACCCTCTGCCCGGGCACGGACAGCGGGGGGAATGAGTACTGCGGCCCAGATTCCAGCGAGGACCAGAAGAACCAATGTCACGCTCCTCAGACCTTCCTTTACCTCGATGGACGGTACTGCGCCACGACCCGCGAAACGCGGATGGGGGGGAGCCGGCGCCCCTTCTTCTTACTAGCCGAGGCAGGAGGAGGCAAGCGGCAGACCGCCGGAGGCGGCGAATGACGCCGTGCCGGACGCGGCCTGGAACATGGTCAGTCCTCGACCGCTCGGCGGTAGATCCCGTGACGTCCACCGGTCTTCTCCCAGAGCACCAGTTCGGTGATCATGATCGACCGGTCGACCGACTTGCACATGTCGTAGATGGTCAGCGCGGCGACCGCGCAGGCGGTCATCGCCTCCATCTCCACGCCGGTCCGGTCGATGGTCTCGACCTGCGCCTCCACCTCGACGGAGTCGTCGCCGATGGTGAAGTTCACGAAGATCGAGCCGACCAGGAGCGGGTGGCACAGCGGGATGAGGTTGGGCGTCTGCTTCGCAGCCTGGATGCCCGCGACGCGGGCCACGGCGAGGACGTCGCCCTTGGTCAGTGAGTTGCTGGCGACCATCGAGGTGGTCTCCGGCTTCATCATCACCTTGCACCGGGCCAGCGCCCGCCGGTGGGTGGCCTCCTTGGGGGTGACGTCGACCATGCGGGCCCGGCCCAGCGGGTCGATATGGGTCAGGCCACGGTCACTCATGAACCTGGAGTGTACGTGCGACCTGCTCCTACCCGCCGATCTGGCTCATGGAGCGGTCGGGGCGCCGGAAGGTGACCTGGCCGATGGAGTGGCCGGCCCACTTGTTCCCGACGTCGGCGAGGATGGCCTCAGCCACGTCGTCGTCGGAGCCCCCCGAGCGCAGGACGGAGCGAAGATCGGTCTCCTTCACCGCGAACAGGCAGTTCCGGAACATCCCCTCCGCGGTGAGGCGCACGCGGTCGCAGCTGCCGCAGAACGACTGGGTCACGCTGGCGATGACGCCCACCTCCCCCCGGCCGTCGAGGTAGCGGAAGCGCTCGGCGGGGGCCGATCCCCTCTGCTCGACCGGTTCGAGCGGGAACACGGCGTCGATGGCCGCCACCACCTCCGCGCCGGGCACCACACTGCCGGCCGACCAACCGTCGTCGGCGTCGAGGGGCATGAACTCGATGAAGCGGATGGTCACGCCCCGTTCACGCCCGAAGGTGGCGAAATCGACGATCTCGCCGTCGTTCACGCCCCGCACCAGCACGCAGTTGACCTTCACCGGGGAGAAGCCGGACGCCACGGCGGCGTCGATACCGTCGAGCACCTGCCCGAGGGCGTGGCGACGGGTCACCTCGAAGAACGTGTCCGGGCGGAGCGAGTCTAGGGAGATGTTGACCCGTCGGAGGCCGGCGGCCCGCAGGTCGCCGGCCAGCAGGCCGAGCGTGGCGCCGTTGGTGGTGAGCGACAGGTCCGGCCCGCGCTCGCCGGCGCCAGAGGCAGGACGCAGGGCGGCCAGCTTCTCCACCAGGACGGGCAGGTGGGCCCGCACCGTGGGCTCGCCGCCGGTGATGCGGATGCCGTCGAACCCGAACCGCTCGACGCACACCCGGGCCACCCGCTCGATCTCCTCGTAGGTGAGGAGGTCGGCCCGGGGCAGCCAGTCCATCCCCTCGGCCGGCATGCAGTACCGGCAGCGTAGGTTGCACCGGTCGGTGACGGAGATCCGCAGGTCCCGGACGGTGCGCCCGTGGGGGTCGACCAGCGGCTCCATGGACCGAGATTAGGTGAGGAGCATGGCCTTCACTGTTGCGCCCGTGTGAACTCCCTCGCCGTCGGGCAGCAGGGCCAGGGCGTTGGCCAGGGCCATGGCCCGCAGCAGGTGCGAGCCCTGGCCGCCCGAGGACCGCACGTGGACCCGACCCTCGTCGTCGACGGTGGCCAGCACCCGCACCAGGTGGAGCTTGCCGTCGGGCCGGCGCACGAACGGCTCGTCGGCCACGGCCGGCACCTCGGGACGGAACAGCTCGCGGTGGCCGGTCATCTGGCGCAGGGCGGGCCGGGCGAACAGCTCGAAGGAGACGAGGGACGACACCGGGTTCCCCGGCAGGCCGAACACGGGCGTGCCGCCCACGGTGCCGAAGGCGAGGGGCTTGGCCGGCTTGACCGCCACCTGCCACCAGTGCATCTCGCCCAGCCGGTCGAGGACGGTCTTCACGTAGTCGAAGTCGCCCACGCTGACCCCACCCGAGGTGAGGATGGCGTCACACTCCGTCACGCCCCGCTCGATGGCCGCGGTGATGGCGGCCTCGTCGTCGGGGGCGGTGCCGAGGTCGACGGGCACGCACCCGGCCTGCCTCACCAGGGCGAGGAGCATGGGCCGGTTGCTGTCCCGGATCTGCCCGGGGCGCAGCTGGCCCGGGCCGGAGACCAGCTCGTCCCCGGTCGACAGCACTCCCACGCGGGCGGGGGGGAAGACCTCCACGCTCTCCGCCCCCACGCTGGCCAGGACGCCCAGGTGGCCGGGCCCGAGCTGGGTCCCCGGGTCGAACAGCACCTGTCCCGCCCGGAGGTCCTCGCCGGGCAGACGAATGTGGTCGCCCGGCGTGGCGGCGACGTCGACGGCCACCTTGCCCTCGCCCGCGGGCGACGTCCGCTCGACCATGACCACGGCGTCGGCCCCGTCCGGCACCGCCGCCCCGGTCATGATCCGCACCGCCTGGCCCGGACCGACCCCCTCGGCCGGCGCCGCCCCTGCCGCCGTGGTCCCCACCACTTCGAGCGTCCCCGGGGTGTCGGCCGCCCGGGCGGCGAAGCCGTCCATGGCCGAGTTGGCGAACGAGGGGACGTCGTGGCCGGCCACGACCGTCCCGCTGGTCACGCACCCCAGGGCGTCGAGCAGAGGCAGGCTCCGGGGGGCCAGGACCGGGCAGGAGGCCAGGATGACCTGCCGGGCCGACTGGAGGTCGATCACGGCGTCCCCGGGTCGCTTCGGCGGCAGGCCCGGCCGGCGGCTGCGCTCAAATCAGCTTCTTGCGCTGGACCAGGTCGGCCAGGAAGGCCCGGAACCTCGGGCCCAGGTCCTCGCGGTCGATGGCCAGCTCCACGGTGGCCCGCAGGTAGTCCAGCTTGTCGCCCACGTCGTAGCGGTCCTCGTCGAAGAGGTAGCCGTAGATCGTCTGGTGCTCGAGGAGGAGGGCGATGGCGTCGGTGAGCTGGATCTCCCCGCCGTTGCCCGGGTGCACCCGGTCGAGGCAGTCGAAGATCTCCGGCGTGAAGACGTAGCGGCCCATGACGGCCAGGTTCGACGGCGCCTCCTCGGGCTTGGGCTTCTCCACCAGGTCGAGCACCCGGACCAGATTGTCGTCCACCTGCTCGGGACGAACGCAGCCGTACGAGGAGACCTCCTTGCGGGACACCTCCTTCAAGGCGATCACCGAGTGGCCGTAGTGGTCGTAGACGCCCAGCATCTCCTCGAGCACCTTGGCTTCTTCGGTCATGATGTCGTCGCCCAGCATCACCACGAAAGGCTCGTCGCCGACGTGCTGGCGAGCAACGGAGACGGCGTGGCCCAGACCCCTCGGGTCACCCTGGCGCACGTAGTGGATGTCGGCCATGTTGGCGATGTCCTGCATCTCTTTGAGCAGGTCGAGTTTTCCTGAGGCCTCGAGGGAGTGCTCCAGCTCGAAGGACCGGTCGAAGTGATCCTCGAGGCTGCGTTTGCCCCGCCCCGTGATGATGAGGATGTCCCTGATCCCGGCCCTTACCGCCTCTTCGACCACGTGCTGGATGGCCGGCTTGTCGACGATGGGCAGCATCTCTTTGGGTTGTGCCTTGGTGGCGGGGAGGAAGCGCGTGCCGTGACCGGCTGCAGGAATGACAGCCTTGCGGATTGGTCGACTCATCCGCCCACCTTCGCATGCTCGATACGGTTCCCGCCCGCCGACTTGGCCCGGTAGAGGGCGGCGTCCGCTGCCGCCACCAGTTCGCGCCCGGTCGCGCCGTGCTCCGGGTAGGAGGCCACCCCTACGGAGACAGTCGCCTCGACCGTCTCCTTGTCCACCTCCATGGGCCGATCGCCGATCACTCCCCGCACCTTGTCCGCCAGCCGGAGGGCCCCGGCCACCCCCGTGTTGGGGAGGACGAGGCCGAACTCGTCACCGCCGAGGCGTGCCACCAGGTCGACGTCCCGGATGGCGCCGACCACCCGGTGGGCCAGCTCGATGAGGACGCCGTCCCCGGCCTGGTGGCCCAGGCGGTCGTTGATGGGCTTCATCTGGTCGAGGTCCATCATCACCACCGAGAAGGGCTCGTGGAAGCGCACGGCCCGCTGCAGCTCGGCCGCCAACCGGAGGTCGAACTGCCGGCGGTTCCAGAGACTCGTCAGCCCGTCGGTGATCGACAGCCGGGTCGCCTCCTCGTACAAGAACGTGTTCTCGATGGCCGTCTCGACCTGGCGGACCAGGGCGGCGAGCGATTCGACCTCGTCCTCGGTGTAGGGCCGGTCGACCGAGCGGCCGTACAGGGCGAGCACGCCGAAGTCGTGCCCACCCGACCGAACGGGCACGGCCACGGCGGCGGCCGAGGCCGGGGGCTCGTTGGGGGAGGGGGCCGGGGCCGTCCCGTTCGGCCAGACCGCGACCCCGTCGGAGGCCGCCGCCGTCCCCGCCAGGCCCTCGCCGGGCGTGAGCTCCTTCAGCTCTTCGACGGCCGGGCCCTCCCCACTGGTGGCCAGGGGGCGGAGGCGGCCGGTTCCGGCCACGGCGCCGTAGAAGACGGCCGAGGAGGCCCGGAGGTAGAGGGCGCACGTCTCGAGCACGGCCCGCAACATCGCCGGCCGGTCGTGGGTCGCGGCCAAGGCGTCACCCAACCGGTTGAGGGCGAGGCGAAACTCGCTCCCGGCCTCCTCCAGCTCCCGGACCCGGGCCTCGAGGTCGTGGAACCCGCTCTCCAGCTCCTCCAGGCGGGCCGACACCGCCTCGAGGGTGAGTTCTGGTTCCGGACGCTCCACCGGCTCATCGTACGGGGGTCGGTACAATGTTCCGAAACCGGTGCGGGTGACGCCGCTGGGTTGCCGGACGTTCAGCCGTGGAACGGTTGTGGAGGCTTCTTTCATGCCTGTGTACGAGTACGCCTGCAAGGCCTGTGGCCAGCACCTGGAGGTCGTTCAGTCCTTCAAGGACGAGGCCCTCACCACGTGCCCGTCGTGCGGTGGGGCCCTGCGCAAGGTGTTCGGGACCATCGGGATCTCGTTCAAGGGCAGCGGCTTCTACCGGACCGACAGCCGGCCCGCCCTCCGGTCGAAGGACAAGGACGGTGAGAAGGCCGATTCCGGCGACAAGTCGGATACCAGGGAGAAGGCCGGCGACAAGGCGGCCAAGGGCGAGAAGACCGGCAAGACCGAGAAGGCTGCGTCCTCTGGATCGGGCGAGAAGTCGTCTTCGGGCCGCGAGAAGGCGTCGTCGGGGTCGTCGGGCAAGGGCAGCAAGCCCGACGCCAAGACCGCCTGAGCCCGGCCCTGGTGGCGACGCCGGCGGTCGACATCGGGATCTTCGGCGGGACCGGCTTCTACCGGTTCCTGTCCGACGTGGAGGAGGTCGTGGTCCAGACGCCCTACGGACCGCCGTCGGCGCCGGTGGTGGTTGGGGACCTGGGTGGGAGCCGGGTGGCGTTCCTGCCCCGCCACGGCGTTCACCACGAGTTCCCGGCCCACAGGGTGAACTACCGGGCCAACCTCTGGGCCATGCGCAAGCTCGGCGTCCGGCGCATCCTCGGGCCGTGCAGCGTCGGGTCGCTCAAGCTCGAGATCAAGCCCGGCGAGTTCGTCCTGTGCGACCAGCTGGTGGACCGCACCCGCAGTCGCGTCGACACCTTCTTCGACGGCCCGGTGCTCAACTGCATCGCCTTCGCCGACCCCTACTGTCCCGAGCTGCGGACGATCGTGGCCCAGGCGGCTGAAGCGGAGGGGATCACGGCCCATCCCCGCGGCACGGTGGTGGTCATCCAGGGCCCCCGCTTCTCCACCCGGGCCGAGTCCCGCTGGTTCTCTTCCGCCGGCTGGGACGTCGTCAACATGACCCAGTACCCCGAGACGGTGCTGGCCCGGGAGCTAGGCATCTGTTACGCCGGGGTCGCCTTGGTGACCGATTACGACGTGGGGCTCGAAGGGGTGGAGGGCATCGTTCCCGTCACCATGGACGAGGTCTTCCGCGTGCTGAGGGAGAACGTGGAGAAGGTGCAGCGCCTGCTCCAGAGGGCGGCGCCGGCCATCCCCGGTGACCGGGCGTGCTCGTGCGGTCAGGCCGTCGACCCTGGGACGCTCCCTCCGCTGGACGGCTGAAGTTCCTGCGCCTCTAGGAAAGCCCCCGATTTCTCCCTAGCATCGGCTCGCGCACTTCCTCCCGCCGTGTCTCCGCGCGCCCGAGGAGGACGTTCCGTGCGCCTGTCCCGTCTGCTCCGCTTCCGCCTTTCCCGCTCCCCCCTCGCGTTCTGGCTGGTGACGGTCTTGCTGGCCCTCATGACCGGCCTGGTCGTCGCCCGCTTCGTGGGCCAGGCCCAGTCCCTGGCCGCTCGCTACGGCCCCTTGCGACCGGTGGTCGTCGCCAGCCGGGAGGTCGAGCGGGGGACCGAGGTGGAGCCCGCCGACCTCGCCGTCCGCCAGGTGCCCGCCGCGTTCCTGCCCGAGACGGCGACCCGGTCCGTGGCCGAGGTCGCGGGGCGCACCACCGTCGTCCCCTTGCTGGCCGGCCAGCCCGTCTTCCGGGGACACCTGGCGCCCGAGGGCCTGGCTGGGGTCGCCGCCCTCCTGCCCCCGGGGACCCGGGCCGTGGCCGTGCCCGTGGGGGGTGCCTCGGTCGTGGTCCGGCGGGGAGACGTCGTGGACGTTCTGGCGTCCTTCGACCCCCAGCTGTCCGGGACGGGCGAGCCCACCCTGGCGGTGGCGCTCGACGCCCTCGTGGTCGACGCCGGGACCGAGTCGGCCACGCTGGCCGTGAGTCCCGAGGAGGCCCGGGCCGTGGCCTTTGCCGTGACCCACGGGACCGTCACTGTCACCCTCACCCCCGGGCTGGGCGGGCCCCCGAGCGGCCCTCGGGCCCCGCTCAGCGAAAGCCGGTCGCCAGGAGGGACAGCACCGCCACCCCAGCCAGCACCCGGTACACCACGAAGGGAGTGAACGACCGGGTCTGGAGGAGGCGGAGGACGCCCCATACGGCGAAGGCGCCGGTGATGCCCGAGGCCACGATGCCGGCGGCGAAGGCGCCCTCCGTCCCCGCCGGCGGGCCGCCGTCGGCGACCAGCTTCAGGCCCCGGTACAGGGCCGCCCCGCCGATGATGGGCAGGCTCATGAGGAACGACAGCCGGGCCGCCGACGCGCGCTCGAAACCCAGCCAGCGGCTGGCGGAGATGGTCGCCCCCGAGCGGGAGACGCCGGGGGAGAGGGCCGCGGCCTGGGCTGCGCCCATGACCAGGGCGTCCCGCCAGCCGAAGTCGTCGGCCTTGCGCTCGCCCTTGGCCCGGTCGGCCACCGCCAGTACCAAACCGAACACGATGAGCATGATGGCGATCAGCCACTCCCGGCCCAACTCCTCCTCGATCACCTGCTCCAGCAGCGAGCCGATCGCCGCACCTGGGAGGGTCGACAACAGGAGAAGCCAGGCCATGCGCTCGTCCGGGGTCTCCACGGACCGCCGGCGGACGGACGCGATGCCCGCTTTCGCGAGCCTGCGCAGGTCAGGCGCGAAGTAGGCCGCCGCTCCGACGAAGGTGCCGACGTGGAGGGCGACGTCGAACGTCTTATTGAGGTCGGGGTTCTTGGTGAGCTCCTCCCATCCGAACAGCCACGGGATGAGGATGAGGTGGCCGCTGGACGAGACGGGCAGGAACTCGGTCAGGCCCTGCACGATGCCCAGGATGATGGCGTGGGAGATGGGGAGGCCGACGGCAGGCACAGCGACGGGACTGGGGCTCAGGATCCGGAAAGGGTGACGTCGGCGACCACCAGGCTCATGCCGGCGACGCTCCCCGGAAGCCACTCGCGGTCGGAACCGACGGCGACGACACCCAGAAGCATCCGGGGCAGGCTCGATGCGATCGTCGCCTCCCGGACGGGTTCGGCGATCTCGCCACCCCGCACCATGAGGCCGGCGACGCCCACGGAGAAGTCGCCCGTGGTGGAGTTGGCGCCCGAGTGGAGGCCGGTCACCGACTGGACGAGGAGGCCCTCGCCCATGTCGGCCAAGAGCTGGGCCTGGTCGGCCTGCCCCGGGGCCAGGCTCAGGGCCCGGCACCCCACGCCCGGAGTGGTCTTGAAGCCTCCCCGCACCGCGTTCGCAGAGGAGGGTTGCCCGCGGCGCCGCCCGGTGTAGGTGTTGTGGAGGAAGGACCGCAGGACACCACCGTCGATGAGGACGTTCTGCCTGCTGGCCAGCCCCTCGGCGTCGAAGGGGGCGGCCCCGTAAGCCGCGCCATTCGTGGGGTCGTCGACCAGGGTGAGAAAGGGGACGGCGACCTGCTCGCCCAGCCGGCCGGCCAGGAAGGACCGGCCCTTGATGGCGGCCATCCCCGACAGAGCGGAGGACAGCACGCCGAGGAACGAGGCGGTGACCGACGGCTCGAGCAGCACGGCGAGCCGCTGGGAGGGGGGCTTGTGGGCCCCGAGCAGGCGGGTCGCCCGGAAGGCGGCGTCGGTGGCGGCCTCGGCCACGTCGAGGTCGGACGGCCGGCGGCCAACGGAATACCCGCTCCCGGTTTGCGTCCCAGTTCCGTCGTCGGCCAGGGCCGAGGACCAGAGGGAGCAGACCGTCCGCTGCTGGGAGGCTCGCACGCCCGTGCTCGACGCGATGGCGCCCTGGAAGATCGAGTCGCCGTAGTCGGCGGACTCGACGCCCCTGATGCGGGAATCGGCGGCGCGGGTGGCCCGCTCGAGCTCGAGGGCGAGGTCGACCTTGGCCGCGGCGGGGAAGTAGGCCAGCTCGGGATGAAAGAGGTCGAGGTCGACGGGGCGGACGCCGTCCGGCTCGGGGAGGCCGAGGTAGGGGTCGACGGTGCCGAACTCGGCGTTGTCCCGGGCCTCGGCGAACGTCTCGGCGATCACCGCCTCGTCGAGCGAGGCGGCGTAGGCGAAGCCCTGCCGGTGGCCGGAGATGACCCGGATGCCGACGCCCTCGGAGTCGGCCGAGGACAAGGACTCGACGTCGCCGTCGAAGACCCTCACCGACGTGTGGCGACCTCGGGCCACGTAGGCCTCGACCTGCTCCCCGGCGGCGGCCCAGCCCGCGACCCGTTCGGCCAGACCGAGGAGGGTGTCGGGGTCGGCGGATTGGGCGGGGCCGCCGGTGGGCGCGGCGGAGGTGACGTCCGTCGCCGTCACCCGGTGCCGCCCACGGTGAGGGCGGCGACGCGGAGGGTCGGCTGGCCGGAGGAGACGGGAACACCCTGCCCGTCTTTGCCGCAGAGGCCGGCCCACGTGTCGAAGTCGTTGCCCACGGCGTCGATGGCCCGCAGCACCTCAGGCCCGTTGCCTATTAGGTTGGCCGACCGCAGCGGGGCGGTGACCTGGCCGTTCTCGATCAGGTAGGCCTCGGTCATGCCGAACACGAAGTCACCGGTGGCCGTGTTCACCTGGCCACCGCCGAGCTGGACGCAGTAGATGCCGTACGGGGTCTGACGGATTATCTCGTCCGGGTCTTCGGCGCCGGCCAGCACGTACGTGTTCGTCATCCGCACCATGGGCAGGTGCTGGTAGCTCTGGCGGCGACCGTTGCCGGAGGACTCCCGGCCCTCCTTGCGGGCCCGCACGAAGTCCCACATGTAGTCGGTCAGCTCGCCGTCCTGGATGAGGACGTTGCGCTGGGCGGCGTGGCCCTCGTCGTCCACCCCGTAGGTGCCCCACTCCTGGCCGTAGGTGCCGTCGTCCACCAGGGTGACGAGGGGACTGGCCACCCGCTCGCCGACCTGGCCGCGGAACACGGACGCGTCCTTGCCCACCAGGTCGGCCTCCAGGCCATGACCGCACGCCTCGTGGAAGAGCACGCCGCCCGCCCCCTTGCGCAGGACCACGGGCACCTGGCCGCTGGGGGCGGGCCGGGCCTTGAGCAGGTCGACCGCACGCTGGGCCGCCACCCGGGCCACGTCCTCCACGTCGACGGAGTCGTACAGCTCGAAGCCCACGGTGCCGCCGGTGGTCTGGTAGCCGGTCTGGCGGACGTCGTCGGCCGCAGCCACGCACGAGACGCCGAGCCGGGTGCGGACCTGGTCGTCGCCCGACAGGAGGCCATCGCTGTTGGCCACGAGGATCCGGCGGCGGCCGTCGGCGTAGGTGACCGCGACCTGGCGGACGGAGCCGTCGAGGGCCCGGGCCGCGTCCTCGGCCCGGTGGAGGAGCTCCACCTTGGCCGCCTTGGGAACGTCCTGGGGGAGGATCCGGACGGCGGCCGGGTGCTGGGGTGGCCGGTCGGTGATGGCCACCTCGCGCACGCCCTCTCCTCGGCCGCGAGCGGCGGCGCCGGCGGCCTCGGCCGCGGCGTGGAGGCCCGTCTCGGAGAGGTCGGACGTGTGGGCGAAGCCCGTGGTCTGGCCCCGGACGACGCGGATGCCGGCGCCCCGGTCCCGCCCCGAGGTCAGCTCCTCCACCCGGCCGTCGTCGAGACGGGCGGACGACGAACGGCGGTCCTCCACGTACACCTCGGCGAAGTCGCCACCCGTCCGTAACGCCGTACCCAGCACCCGCTGGACGACGGATTCATCTATCACTGGTCACCCTCCTCCTCTGCGACGGCCCGGCGTGGGGGTGGGGCCCCACGCTCGGGAGGAAGGCGGGGCTGGGACTCCGCCCTGGGTCGGCGAAGCCGCAGACAGCATCGTAGGGCCAGCGCCGTCCACCAAACCCTCGAGGAAGGCGGCCACCGGGCCCCACCAACTGTCGGGGGCTTCCAGGTGGGGCGCGTGGCGGGTGCCGGCCAGCACTTCCAGCCGCGCACCGGGGATGGCGGCTGCCAGCCGCTCGCAGTCGGCCCGCATGGTGGCGTCGTCCTCGCCCACGATCACCAGGGTCGGGATCGAAAGGCTGCCAACCTCGCTCAGCGTGTCCGGCCAGTCGGGGAACCGCGGGGCCATGGCCAGCCACATGTCCTGGGAGCAGGCCAGGAGCTTGCGGTTCAGGCGCTCGGCGAACCCGGGCCGGGCCTGCTCGATCCGGCGATGGGCCGCCGCGGCCGCGGGATCGGCCTCCCTCCGGGCCGCCTGGGCCGCAGCCAGAGCCGGCATGCCGCCCTGGCGGACGACGCTGATGGCGAGCTCGATCAGGGCCCGGTCGATGGCCACGGGGCCGTGAAAGGTGTTCATCAGGACCAGGGCCCGGACCCGACCGGGGTTGTCCAGGGCCAGCCGCTGGGCCACCGCGCCCCCCATCGAGTGCGCCATCACCACGAAGTAGGCCCAGTCCAGGGAGTCGACCAGGCCCAGGATCTCGTCTACGAAGATTTCGAGGCTGTAGGCGGCGACGTCAGCCGGGTGGTCGCTGTCGCCGTGACCCCGCAGGTCGGCGGCCACGGCGTGCCACCCCCGCTCGGCGAGGGGATCCAGGAAGTCGGTGAACTCGTCCTTCCCCCCGGTGAAGCCGTGGAGGAGGAGGAGGGGTCGGCCGCCGGCGCCCGCCTCGGCCACGGAGAGCGCCACCCCACCCACCGGCATCCGTCGGACCTCCACGGGTGCGAACGTACCCGCGGTCCGATCCGAAGGGGCGCAGGTTGCGTAAGCTTTGAACACGCGTCAAGGGGCAGGTTGTGGGTCGCCGGCAGAAAGTGCTCTTCGTTCTCCGAATCGTGGTCAGCGTCGTCATGCTGACCCTTCTGCTGTCGCGCATCGACCTGTCCACCCTCCTGCCCGCCGATCGGTCCAGCGCCGTCCCGTGGTTGATCGCCGGGCTCGTGGTGATGTTGGGAGCCGTGATCCTGGCCACGGTGCGCTGGCAGCGGGTGCTGACCGCGCTCGAACTTCCCGCTGACCTGCCCGCTCTCCTGTCCCACTCGCTGGCCGGGATGTTCGTCGCCAACTTTTTGCCCTCGACCATCGGCGGTGACGTACTGCGGGTCTCGCGCCTGTCCGCCTCCAACGGGCAGGCCCCCGCCTCGTTCGCATCGGTCGTGCTTGAGCGCCTGACCGGCTTCCTGGTGCTGCCCCTTCTCACCCTCTTCGCTCTGTTCACCCACCCCGCGTTGCTCAGGCTTGGGGTCGCCAGCCAGCTGGCGCTGCTGTTCTCCGTCGGCACCCTGGTCGCCCTGGTGGGGATCCTGGCCCTGGCGGCCAACGCCCGCCTCGGTCAACGGCTGACCGAGAACCAGAGCTGGCTGCGGTTCGCAGGCGCCGTGCACCTCGGTTTCCACCGCATCCGTCGCCATCCCGGGGCCGCCGTCAGCGTTCTGGCGACGGCCTTGGCCTACCAGGTGACGGTGGTGCTCGTGGCCTGGCTCGCCAGCCGCTCGCTCGGCATCGACGTGGGGTGGGCGCCGGTGATGGCCTTCATCCCGGTCGTGGCCATGACCCAGGTGCTCCCCATCTCGGTTAACGGGCTCGGCCTACGCGAGGGCGCCCTCGTGCTGTTGCTCCAACCCCTCGGTGTGGAGACGGGCCAAGCGGTGGCCCTCGGCCTCGTGCTCTACGGCATCAACCTGGTGGTGAGCCTCCTTGGCGCCCCCGCCTTCGCCGTCGGCACCCGGAACCGGCCGGTTCGGGCGGCGGCATGAGCCGCACCATCTCCGACTCGGACGTGGACGTCCCGGGGGAGGGGGACGAGGAGCCCGAGGAGCCCGCGTCCGAAGATCGCAGGCGACGCGGGCCACGGGCGCTGCGTTGGTGGCGGGAGGTGCTCTACGCCGCCGTCTTCTATGGCATCTACAGCGTCATCCGGAACACCCAGGGGTCGGCTGCGGTCTCGGCTTCTCACGCCCTCGGCAACGCCCTCGAGATCATCCGCGTCGAGCGCTTCCTGGGCCTCTACCACGAGCGGGCAGTCCAGGAGGCCTTCCTCGACCAGCACCTGTTCATCGAACTGTGGAACCTCTTCTACGGCACCTTCCACTTCGTCGTGACCGTGTTCGCCCTCGTCCTGCTGTTCCGCAAGTTCCCGCAGCGATACCGCCGGTGGCGCAACACCCTCGCCATCACCACCGGCCTCGCCCTCATCGGGTTCGCCACGTACCCCCTGATGCCGCCCCGGCTGATGCCGCCCTCGTACGGGTTCGTCGACACCCTCAAGACCTACGGCAGTCTCTGGTCCTTCGACTCGGGAGCGGTGCACAAGATCTCCAACCAGTACGCGGCCATGCCCAGCCTCCACTTCGCCTGGGCCCTGTGGTCCACCCTCGTGCTGGTCCCTGCCCTGCGAGCCTGGTGGGCCAAGGCGCTGGCCGCGGTGTACCCCCTGCTCACCCTGTTCGCCATCGTGGTCACCGCCAACCACTTCGTCCTCGACGCCGCCGGAGGCGCCGCCCTCTTGGGCGTCGGAGCGGTCGCCGGGTTCGCCCTGGCCGCCCGCACCGAGCGAGCCGCGGCCCAATCCGCCCCCGCCGCCGCGTGAGACCGACCTAGGCAGTGTCCCCTTCGTCCAAGCGGCGCCGTCCGCCGACCTCCCCTCCGGCCGCGACCGCTCCCGCGGCGCCGCCTGACGATCCGGAGGAGCCGGACTGGGACGACGACGAGCCCGACGGCCAGGAGTTCTCCCGCCTGGGCGCGGGGGCCGGCGTCGCCTACGCCCTGGTGGGGTTCATCGGGTCCTCCCTCCTGCCCGTGGGTGCCGTCGACCCCGAGGACTCGGCCCAGGCCGCCGCCCGCCAGTTCACCGCCGAGCGCGGCCGGATCAGCGCCGGAGTCCTGCTCACCGTGTTCAGCCTGTTCTTCCTGTTGGTGTTCGTCTGCTGGCTCTACCGGTGGCTGCGGGAGGTGGAGGGCCCTCGGGGATGGCTGGCGACGCTCTCCCTCGGCGGCGGTCTCCTCACCGTGGGCGCAGTCTCGGTCGTGGTCCTGTTGAGCCTGGCGGGGACCGTCCTGGAGGACTACGGCGGCGACGCCGTCATGGCTCGAACCCTGCTCCTGCTCCAGTGGCAGGCCGTGGCCGTCGCCTTCATACCCACGGCCGCCTTCGTCGGCGCCACCAGCCTCGTCGGATACACGCGCGATGTGCTGCCCCGGTGGCTGACCTACAGCGGGCTGATCATCGCCCTGGGCCTGCTCCTGCCCCCCATCGCCTTCTTCCCCTTCCTGCTATCCAACCTGTGGACGGGCATGCTGGCCGTCGTCCTGCTCCAGCGGGTGCGCGCCGGCTGAGTCATCCACGGCCGGGTCTCACTCCGAACCGCAGGCTGAGCGCGCCTAATCTTGCGCGCTGGCGATGAGGTAGAGGAGGTCTGTGCGCGTCGTCCCGGCAACCGCAGCGGCGCCCCCCACCCTGACCGGCATCGCCGGGCGGGTGGACGATCGCATCCGGAGCCTGCTGGAGGCTGAGGTCGAGCGCTGGGAGCTGGTCGACCCCGACCTGGTCGAGCCCTTCCGCGCCCTGTCCGACCTGGTCCTCATGGGGGGCAAGCGCCTGCGCCCCGCCTTCTGCCACTGGGCCTTCGTCGGCGCCGGGGGTGACCCGGCCGATCCTATGGTTGTCGACGGAGGAGCCGCACTGGAGCTGCTCCACACCTTCGCCCTCATCCACGACGACATCATGGACGGCTCCTCGACGCGTCGGGCCATGGACACCATCCACGTCCTGTTCGAGCAGCGCCACGCCCTCCAGGGCTGGCGCGGCGAGGGTCGGCGCTTCGGCGAAGGGGTGGCCGTGCTCGTGGGCGACCTGGCCTTCGTCTACGCCGACCTGCTGCTGGCCCAGGCGCCGCCGGAGGCGATCGCCGTGTTCACCGAGCTGCGGGTCGAGGTCAACGTGGGCCAGTACCTCGACCTGTTGGGCACGGCCCGCGGTCACGTGGAGGAGCAGCCCGCCCGCCGCATCTCGCTGTTCAAGTCGGGCAAGTACACGGTCGAGCGACCCCTTCACCTCGGGGCGGCCCTGGCCGGGCCGGGCCGCCTCGAGTGCCTGGCCGAGCCGCTGTCGGCCTACGGCCTGCCCCTGGGGGAGGCCTTCCAGCTGCGCGATGACCTGCTCGGCATCTACGGCGACGAGGCCGTGACCGGCAAGCCCGTGGGCGAGGACCTGCGGGAGGGCAAGCCCACCGTCCTCTTCGCTCTGGCTCGGGAGCGGGCCACCGGCGCCGCGGCCCGACTGCTCGAGCGGTACGGTGCCCCGAACCTCACCGATCACGAGGTGGTGGCGTTGCAGGAGGTGCTGGTGGAGACGGGTGCCGTCGATCAGGTCGAGCGGACCATCGACGACCGGGTAGCGGAGGCCACGGTGGCCCTCGACTCCGCTCCCTTGGTACCCGCGGCCCGTACCGCCCTGGTCGACCTGGCGCAGTTCGTCGCCGGCCGGGACCGATGACGTCCGGGGTATCGTGCGGGTAGCCGTCGTCGGTGCCGGGCTGGGGGGCCTGTCGGCGGCGTGCCATCTTGTGGGCCGGGGTCACGAGGTGGTGGTCCTCGAGCGGGAGACGGTCCCGGGGGGGCGGGCGGGCGTGTTCGAGGCCGAGGGCTTCCGGATCGACACCGGGCCCAGCGTGCTCACCATGACCGACATCCTGGGGGCGACCTTCGCCGCCGCCGGAGCCGACATGGACGAGTACCTCACCCTCCACCCCGTGGACCCCATCTACCGGGCGACGTTCGCCGACGGCAGTGCCATCCGGGTGCGGTCGGGCCGGGAGGCCATGACCGAGGAGATCCGGTCGGTCTGCGGTTCCACCGAGGCCCTCGCCTTCGGGCGGTTCTGCGACTACCTCACCGACCTGTACGACCTCGAGCTGCCCCACTTCATCGACCGGAACTTCGACTCCCTGTTCGACCTGCTCCAGCCTCCGTGGCCCCTGATCAAGCTGGTCCGGATGGGGGGCCTGCGGCGGCTGGCCAACGTCGTCAACTCCTACTTCGCCGATCCCCGGCTCCAGCGCATCTTCTCCTTCCAGTCCATGTACGCCGGGCTCTCCCCCTACGAGGCCCTGGCCATCTACTGCGTGATCACCTACATGGACACCGTGCGGGGCGTGGTGTTCCCCGGGGGTGGTATCCACGCCGTCCCCCGGGCCCTGGCCAAGGCGGCGGAGAAGGGGGGCGCCACCTTCCGCTATGGCTCGACGGTGGAACGGGTCGAGCAGGCGGCCGACGGGCGGGCCACGGGCGTGCGTCTACAGGGCGGTGAGGTGGTTGCGGCCGACGCCGTGGTGCTGAACCCCGACCTCCCCGTGGCCTACCGTCAGCTTCTTCCGGGCACGACCCCGCCCCGGATCGCCCGGAGGGGCAACTATTCGCCGTCGTGCGCCCTGTGGATGGCCGGCGTCCGCGGCTCCCTCCCGGAGGAGGCGGCCCACCACAACATCCACTTCGGTGCGGCGTGGGAGGGGGCGTTCGAGGCGCTGATGAAGCGGGGCGTGCTCATGCCCGACCCGTCCATCCTAGTCAGCAGCCCCACCATGGGCGATCCGTCACTCGCCCCCGAGGGCTGCATCACCCTGTACTGCCTGGAACCGACGCCCAACCTCGACGGGCGGGTGAACTGGCACCGCGAGCGCAAAGGCTTCCAGGAGCGGCTGGTGGAGCGGGTGGCGTCCCACGGCTATCCCACTGAAGACGTGGTGGTGGAGCGGTTCCTCGACCCCACCGACTGGAAGCGTCAGGGCATGGAGCGGGGCACTCCGTTTGCCATCGCCCACAACTTCTTCCAGACGGGCCCGTTCCGGCCCAACAACGTCGACAAGCGTGTGCCGGGGCTGGTGTTCGTAGGGTCGAGCACGCTTCCCGGTGTAGGCGTGCCGATGGTGCTGCTCTCGGGCCGCCTAGCCGCCGAGCGGGTCGACCGGGAGTCCAGAACCGAGCGAGTGAGGACGAGATGACGACCCTCGAAGAGTCGTACGCCGTCTGTCGGAAGCTGAACCGCAAGTACGGCACGACCTACTACTTCTCGACGTACCTGCTCCCGGCGGTGAAGCGCCACCACGTCCACGCTCTCTACGGCTTCTGCCGCTACGCCGACGACATCGTGGACGACCTCGGCTCCGCCCCCGTCGCCGACCGCAAGCGGGCGCTCGACAACTACGGGGACCGGTTCTTCATCGACCTGGCCCACGGCGACTCGGACGAGCCCGTGCTCAAGGCCGTCGTCCACACGGTGCGGGCCTTCGACATCGACCCGGAGTGCTTCCGCCGGTTTCTGCGCTCGATGGCCATGGACTTCACCACTGAGACCTACGAGACGTTCGACCACCTGCTGCGCTATATGGACGGGTCGGCCGCGGTGATCGGCGAGATGATGTTGCCCATCCTCGAGCCGACGTCGCCCGAGGCTTACACCCACGCCAGAGATCTGGGCATCGCCTTCCAGCTGTCCAACTTCCTGCGCGACGTGGACGAGGACCTCAACCGGGGCCGGGTGTACATCCCTCAGGAGGACATCCGGAGGTTCGGCGCCAGTCCCTGGGGGCGGCGGGTCACCCCCGAATGGTGTGAGTTGATGAAGTTCGAGATCGCCCGCACGCGCCGGTACTACGAGTCGGCCGACCTCGGGATTCCGATGCTCCCCCCGTCGTCGGCCCGCTGCATCCGCGGGGCCCGGGCCCTCTACTCCGGCATCCTCGACGAAATCGAAGGCGCGGGCTACGACGTGTTCACCTCGCGCGTGCGGGTTCCCCACTGGAAGAAGCTGGCCGTGGCGGCCGGCATCTCCCGTCCCCGCTAGAAGCGTGGCGCGGACGGGCCAGCCGACCTCTCCGCCGCCCCCCTCCTCCTGGACGGCTCCACCCTCGCGTCGCAAGCTCTCCCGGCCCGTCCGCCAGCGGCTCGTCGCCCTCGCCGTGCTGGCCGCCGTCGGGAGCGTCGCCTTCCTGTGGGGCGGCCGGTACTGGGTTGGCGACGTCGACCTCGACGAGGCGGTGGCTCGCTTCCGGGCCGCGGGCGTCGACGCAGCGAAGCCCGTGCCCGGCCTGCCTGCGCCCGGCGTCTACCGCTACCGCACCACAGGAGGCGAGGGCATCTCCTTTCTCGACTACCAGCGGGACTACAGCGCGGTGACCATGCGCATCGTCACCCGCCACGGGTGCGGGGTACGCGAGGAGCAGTGGTTCCTGGTCCAGCACCTGGAGTACTACGACCGGTGCGGTGACGCCCTACCCGCCTACGGCACCGACATCGCCTACTGGTGGACCCACGGAACACAGGACTTCAAGTGCCGGCCGGGCGGGTCGTTCGACATGGCCGGCCGCGCCCCGGGAGATCGGGTCAAGTGGGAGTGCGGTGACGAGGACACCCGCGCCGCGCAGGACACCGAGTACATCGGAGACGAGGTCGTCACCGTGGACGGGCGCAGCATCCGGGCTCGCCACACCCGCTGGATCACTGTCTTCAGCGGCGCCACGGAAGGCTCGGCCACCGTCGACGACTGGTTCGACCCCGTCACCGGCCTCGTGCTGCGGGAGCGGCGGACGATCGGTCTGCGCGTAGGCTCGCCGTTCGTGGGCCGGATCGCGTACGTGGACAACTCCGAGTTCACCCTCCTCTCGGTCGAGCCGGCCCGATGACGGGGCCGGAACGGAACCCCAGCTCCTGCCCAGGCGGAGGACGGGAGCCGACCGCCCTGCAGAAGCCGGCCG
>JBHENM010000038.1:0-1988 GCA_046262035.1 Acidimicrobiales bacterium | reverse complement strand
TTGAGGTCGTTGTCGCTCATCCGGTTCGCGTCCTCCTAGTGGTCGTCCGCGCCCACGGGGACGCCGGCCAACGTTAGCCCCCGGCGGTTGCCGGGCGGAAGTGGGTGCCGGGGTCATCGACGAGGGCGAAGCGGTCACCGTCGGCCCGGTCGCTGGAAGCGGCCAGGTGAGCGAGAAAGAGCCGGGCCGTGGGCGCCAGTCGCGTGCGTGACGGCTCAGCCGCTCAGCCGCCGACGAGCTTGCCGAGCGGGCTGGCGTCGAAGTTGTCGAGCAGCTCGGCCACGTCCTCGAACACGGCCAGCGCGCCGCGCTCCTCGAGCTCCTCGCGCGGGTGGCCTCCGGTGAGCACGCACACGACCTCGAGCCCGAGCTTCCCGGCGGCGTCGATGTCCCAAACCGTGTCGCCGACCACGAGGGTGCGGTCGGGGTCGAGGTCGAGCTTGTCGAGGGCGGCCTCGAAGATGTCGGGGGCGGGCTTGCTGTGCTCGACGTCGCCCTTGGTCACGGCCTCGTCGATGGCATCGTCGGCCCCGATGGCGCCCCTCAGTACCTCGAGGTCCTTCTCGTCGGACGACGTGGCCAGCACCACCCGACCTCCCCGCCGGTCGAGCTCCTTCAAGAGCTCGGCGGCCTTGGGGAAGGCCTTGATGTCCTTCTTGTACGACTCGTAGTGGCGCGAGTGGCCGTCACTGGCCTCCTCGCTCTCCCGCCCGATGAGACGTTCGACGAGCTGGTCGGAGCCCATTCCGATGAGCGGGTGGATCTTGCTCATGGGCACGTCCTCGCCGATCTCCTGGAAGGCGTACCACCAGGCGACGGCGTGGAAGTAGTTGGTGTCGACGAGGGTTCCGTCGACGTCGACGAGGATGGCGGGTCGGTCGTTAGGCACGCCGCAGCCATACCCAGGGCCTGCGCGGCCCATGCACTTCCCCAGGCGGAATCCTCAGGCGTTCACGACGAAGTTGAAGGTGGCGTCCTTGCTGCCGCCCGCCGCGTCCTTCACCGCCATCTCGCACTCCGGCCGGTAGATGCCGTCGCTGGCGTTCCTGGCCTCGTTGGGGAAGTAGAGCTGCGTCGTGAGCACGGGCCCGTTTGGGGCCTGCGCCTTCACGTGGATGTGGCGGGTGCGCCCCGGATAGATCCCGGGCACGACCGTCTCCACCCGGTAGCGACCCTGGGCGTCGGTGAACTGGTGGCCTCTGAGCCGGAAGGTCTGGTTGTCGTACTCGCCGTCCCCGTCGGCCTGCCAGAAGTCGACGAGGGCCCGGTTGACCGGCTGGCACGAGGTCGTCAGTACCGTGCCCGTGAGAACCATCCGAGTTCCGCGGTTGACGTCGGCGAAGAGGTTCGTCCTCTCCGGGGAGCTGGCCCTGAAGTAGGGCCCCTCGGTCTGCGCCGGCGTCACGTCGTCGTCGTCAGCGCACTCGGGAGTGGGCGCCAGGGCGGTTGGCGCCGGAATCCCGTTCGTGGCCGTTCCCGTGTTGCCCGCCGTGCTGGGGGTGGACGTCGCCTGAGTGCCAGCCGCCGTCTCACTGTCACTGCTGCACGCAGCCAGGACGCCGGCCAGGGCCACGCCGAGCCCGGCGCCAAGAAGACCGCGTCGAGTGAGGGGAGAGCCTTCAAGGGGGTCTGAGTCTGGAGTCATGCGCATAGTTTCGACCGATGGGCTCTGCGCTGTCTGGGCGGGTCCTGGGAATCAGCTGGGAGAGGTCGGGGGAAGGGCTCTCCCGCCCGATACGCTGTGCCCGCTGGCGGCGTGGCCGAGTGGTTTAGGCAAGGGCCTGCAAAGCCCTGTACAGCGGTTCGATTCCGCTCGCCGCCTCCATAAAGAACCAGCTCAGAGGCTATATTTCAGGTTTGGCTGAACCTCCGGACCTCCGCATCCACATTCATCCCATATCTTTCGGCGCTCGGCCGGGCTCGGCGGTACGTCCACGCCGGAGGATCGTTCCCAGCGGTGGGCGAGGGGTCGGTGGGAAGCCGCCCGG
>JBHENM010000037.1:0-1691 GCA_046262035.1 Acidimicrobiales bacterium | reverse complement strand
CCGCTAGCCCCGGATTCCGCACATGGCGGCGGGTCGGGTTGATCGAAGAATCTTGATTCCCAAGCAGGAGGCGCCCGGGTCGGTCGCGAAAGTCCTTCTGTGGCAAGGAATCGCCCTCGTTTGGGCCCGCCGGCGGCCGGGCGGGACAAGGTGCTCGGGGCGTTGCCGGTGATCGCCAAGTTCTGTGAGCGCCTCGACATTCGAGGGATCGTGGATCGGGCGTGCCCGATCCGGGATGTCGCGCTGGTCACGCATGGCCGGGTGATCGAGACGTTGATCGCGAACCGGCTCACCTCGCCGCGTCCCCTGGTGCACGTCGAGCGGTGGGCCGAGCAGTGGGCGGTGGAGGAGGTCTTCGGGGTCGAGCCGTCGTCGTTGAACGACGACCGGATCGGTCGGGCGCTCGACGCCCTCGCCCCGGCGCTCGACGGTGTCATCGGTTCGATCGGCGCCCAGGCGATCCGGGAGTTCGGTCTGGATGTCGCCCGCCTGCACTGGGACATGACCTCGATCTCGTTGCACGGCGACTACGACGCCATCGACGAGGACTTCGTGGCACCCAGCTACGGCCATCCAAAGGACCGCCGCCCCGACCTCAAGCAGATCCAGACCGGCCTGGCCGTGACTGGCGACGGGGGCGTGCCGATCCTGCACCGGGCCTTCGACGGCAGGGCGGGCGAGGTGAACCAGGTCGTCGGGGCCATGGAGTCGCTGCGGTCCATGTGCGGCGAGCGCAGCTTCTTGCTGGTCGGCGACAGCAAGCTCGTGTCCTTCGAGAACCTGCGCCAGATGATCGCCGCCGACGTGACCTTCATCGCCCCGGCGTCCAAGCTCTACATCGGCCCCGAGGTCCTCGCCGCCTGCGACTGGGACGCTGCCACCCCCGTCGACTACGTCGCCCGACGCGACGCCCACCATCCGCCCGATCGGCGGGGCAGCTACCGGGTGCTGGAGGACACCTGGACGATGCCCCCGCCCAAGCAGCGCAACCACTCCGGGCTGGAACTGCGTCGGGTGTTCGTGTGGTCCTCCGCCGATGCCGGCGCCGCGGCCACGGCCCGGGACAAGAAGCTGAACCGGGCACGCGAAGACCTCGACGCCTTGACCCGCGGGCTGGGTGGGCGCCACTACGCGACCGTCGCCCAGGTCCAGGCCCGCGTGGCGGCCATCGCGTCGAAGCGCCGGGTGGGCGACTACTTGGTCGCCGACGCCGGTGTCGACCAGTCCGGCAAGCCGACGCTGGACTGGCGCTTCGACCAGGGCGCCATCGACGCCGAAGCGGCGACCGACGGCTGGTACTGCCTGCTCACCAACCTGGAACCGACCGCCGTGCCCGCCGGCGAGGTGCTCGCCCGCTACAAGGGTCAAGAAGTCGTCGAACGTCGCTACGGCAACTTCAAAGGACCGCTCGCGGTGGCGCCCGTGTTCCTCAAGAGCAACCGGCGCATCGAAGCCCTGCTCAGCGTGATCTGCCTGGCCTTGCTCATATTCTGCCTGCTCGAACGCGAGGCGCGAAGGGCCATCGCACCCGAGCAGAAGATCGCCGGGCTCGGCGGCTACCGCGACGCCCGGCCCACGGGGCGCAACCTGCTCGACGCCTTCGCCGAGCTGCGGCTCATCCCGGCCACCGCGAACTCCCCGCCCATCGTTCCCGCTCCCACCGGGCTGCAGGCCCGGATCCTCGAGCTGCT